>MGOW01000001.1:0-19802 GCA_001797255.1 Clostridiales bacterium GWE2_32_10
AGGGAGAGGGGAACTTCGGATAAGTTTTTACAAATTCTCTGACCTCCGACCTCTCACTTCCCATTTCTTTTCAAATACACACACCCAAGCGGTGGTAGCTTCACTTCGATGCTGTAGTCTCTATAATTCCAATGCTTCTTATCGGCTTTTATTGGATTTCCATTTTTTATACCACTACCACCATATTTCTCATCATCACTATTAAATATTTCGATATATGTTCCCTCTGATGGAACTCCCATTCTATAATTCATGTGTGGCATTGGTGTGAAGTTGCATGCTACTATAATATCGTCCTCATAATTTTCTCCCTTTCTCACGAAGGTTAGTAAGCTTACTTGGTAGTCAGCACAGTCAATCCATTCAAAACCATCTGGAGTAAAATCTTTTTGCCATAATGCTTTTTCATTTTTATATAAGTTATTTAAATCCCTCATATAATCTTGAATTTGTCTATGCTTTTCATAATCTAGCAGGTGCCAATCTAGGCTCTTAGTTTCATTCCATTCTTCAAACTGTGCAAACTCACTTCCCATAAAAGATAACTTCTTACCTGGATGTGCGTACATAAATCCGTATGCAACACGCAGATTAGCAAATTTTTGCCAATAATCTCCTGGCATTTTACCTATCATAGAACCCTTACCATGAACAACTTCATCATGTGAAAGTACCAGTATGAAATTTTCAGTGTAAGCATATATTAGTCCAAAAGACAGATTGCTGTGGTGATATTTTCTATATATAGGATCTTTGCTTATATAGCTTAGGAAATCATTCATCCAACCCATGTTCCATTTATATTTAAATCCTAATCCATGGTTCTCAACCGAATGTGACACCCCTGTCCATGCTGTCGACTCCTCTGCTATCATCATAACCCCTGGAAACTCGCCTGTTATTACAGAATTCATATGTTTCATAAACTCTAATGCCTCTATATTTTCTTTTCCACCATATCCATTAGGCAACCATTCGCCATAGTTTTTACCATAATCAAGGTAAATCATAGAAGCAACTGCATCTACCCTCAGTCCATCTACATGATACTTTCTTATCCAAAATATTGCATTCGCTATTAAGAAGTTTTCAACCTCATTTCTACCATAGTTAAATATGAGTGTACCCCAATCCGGATGCTCCCCTTTTCTACTGTCCTCATGTTCATATAATGCAGTACCATCAAATCTTCTAAGTCCATGTGCATCCTTTGGAAAATGTGCTGGAACCCAATCAAGTAAGACTCCTATTCCATTTTTATGCATATAATCAACAAAATAAGCAAAATCGGCTGGCGAACCAAATCTACTAGTCGGTGCATAATATCCAGTAACTTGGTAACCCCATGACCCGTCAAATGGGTATTCTAAAACAGGTAAAAGTTCAATATGTGTATAACCCATATCCTTTACATAATCGCAAAGTCTATGTGCTGCTTCTCTATATGTTAAATATCTATTTTCTTCTCCTTCTCTCATCCATGATCCAAGATGCACCTCATATATATTCATAGGTCTATTATACACATCTTGTTTTGTCCTTTGTTCTAGCCATTCATTATCGTTCCACTCAAAATTTGAGATATCACATACAACAGATGCTGTTCTAGGTCTAAGCTCCCCAGCATTTGCATATGGATCAGCTTTTTGAAACACATCACCATTTTTAGCTTTTAATTCATATTTATAAACTTCTCCTTCACTAATTCCCGGAATAAATAATTCCCAGATACCAGAATGTGCCAGCATTTTCATTTGATTACGCCTTCCATCCCATGCATTAAAATTACCTACAACACTTGCTCTTTGTGCATTCGGTGCCCATACCGCAAAAAGTGTCCCTTGCACTCCGTCAATCTCCATCGGATGAGCTCCCAACTTTTCATATATCTCATAGTGATTTCCCGCATTAAATAAATGTAAATCAAAATGAGTCAACACCTTATCAAATGCATATGGATCATGAAATTCCCATATATTATTATCGTAATCCTCTGCTTGTAGCTTGTATTTAAACTTTCTATGCTTATCATTAAAAGCTAATTCAAAAAAACCTGATTCGTGTATCTTATTCATCTCATAAAGTGTATCATCTTTATTCTCCGTTTTTACATATATAGTCCTAGCCTGTGGTATATAAGCCCTTACAACTATAAATTCTTTACCTTCAAACTCTATTTTGTGCATCCCTAGGATGTGATGTGGATCCTTATGTCTTGACTCCATAATTTCATATAACTCAGTTTCATTTGTATAATTCATATTTCTTATCCCCCCAGATAAATAATTTTTCTTAAATTTTTAATTCCCTAAAACTTGTTATGCTATAGTCTACCATGCTGTCTATTTCAGTATTCTTCGAGGTCAAGCTTTTATCTAGTACTGCACATACTTTCATTCCTACAATTTTTGCAGCCATCATGCCTGTCTTTGAGTCTTCAAAAACTAAGCAATTATTCAACTCAGTACCAAAATGGTTCGCTATTTTCACAAACATCTCTGGATCTGGTTTTCTTTTTTGTACATCTTCTGACGTCAGTATTATGTCAAACTTCTTTAAAATATTTTCCTTTTGAAATAAAAAGTTTATAATCTTTTTAGAATTATTTGTAGCGACACCTATTTTAAAGTTATTAGACTTTAAATTTTCTAAAAGCTCCCTAAAACCATCCTTTAACGTCACTTGCTTTGAATAATATTCTATACCCTTTTCATTCCAAATATTTTTAACTTCATTTGCTGTATAAGGTATATTATAGTTTCGACTACAATACTCTGCGGCATCATCGAACCCTAAAGAAAGAATCTGCCTCATGTTTTCTGTATCAAGCAATATACCAAACTGTCCAAAAAACTCGGTATTAATAGTTTTCCATACATGAACGGAATCCACCATAGTTCCATCAACATCAAAAATTACAGTCTTCACATTTTCAAACATAATCTTTTCTCCTCTTTTTTTAATCCCTACTTATCTATTATAATAAATTTTTTTATTTAATACAATTGTTTTTTTAAAATTTTTTATTTTTTTTCAATTTAATACCAGTGTATAAATAAAATTTTTGTAAAAGATAATAATGAATATACAAAAATGAAAGGAGAATACTTATGAATTTCAACAGATTTGTAACTGGCTTTGTAGTAGGAAACCTTGTAGGAATGGCTGGTGTAGCCCTTTCTTCAAGAAACAACAGAAAGAATATAAATAAAGTTAGTAAGGATTGGATTGTAAAGATAGGAAATTTAGTTGATGACATCGCAGACATGTACAAATAAAAACACCCCGCAAAAATTTGCGGGGTGTTTTTATTTGTACATATTAAATTCCTATTTCTAAACCAGCATTTCTTTCATCTTTTAGTGCATTACTAACAACTTCTGCTCCATACGCTTCAACTAATGCTAATATTTTTAAATTTTCAATTAATTCCAATATAGGATCGCTTTTGTGGACACCCGTTAAACCACCGTCTCCTTTAAGATCATTACCTATTCCTTGGTCTGTTGCTAGACACCCATTCGTTCTATTTTTATTAAATTGAATAACTTTACCTTTTCTCATTAATAATCCTCCTTTTTTATGTTAATATATGGATTATATTACTTTTTTTGACATTTGTCAATAGTTTTCTCAGAGTATTTTACTTACTCCATTCCCTGCACTTGTCCTCAAGTAGCTTAAAATCACAACATCTTTCTGCAATAAATGAATTGTAATTAGTCACTTTATTGTAAAGTGACTTAGCATTCTTAATTATATGATTTTCTTTATGTTTACAGATATCGTATTCATTTCTAAGCAACTGTCTATATCTCATATCATCTTGTTTTTCTATATTACAATATGTAATTTCACCTTCAGGTACTGGAATCATGTTATTAAGATTTATAACCGCCATAGTACCAATTTTTATAAAGTCGATAGCTTCTTTCATCTTTCTGTGCTTGTTTTTAAATGATGATAGCGGAGCAAAATATTTAAATTCGTTTAATTCAAATACAACCCCAATATATTTTCTGTCAAAATATCTGTTTATAGGATCTTTATTTTCTACAACAGTATTATCAAAATTGTGCAAATATTTAACATACTCATCGGTAATCACGTAAAAGTTAAGTCCTGTCATCATGTCCTCCTAATAATAAAGGAGGCAAGCATGCCTCCCATCTTTTATAACTCCCCACTTACTGGCAGGGGTACACCGCTTTTATAACTCCCCATTTACTGGCAGGGGTACACCGCTTTTATAGCTCCCCACTTACTGGTAGGGGTACACCGCTTTTATAATAATATTATACTATACGACAAAAGTATTGTCAACTGATTTTTTATAGAAAAATAGATTTTCTATACTATTATTATATGCAAAACTATATATAAAATTCATTACAATATATCTCCACTACAACACAATACATATCAAATTCCCACTTCCATCATTTATAACCTTCTGCAAGGTTTCCTGCAATCGTTCTTGCGAATCATACGACATCTTATTTATCTTGCTTTGCAACTCGCCACTTACAAGTTCATGTAATGGTTTTCCAAATAAATTTGATTGCCATATTTTGCTTGGGTCACGCTCTACTTCGCTTGTTAGGTAGTTTAGCAAATCTTCACTTTGTTCTTGAGTGCCCACTATAGGAGAAATCTCGGTTTCTATATTTGCTTTTATTATATGTAGTGACGGTCCTCGTGCTTTTAGCTTTACTCCATATTTATTACCTTGCCTTATTACTTGTGGGTCGTCAAGTATAAGCTCATCAAGCCTCGGTATTACCACACCATAGCCTTTTTGCTCTACTTCAGATAAGGCATATGAAACCTTTTCGTACTGTTCTTTAGTAAGAGCTAGTTTTTTGAGTGTATTTATTAGTTCCGCGTCACTATTTATTTCTACCCCTGCTGTCTCACTGATTACTCGGTAGAATAGTTCATCTAATAGCGATAGGTCTATATTTGCTATTCCTGCTGCTAAATTTATTGAGTTTAGGTATGTTTTCTTAACGTGTTCACTTCCTGAGTAAGCCTCTACTGCATTTTTTACATCAGATATTTTAAACACCTTTTCAGAGCTTGATTTTATATGTTCTATCATACTTTTCTTTAGCCAGTAGCTATTTTCCATACTTTCTAACCATTTCGGGAAATTTATTCTTATTTCTTGTATAGGAAATTCATAAAGTATTTTTTCTAATATGTTTGTTATATCTTCTCGTTTTAGTTGCAAACAATTTATTGGAATAACACATGTACCGTATTTTTCAGCAAGCTTATTCGCTAAGTTTTGAGCACCTTCTGAATATGGTGTTCGTGAGTTTAGCAAAATTACAAATGGTTTATTTATAGCTTTAAGTTGACTTATCGTCTTTTCCTCTGCTTCCTCATAGCTTTCTCTTGGTATTCCTGTTATACTACCGTCAGTAGTTACAACTATTCCTATTGTAGAGTGTTCAGATATTACTTTATATGTACCCATCTCCGCAGCCTTTTCAAATGGCATATCTTCTTCACTCCATGGTGTATGCACCATTCTAGGATTTTCACCTTCATAATGCCCATTTGCGCCTTTCACTACATAACCTACACAATCTATCATTCTTATCTTAAAGCTTATATCTTCGTTTAAAGTTACCATTGCTGATTCATTTGGTATAAACTTAGGCTCTGTAGTCATTATCGTAGTACCATCTGAACTTTGTGGCAATTCATCCTGTGCCCTTTCCTTGACAAAATCGTTTTCTATATGTGGTATCACAAACAAATCCATAAATCTCTTTATAAAAGTCGACTTGCCCGTTCTAACCGGTCCTACAACTCCTATGTATATATCGCCATTAGTCCTTTCTGCTATATCCTTATATATATTAAAACTTTCCACTTCACCACTCCTCCTTTAAAATCATTGCTTCGATATCTAATTTATATTCTTTTTAAAAATAAATTATTACAAATATTAAATTTTTTTTATATATATTGCAAAAAAACACATTTTTTGATATGATATAATATATAAATTAATAATTGTATTCTAATGAAAGGTGGTGATTTTTTAATGGAGTTAGAATTATGGATTATTTGGATTATCATAGCAGTTATATTTGCTATTTTAGAATTACTTACAAATTCATTTATTTTGATATGCTTTACTGTAGGAGCTATCCTAGCATGTATATTTGATTTCTTAAATGTAAGCCTTTATGGACAAATTTTAGTATTTCTATTAGTTTCATTTATATTAACTTTATATACTCGACCACTTGCAAAAAAATTTCTAGAATCAAAACACACTCACAAAACAAATCTTGATTCTACCCTTGGCACAAAAGGAGTGGCTATTACAGATATAAATAATGTAAACAATGCTGGACAAGTGAAACTAAAGGGCGAAATTTGGTCCGCTATTTCTAAGGAAGATACCTTAATTAGCAAAGATTCTTTAGTTATTGTAAATGAAATAAAAGGTGTTACTTTGATAGTTTCAAAGATAACCGAATAAAATTAAAAAGGAGAGTGTTTTAAATGTTTTTATTAGATTATATGTCATCTTCTGGCGGAATAGACCCAGTTCTAATGATGTTAGGTGTAGTGTTTATATTTATAGTCATAGTTGCAATATCAAGTGTTAAGATTATTTCACAATCTACAGTAGGTATAGTAGAGAGGTTAGGAAAATTTCATAGAAAGGCCGATACAGGTATCAACTTTATTATTCCGTTTTTAGAAAACATGAAAACTGTAATCGACCTTCGTGAACAAGTTATTGATTTTCCACCTCAACCAGTTATTACAAAGGACAATATTGCAATCCAGATAGATACAGTTGTGTATTTTAAGGTTACTGACCCTATCAACTTTATTTATGAAATAGCTAATCCAATAAGTGCTATTGAAAACCTAGCTGCGACTACACTTCGTAATATAATAGGTGAGCTAGATTTAAATGGAACACTAACTTCAAGAGATATAGTTAATACTAAGCTACGTACTATTCTTGACGAAGCAACTGACCAATGGGGAATAAAAGTAAATCGTGTTGAGTTAAAAAATATAATGCCTCCTCGTGACATTCAAGATGCAATGGAAAAAGTAATGCGTGCAGATAGACAAAAGCAAGCAGCAATATTAGAAGCTGAAGGATTAAGACAATCTACTATCCTTGAAGCCGAAGGACGTAAGCAATCAGCTATACTTAATGCAGAAGCTGATAAAGAAGCAAATATTCGTAGATCTGAAGGTGATAAGGAAGCACAAATCCTTAGAGCTACTGGAGAAGCCGAAGCAATATTAAGAGTTCAAGAAGCAACAGCCGCAGGTAATAAAATGGTACTAGAAGCAATCAAAGAAGCTGCCCCTACTGCCGAAGTTATAAACCTAAAAGGTATTGAAGCACTATCTAAGATGGCTGAATCAGAATCAAGCAAGATTATTATCCCATCAGAGGCAGTTTCACTGCTTGGATCAATAACTGGGATAAAAGAAATGTTAAGCGGTAAGAAATAGAAATATAAAATAGAAGGCAAATGCCTTCTATTTTATATTTATTACTACATATACATATTCATCCATTCTTAATGCTTCTGGTAAATCTTCATTTTTTATAATGATAATATTTTCATACTTAGCACCAACTTCTAGCAAAGTGGCAACATTTATTTTGCATATGTCTAGATTTGTTATATCATTCTCTGTTTTTGAGATGCAATGGCTTATATTATGAAAATTATTTTTAAAAACTTCTAAGGTATCACCGTTCACCTCAACCTTACTATTTCCAAAAGAAATCATTCCTATTTTCAAATCCATTGGATTAATGTTATATTTTATATTTAGCTTTAAAATAAGCTCCTTAAGTGATTTATCTAGAGTCTGTCTCATACTTACCGCTGCGAGTGCTGAAACCTTTTTTATAGGATCGTATATTATAACATTTACGATTTGTTTACTTTTTATAATCAGTGGTACCTTACGTAAATTAGTTGTAATCGAACATACATTAGGGTCTGCCATCGTAAAACATTTAGGTTCTACATCCTTTATAGAACTTATCTCTATACTTTCATTATCAAATTTGCCAATTGCTAGAGCTCTATTATAATTAAGCTCAAATAACTCGCAAACCTTAATTAAATCTTGATTTTCTTCATTTTCGTCAAAATCTTTTTGCCATATGTACTGTTCAACATCGCCTAGTTCATCTAGGACAGCGACGGAGTAATATTCAAAGTCTCCATCAGTATGTAAATTCAATATATTAGCATTATTATTCGTATCCAAGTTAATACCTTCTTTCATGGTTTAATAATTACTAAAAACATTTTACCACAAATTTAAAAATATTTCAAGCTAAAATGCATTTTCTATTAAAGATATTCTTGGATTATTTAATTCTCCCAATATTCCAACCACATCAAACCTAAAATTCTTCTCTCGTACAAGGTTTTTGTGCTTTATATATAGCATTGCAACTTTCCTAATATTTTTTTGCTTCGCAACTGTTACCGCCTCTACAGGATAACCATATGACAAATCCCTCCTATATTTCACTTCAATAAATATCCAGAAATCATCCTTTCTAGCTACTATATCTATCTCCCCAAAGGAACAATTATAATTTTTCTCAACTACCTCGTATCCCCTCCTCACAAGATACTTCTCAGCCACTTCCTCCGCTTGACTGCCAACTTTTCTTTTGTTCATATGCATCATCTCCAGTATATCAATCTTCTATAACCATACAAATAGCTTCTTCATATTCTGTTTCTGTCATTCCTGTGTAATCTAGAATTTCGTGCTTTGTCAATTTCTTCTTTAGCATATTTTTTACTACCCTAACGTTTGCTTCTACTTTACCTTCAATTTTACCTTCAATCTTACCTTCTTTTTTGCCTTCTTTCTTCCCCTTTTTTATTCCTTCTTTCATTCCTTCCTTCATTGCATATTTTTCAATAAGCTCTTTCATTCCCATAGGTTCTCTGCCTCCTTTTAAATTTTTCTCAATTTCTTCTTTATATAGCTTTTCTTCAGTTTCTGGTAGTCTTATTATTCCCTCTATAAAATCAAATATTATTTGTATCTTTTCATTAGTATACTTTCTTTGCCTTAATAATCTTATCAAGTTTAACTTAAATTTATACTTTTGTTCTTTTATTTTTTCACATTTTATACTATACAAACCAGCTAATATTACTAGTGCAAACAAATTTTTATCTTGCAATAGTTTTTCTTCAGTTTGTTCTAGTATTTTATAAGTGTTGTATTCATATGTAACTTTAGTACCTAAAAATTTATATTCATATTTATCAGGTTTATAATCTTTTTTATCGTCAGTAAATATAGCTATTGCATTTATGTCTTTTTCATATTTATCATATATTCTATAAAAATATTTAAACATTCTTCGTGTAAATTCATCGTCATTATACCCTTGAATCTCAATATGAATTAGAATCCATTTTTCATCACCATTCTTTAAATAAACTTTGACCAGTTTATCTGTTATTCTCTTTTTGTTTTTAGATTCTCGAAATAATTTTTTTAACTCTTGTTCAAGAAATATATATCCTTTAGTAAAATCAATCTGTTCATACAATTCTGGCATGAAATATTCCAAAAATTCGTCAAACAAATCTTCAATAATAGCCTTCCACAATTCGTCAGGACTATATCCAATTGTCTTCGCCATGCAACTCATCGCCCCTTATTTTCTTTAGTGTATATACACATTATAATATATTTTAAAATAAAAATCAATATTTTATAAACTATTCTTTACTAATTTTCATCCAACCTCACCACAAATGCCAATACCTCAGCCACAACCTCATACAGCTCCTCAGGTATATAGTCCCCTATATCAATATTATCCATCATTTTCATAAGCCTCTCATCCTTGACTACAGGTATATCGTGCTCCTCAGATTTTTTCAATATATTTTCCGCAACATGTCCTTGCCCCTTAGCAACAACCTTAGGTGCAATATCATCCTTATCATAAGAAATAGCCGCCACCTTCTTCAACCCAACCACCTCACACCCGTATATCAAATGAACGTATCCTACCTTCGTCCTCCCCTTCATTAAAAAGTAAACTCCCCTTATTTAGTATATTCGCCTTCTCCTGTAAATTCTCATACGCTACATTTATTAAATTATATCCCATTGCTGAAAGTTTAATTTTCAAATCATTCATATGTCTTACAAAAGTCTCCTTCGAGCCTAAATCTTCAAGTCTAAATTTACAATTTATATTATTTAGATTTTTATTTATTAGAACCTCTGTATATCCTAGCTTTGGTAAATCTAAGCATAGTAATGCGGTTATATTCGATGTGCTTAATTTATGTTTTTTATTTTTCAGAATGTATAATTCAGGATTGTAATCATTTTTGTTAAATTTTAATGGTATTTCTAGATAGGTATCATTATTTAATATTTGAGTTGTAAACTCTAGCTTTTGCTTTACTTCAATAGCTGTATCTTTTATCTTTTCTGTCGCAGTCTTGTCATCTAATAAACTTGAAACTAGCTTATATAAATTTTTATATAGTTCATTTAGATTAGTTAGTGTGTTATTTTCTAAATTTATTTTAAATTTAGAAAAATTAGCTAAATCTTTTAATATATCATCTATTTGAAAATTTAAATGCTTATTTTGATTTATAAAATTATTTAATTTTGTTATATTTTCTTCTGTTATAGAAATATTATTTTTCACCAGAATCAGCAGTTTATCCATATCTAAATTCTTATTTTGTTTTAGTATATTATTATAAACACTATTCTCTGATGAATTTATAATCGGTTCAAGCACAAGCTGTTTATTGTTATTTGAGGTTACTTTAAAATTTACAAACTCACCTATCTTAAGCCCCAGTATCTTAGTTGTCTTAGCATTTATGGTTGAATTAGTCCCCAAAAGCTTCAGTGTCATCTCGTTTTGCTTTATATCCAAAACCTCAGCCCGAAAAACATCCCCATCCTTCAAATCAGAAATATTTACAAACTTAACAGATTTATTACTAAACACAGAATTCTCATCTATCCTCATAACAATCCCTCTGCCTCCGCAAGAATTTTCCCTAAAAAAGACCTTCGGTGTATCTCGCATGGTCCGCATTTTTTTAGTGCTGCCACATGTTCACCTGTACCATATCCTTTGTTAGATTTAAAATTATACTCTGGATACATTTCGTGATATTTTCCCTGCATTAACCTATCACGTGTTACCTTGGCTATTATGCTAGCTGCCGCCACCGATATACTTTTGGCATCTCCACTTACTATTGTTTCCTGCTCATATTCTAGCTCTGGTATTTTTTGATTCCCGTCGACAAGCACTATATCTATGTTTACATCATTTTCTATTTTTTCTATAGCCTTTTTCATTGAAAATAAGCTTGCTCTTAAAATATTATATTTATCTATTATTTCAGGTTTTACAACACTTATGCCTATATGTAAAGCATTATCACGTATTACCTCATATATTTCGACTCTTTTCTTCTCAGACAATTTTTTTGAATCATTTATACCTTCTATCAAACAGTCTTCGGGTAATATAACACAAGCAGACACCACCGGACCAGCCAGAGGTCCCCTGCCTACTTCGTCAATGCCTGCAACAAACTTACAGCCTTTTGCATAATGCTTATTTTCATACAATCTCATATTAAGAAGCCTATCTAATTCAATAACTAACTTAGCCAGCCTCTTTTCTATCTGTTCTCTTTCTGATTTCTTTAAATCAATACACTTAAGCCTATTCTTCATTTCATCTATCTTCGCATATATATCCACATTACATCACCTACTTTATAATATCAAGTGTTATTCTTCCTAGCTTTCCGCCTTTAAATTCATCCAATAATGTTTTGGAAGCTCTAGCTAAATCTAAATTTCCACCAGCAATATAAAATTTCCTATTTTCCGCTATTTGCTCTAATACTTCTGAATTAGAGCTTTCATTAACATTTTTAATTTTATATCTATCAATTAATACATTAATATTTATTTCTCTGACCAGCCTTATTATATTTAATGCTAATTCGTTTGTATCAATAATTTCTTCCTTTACCGAACCAATGGCAGCTAGCTTTATACCTACTTCCTCATCTTCAAACTTGGGCCAAAGTATTCCTGGTGTATCTAGTAGTTCAAAATCACCCCGTATTTTTATCCATTGTTTCCCCTTTGTAACCCCTGGCTTATCACCTGTTTTCGCTGAGCCTTTCCCTACTAGCTTATTTATAAAGGTCGATTTGCCTACGTTAGGTATACCAACTATCATAGCCCTTATAGTACGATGTATTCTACCACGTGCCTTATCCTTTTCAAGCTTATATTTCAGCACATTTTTACATTCATCTACAACATTTTTTATACCTACTCCTGTTATTGAGTTTACACATAAAACATGTACATTATCTTTTTGGAAAAACTTTATCCATTTTTTAGTCATAGCCTCATCTGCCAAATCTATTTTATTCATCAAAATAATTTTGGGCTTATCACAAATAAGACTATCTACATCAGGATTTTTACTGCTTATAGGTAGTCTTGCATCAATTATTTCTATTACTATATCAACAAGCTTTAAATTCTCTACTATCATATCCTTAGTCTTTTTCATATGACCCGGAAACCATTGTATTAACATATTATCACCAACACCTATTCGCTTTTTAATGTACCAAATTCGTTAAATGGCCATATTCTTATGATTACAGGACCCCTTATAGCTTTTTTAGCTACCAGTCCATTATCCCCCACCATCTTAAATCTACTATCAGAGCTATTATTCCTATTATCTCCCATAACGAAGTAATGATCCTTAGTTACAGTAACTGGAAAAGTAACATTTCCCATTTGTACTATCTTCTCTTTTATATAATGTTCTTCAAGCTTTTTATCATTGACATATACATCTCCATCCTTTATATCAACCTTATCTCCTGGTACTCCTATGACCCTTTTAATAAAACTTGTATCTTTATTAAAGTCAAACACAACTACATCTCCACGCTTTGGTTCTTCAAAATTATAAATAAATCTATTTATTATAAGTCTATTTTCGTCCTGTAATGTAGGCTGCATAGAAGGTCCCGAAACTTGTGTAAACTCCACAACATAAGTTCTTAGTACAACCACTATCAATAAAGCAATAATAATAATTTCAACCCACTCAAAGATTTCTTTTAAAACCGGATTTTGAATCTTAAATATATTATTTATCATACACTTATCTCCCTTCGGACTCACCCCTATATTGAGTCTTTTTTATTCTACCATACTTCTTTAAAAAATGTATGTATATTTTGTAAAATTTGAAACTTTTTTCAAAATCTAAAATGGGGACTTGTAAGTCCCCTCTTTTTATTATTTTGCTACAACTTTCTTTTCTTTTAATTTGGCTGCTTTCCCTACTCTATCACGTAAATAGTTTAATTTAGCTCTTCTAACCTTCCCACTTCTCATTACTTCTATGTGGTCAATATTAGGTGAGTGCACAGGCCAAGTTCTTTCTACACCTACACCATTAGAAATTTTTCTAACAGTAAAAGTTTCCCTAACACTTGCATTTTGTCTCTTCAACACAACGCCTTCAAAAACTTGAATTCTCTCTTTAACTCCTTCTTTTATTTTGGCATATACCTTAACAGTATCTCCAACATTAAAAGAATCTACATTTTCCTTCAAATTTTCTTGCTCAATTGCTCTAATTATCTCATTCATTAGTATTCCTCCTCTCTCCATAGATGTTCTTGTATCAAACCGTACAGCGGAGCATCCGTAATAACTTTTTGTATTATAGCATAATTTTACAACAATATCAAGTGTTTTGTTAAATTTTGATAAAAAATTTTTCCACTTCTTTTTACAAACTATTGACATATGTATTCTCTAGTAGTATAATATACATAAGCATAGAAATATGCAGATAGCATGGTTTCGAAATCTTCTAGAGGCTTCACCGCCACCTATATGTTGCATCTAAGTTTTTTATTAGTATGGCTTTGGCCGGCTTATACTAATCCTAAGCTTCTTGTAATCCGTAGGCACTCAACCAAGGCCACGGTTGATTTAGTTGATTTCTGGTTTTGTCTTTTTAAGACAAAGCAAAAAGACTTGAGAGGACTTTTTGTCGGTCTTCTGACTTTCAACTACAAATAGCGCGCGATTTGCGATTGGCTTTCAAGTCTTTTTTTTTGCAAAATTTTTTGATATCATTTATTTACCAATAATTTTTGTATCTCATCTTTCACCTTATCTAATATATCTATATACCCTACCCTCTTTTCCTTTTCAGCCTGTATTACTGTTTCTGGAGCTTTAGATACAAATCCTTGGTTTGATAACTTATCATCTATTCTCTCTATCTCTTTTTCTAGTTTTTCCTGTTCCTTTGACAGTCTAGCTAGTTCCTGCTCAAAATCTATAAGATTTTTTAATGGTATGTAAACTGTTGCGTTTTTCACTATTATTGATACTGTATTTTCTGATTCCTCATCTTTTTGTGTCTGCACTTTTACTTCATCAGCATTTGCAAGCGTTTTAAACACTTCTTTTTGTTTTTCTATCGTATTTGTTAATATCTTATCTTTAGTTACTATTACCACTTCTATTTTCTTCGAAGGTACTATGTTCTTTTCTACTCTTATATTTCTAATTCCTCTTATAATCTCTTTTATAGCTTCTATCTGCTCTTCTTCCTCTGCAAAGTTCCATTCTATATTATATTTAGGCCATTTCGAAACCACTATAGTATCTTCTTTATCCTGTAATGTAATATATATTTCTTCTGTGATAAATGGCATGTATGGGTGTAACAACTTTAAACTTTCTTTAAGTACCGTGTTTAACGTATAAAGAGCTGCATCACGAGTTTTATCCTCCTTATTATATAATCGTGGTTTTACCATTTCTACATACCAGTCACAGTATTCATTCCATAGAAAATTTTCTATCTTTTGAGCTGCTATTCCTAGATCGTATTGCTCCATATTTTCCGTTACTTCTTTTGTCAGGGTGTTTAATTTCGATAATATCCATTTATCTGCTATAGTAAGGTCATCTAGGCTTACCTCAGCTATTTCATTATCCATATTCATCATTATAAATCTAGTTGCATTCCATATTTTATTTGCAAAGTTACGACTTGCTTCTACCCTTTCTAAATAAAATCTCATATCATTACCTGGCGTATTACCGCTAACCAAAGTAAATCTAAGTGCATCCGCACCGTATTTTTCTATTACTTCTATTGGGTCTATCCCATTCCCTATACTCTTGCTCATTTTACGCCCTTCTGAGTCAAGAACTAGTCCATGTATCAGTACATCTTTAAATGGTACTTGTTCTGTCTGTTCTATTCCGGAAAATACCATTCTTATAACCCAAGGCAGTATTATATCATATCCCGTAACAAGTACATTCGTTGGATAGAAAAATTCCAAATCTTCTGTTTTACCTGGCCAACCCATAGTTGAAAAAGGCCATAGTGCAGAGCTAAACCACGTATCTAATACATCCTCATCTTGTTTCATTTTACTACTGTCGCATTTACTGCATTTGATAGGTGCTGTTCTTGATATCATTATTTCCCCGCAATCCTCACAATAATATGCCGGTATCCTATGTCCCCACCAAAGTTGTCTTGATATGCACCAATCCTTTATATTCTCAAGCCAATGCAAATAAATTTTCCCGTATCTATCTGGTACAAATTTGAGTTCTCCAGTTTTTAATGCATCTATCGCTGGTTTTGCTAGTTCTTCCATTGCAACAAACCATTGAAGCTTTACCATAGGTTCAAGTATCGTTTTACATCTGTCATGTGTGCCTACGTTATGTGTATGATCTTCTATTTTTATAAGTAATCCGCTTTTTTCTAAATCCTTTAATAATATCTTTCTACATTCATATCTATCCATTCCCTCATATTTATCTGCCTTTTCATTCATAGTACCATCATCATTTATTACTATGACTATGGGCAAATTATTCCTTTGTCCTACTTCAAAATCATTAGGATCGTGTCCTGGAGTTATTTTAACTACTCCTGTACCAAATTCCATGTCAGCATGTTCATCCGCTATTATCGGTATTTTTTTATTTATTACTGGTAGAATCACATTTTTACCTATATATTCTTTATATCTTTCATCTTTAGAGTTTACCGCTACTGCCGTATCACCAAAAAGCGTTTCAGGTCTTGTTGTTGCTACATCTAGGTATTTATCGGTACCTTCTATCATGTATTTTATGTGATAAAATTTCCCTTGCATTTCTTCATGTTCTACTTCTGCGTCGGATATAGTAGTCTTACAGTGTGGACACCAGTTTACTATCCTTTCACCTTTATATATGTACCCCTTTTCATAAAGTCTTATAAAAATTTCTTCTACTGCACGTGATAAGCCCTCATCTAATGTAAACCTCTCTCTATCCCAGTCACAAGACGCACCTAATTTTTTAATCTGACTTACTATTGTCCCACCATACTTACGAGTCCAATCCCAAGCCTCATCTAAAAATCGCTCTCTTGTTATATCTGATTTTTTTATTCCTTCTTTTAAAAGCTTATCCACTACCTTTACCTCCGTAGATATACTAGCATGGTCAGTTCCAGGCACCCACAAAGTTTCATACCCTTGCATCCTTTTCCATCGTATAAGAATATCCTGCAAAGTATTATCAAGTGCATGCCCCATATGTAGCACTCCTGTTACGTTTGGCGGTGGCATTACTATGCTATATGGAGTTTTACTCTCATCTACCTTTGCATGAAAATACTTCTTATCCTGCCAATTCTTATAAATCCTATCCTCCATCTCAGCTGGATTATACTTTTTCTCTAACTCTTTTCTCATAATATTATTCCTCCCTATCCATCATCTAATTTTCTACTCTTTATAAGGTAGTTTTTCCTTCCTAAGTAAAATGATTTCCTCTAAACTAATCATCTTAACCCTTTCATCCTTTAATTTCAATAATTCATCTGTAAATCCACTTTCGAGAATATATAGTAATACTTATTTTTGTAGTTTAATAATTCACTTCTTTCTCTCAACAGATTATAAACGTCCATTCCTACTTTATCCTTAGTATATTTACATTCACAAAATATTGCACTATCATCATTTGCTGCAACTATATCTATTTCCTCTTGCCTTTGCTTGATTTGATTGCTTTGTATCTTTTCATACATATCTTAACTCCTGTTTTATTAGATTAATAAATTCCTTACCTTCCATTTTAAATATTCATTTATAAACATATCAATCTCGCCATCCATTACTGCATTTACATTTCCTGTTTCTGCACTTGTTCTATTATCCTTTACCAACGTATATGGGCAAAAAACATATGAGCGTATTTGACTTCCCCATGATATATCTGATAGCTCGCCTTGTATATTTTTTATTTTTTTCTCTTGCTCCTCTAACTCTAGTTCATAAAGCTTTGCTTTTAGCATTTGCATTGCTTTGTCTTTATTTTTATGCTGTGACCTTTCATTTTGACACTGCACTACAGTTCCTGTTGGAATGTGTGTTATACGGATTGCCGAGTCTGTTTTGTTTATATGCTGTCCGCCCGCACCGCTTGCTCTGTATGTATCAATCCTGATTTCTTCGTCCTTTATTTCTAGGTTTATATCCTCATTTATTTCTGGCATAACATCACATGATGCAAATGATGTATGTCGCCTTCCACCTGAGTCAAATGGTGATATTCTTATAAGTCTATGTACACCTTTTTCGCCTTTTAGATATCCATAGGTGTTTTCTCCGTTTATTTGAAATGTTACTGACTTTATTCCTGCTTCTTCACCATCTAAATAATCAAGGATTTCCATTTTGTGGCCTTTTTTCTCAGCCCACCTTGAATACATTCTAAATAACATTAGAACCCAGTCACATGCCTCTGTTCCGCCTGCTCCTGAGTGTAATGTTATTATTGCATTATTTTTGTCGTACTCACCCTTTAAAAGATTGCTTAGTCTCATATTTTCAAAGTCATTTAGGAACTTTTTGTACCCGTCCTTTATTTCAGAAAGCACACTTGTATCATTTTCCTCTATAGCCATTTCTATCAAAACATCCAAATCCTCAAGCTCGCCTTTCAGCCTATTAAATGAATCCACCTTGTCTTTGGTTCTCTTCATTTTTTGCAGTACCTCCTGAGCCTTTTCAGGCTCATTCCAAAAATCTGGATGCATCGTTACCTCTTCTATTTTTTTCGCCTCTTGCTCTAAATTAGCAACGTCAAAGAGACTCCTTCAGCTCGTCTAGCTTTACATCATAAGCCTTGAGCTCTTGCCTTATTTCTTCTAACTCTATTATCATATTATCATTCCTTTCATTACTTATAAATGTCTCCCCTATTTCCAATATCAAGTACATGAACTTCAACCCGATTATCTATTACTTCATAAATTACTCTAATATCCCTAATTCTATACCTATAAAGACCTTCTAACTTTCCCTCTAATCTTTTAACATTTACATTATTTTTAGGATTTTCTTTTAAATTTACAAAGCATTCATTTAGCATTTTTTTCATTTTAGCATCAGACTTTTTGTAATATTTTATAGCATCTTTTGCTAAGATTACTTCATACATCTTCCATCACATCATCTACATTCTTAAATTCACCATTTTTTATTTGCATTCGGGCTTTGTCAATTCTATCTAATATTTCAGGGTCATTCAATAATATATTATTAGTCTCTTCTCGTTCTTCTCTTACTTTTATAAACTCCATAAAATCAATAATCTCAGCTAATTTTCTATTTGAGTCTATACACTCAATTATATCTATAGCTTTCTTTTTTAACGGAATCATACAACCCACCTCCAACTCTATTATCATATTCTCACTTCCCACAACAATATTTATACTTCTTACCGCTTCCGCATGTACACATGTCGTTTCTTCCTACTTTGTCTTCTTTCCTTGTAACAGGCTTTTTCTTTGTTTCTTCTCCGCTTTCTCCGTGTGAGACAGATACATCTTTAGCTACCTTTTCTCTTTCGAGTGTTCGTTCTACTCGGATGTTATATAGTCCTCTAACTGTGTCTTTTTGTATGTCTTCTTGCATTTCTTCGAACATTTCGAATGCAACTAGCTGGTACTCCATAACAGGATCTCTGTTCGCATAGCCTTGAAGTCCTATCCCTTGCTTTACTTGTTCCATGTTGTCTATATGATCCATCCATTTTTGGTCTACTGTTTTTAGGAGGATTATTCTCTCTGCCTCTCTCATTTGTTCTTCTGTTAGCTCTCGCTCTTTGTTCTCATAAAGACTTATCGCTATTTCTTTTATTTTATTTTCTAGTAAATCCTTATCTAAATTATTCTTTTCATCTTCTGTAAGCTCTATTCCTCCGATAGGTATTATAGACTGGATATAATCCTTAAGTGCTATTATGTCCCATTCCTCAGTTTCTCGGCTATTGGTTGTGTAGATATTTATAGCCTTTTCTATTATACGATTTATCATTTTTAGTATGCTCTCTTTTAGGTTTTCATTTTTTAGAACCTTATTTCTTTCTTCATATATAAGCTCCCTTTGATCATTCATTACTCTATCATATTGCATAAGCCTTTTACGTATTGAGAAGTTTCTGCTTTCCACTTTCTTTTGTGCTTTTTCTATAGTTGATGTCAGCATTCCATGCTCAATAGCCATGTCCTCTGGCATATTCATTGTGTTTAGTATTGCTAGCATCTTGTCAGATCCAAATAGCCTCATTATTTCATCCTCTAGCGAAATATAAAATCTTGACTCACCGAC
>MGOW01000001.1:19825-25440 GCA_001797255.1 Clostridiales bacterium GWE2_32_10
GTACCGATAATCTTTAGTCCTCCTGTTTCTGGTACACCTTCTCCTAGTTTTATATCCGTACCACGCCCAGCCATGTTTGTAGCAATAGTTACTGCATCCTTTTGACCTGCAAGCGCAACTATTTCTGCTTCTTTTTCATGATATTTTGCATTTAAGACTTGGTGAGTGACACCTCGTTTCTTTAGCATTGTGCTTATTTCCTCTGAGCTATCTATTGTTATTGTACCAACTAAGACTGGTTGCCCTTTTTTATGTGCTGCTTCTATTTCGTTTACGATAGCCTCTAGCTTTGCCTTTTTTGTTTTATAAACCTGATCTGATAAGTCTTTTCTTACGACAGGCTTATTTGTAGGTATTACAATAACATCTAGGGAATATATCTCTCTAAATTCTTCTTCTTCTGTCAGTGCAGTACCAGTCATACCTGATTTTTTGTCATATTTATTAAAATAGCTTTGGAATGTGATAGTAGCAAGGGTTTTACTCTCTCTTTTTACCTCAACGCTTTCCTTTGCTTCTATCGCTTGATGTAAACCGTCAGAATAACGTCTACCTGGCATAAGTCTACCTGTAAACTCATCAACTATGATAATCTGATCATCCTTTACAATATAATCTTGTTCAAGATGCATTATGTTATGGGCTCTCAAAGCAATATTGATATGGTGTTGTATTTCTATGTTTTCTGGATCTGCCAAGTTCTCAAGCTTAAAAAACTTTTCTGCTTTTTCTATACCTTGAGCAGTCAAGGTAACATTACTACCCTTTTCGTCAATTACAAAATCGCCTTCTTCTACTACAGTAGTCCGTAGTAGCTTACTGATATTCTCCTGTGGGTCTACTACTCTACCTTTTTCCAGACCTCTGACAAAATAATCTGCTACTTTATATAGCTGTGTAGATTTTCCGCTTTGCCCTGATATTATCAGTGGTGTACGAGCCTCGTCTATAAGTGCCGAGTCAACCTCATCTATAACTGCATAATGTAGCTCCCTCTGAACCTTCTCTGTTTCGTAAATAGCCATATTATCTCTAAGATAATCAAATCCATATTCATTATTTGTTCCATATGTTATATCACAAGCATATGCCTGCTTTCTTTCATCATGCGCCATGTCTGTAAGTATCGTACCTACTGTCAACCCCAAAAAGTTATAAACTGGTGCCATTAACCCTGCGTGCAAGCTTGCCAAGTAATCATTTACAGTTACTAGATGCACTCCACGTCCCGTTAGTGCATTTAGATATAAAGGCAAAGTTGCAACTAGTGTTTTACCTTCCCCTGTCTTCATTTCAGCTATTCGCCCTTGGTGAAGAACTATCCCCCCGATAAGCTGTACTCTAAAATGCTCAAGACCTATAGTTCTTCTTGATGCCTCCCTAACTGTAGCAAAAGCTTCAACTAATATATCATCTAATGTTTCCCCTGCTTCTAATTTTTTCTTAAACTCATCCGTTTTGCTTTTAAGCTCGTCATCCGATAGCTTCATCATCTCTGGTCTTAAATCTTCGATATCCCTAACTAAATATTCAATCCTCTTTAGTTCTCTATCACTATGCGAACCAAATATTTTTCCTAAAAAATTTGCCATATACATTGTCCTCTCTTTTATATAAATTTATTTGCTTTCTAATGCAAAGATCTTTAATCTCAATCTATCAATTACTAATATACCATATTTTATTGAAATATGAAATAGTTTTTGGTAAAATTTTTAAAAAAGTTTACCAAAAACTATAAGTATATTAATATGTCTATGACTATTTGATTCTAAGCATCAAATAGTTTATATTATAAATTAGCATTAGTTAAAAAGCATCATTTGTAAACTTCTATTCAGTAATTTTTCTGCTAACAAACCAACTTCTTTGTCACATATATTTATTAATTTTTTAAAATCTTCTTTATCATTTATGCAATAGTATTGATTTTTAGGCATAAAATATACCAGTGTTTTTTTATTTAATTCTACCATATTGATTATATTATTTAATGTTCCTTTGCTTTTACCATTCCATATCATAAACCCATAATCAGCATCTTCAGCCATTTTTAAATCCTTTGTAGCATAGTATTCAAACCCTGTTTTCTTTCCATCTAGCTCAACATTTTCTACATTCCAGTTCCCTATATTATTTCTAGTTCTCCCTTCCATAGCATAAACAATTACATCTTTATATCTTACATCATAAAAAAACTTCTGAACTGCTTTATCAACACCATTGGCATCTCCAATTAATACAGTAATTTTCTTTATATATATTGTCCTAAGTCTATTTTTAATATCATCATTTAAATTAGATATTGCTCTTGCCCCAGCTATAAAAACCTTCATAATACATCACCTTTTCCTTTTTGTCATTACAAGCACATAAACTTTTTCAAGCATACCATCACTTTTTAGTACTTTAACTACTTCATTTAGTGTTTTACCTGTACCATATATATCATCTATAATTAACGCATTATACTTTCTGATAGCATTTTTATTTAGTTTAACCGAACTTTCTATTTTATCCTTTTCTGCATTATCAAGATTTTTAGATTGTATATCACTTATTTAGACTAAAACATCTTCAAAACATGGTTTATTTAAATATTCCCCTATAGCATCTGCTATTAGATACACTGGCTGAAATAATCTATTAACATTGGTTGGAGGAACTGGAATTATAACGTTTATATTTTGTAGTTCAGACCATTTATCAAGCAATGGAGCAATCAATTGAATTATAGAGTCTATTTTTCCTAAATCCCCTTTGTACTTTAATTCGTTCATATACTGTCCTATCTCAGTCCTAACAGTATCATACATTGGATGTCCGAATATACTATCTCCTATATATTCGCTACTTATACTATGATAATCTATTACATATCCTTTATCCCAATTACCCAATATTTCAATTGGATTTATATTACTCATTACAACCACCCTCTTATTCATTTAAAATACTTGCTGATTAATTTCATATAATATACTACTTCTTTCCATAATTCATCAGGACTTATTTCTTTTATCGTCTCTAACTTTTCTGTCTCCACCTTGTAAGCATCTCCTTTTCTTTAGTATATGCATATGATAACATATTTAAATAATCTTTTCAAGTGGTTTTACAAAATTAAAAATTCCCTTCATATTTACATTATATTACAGATGTTTTAAAAAGTCAATAGGCAGTTAAGTTGGTTGATAGTTGTTTCAAATACAATTTATAAATATGTCGTTGTGAGTTTTTAATTGGACGTAAAAAAGTTCGCATTGCTGCGAACTTTTTTGTTGTTTATATTTAGTTATTAAAATGCATTTCCTATTACTATTACTCTTTCAGATGAGTTGCCTGCTACATCTGTTATCTTTATTACGTATATTCCGTCACCTGCTCCACCTACATTTGCTATTTGATAACTTGCATCCGCATCTACTGCATTTATTACTTCTACTCTAGCTGCTCCGCCTAATGCGTGTTTGTAGATTAGAAGTGTTGCTGTATTATCATCATAAGTGATTGTTGGTGTTGCTCCTGTTGCAAGAATTGCTCCTGCTGCTGGTGTACCACCGTTGAATGCTGGTGCTGTATCATCTACTGTTACTATCTCTGCACTCATTCCGCTTACTTGATCTAATTCATCTACAACTACTAATTTATATGTTCCTTCTGTTGCTGGTGCTAATATAGTTGTATTTGTATTTGCTGCTGCTATTGCTACTGTTGTTGCAGTTGCTCCAAGTAATGCATTTAATTCTGCTACCTCATCACAAGCAGTTGCTAATGTTCCTGATGGTACCAAGTATGCATCTCCTATTTCACTACTTTGTACTGTTACAGTTGCTCCACCTTGTACTGATTGCGTTGCTACTGTTCCTGTTGGTGCTGCTGTATCTTTTGTTACTGTTACAGTTAAAGTTGCTGATGGGTTTCCATGATTATCTGTTACAATTATTTCGATATCATTTGAACCTTGAGCTAATGCTGCTATGTCTATAGGTAATGTTGATGTTCCGCTTGCATCTGCTGTTACAAATGCTACAGTATCTAATACATTTCCTATTCCATCAACTGTTGCAGTTATCACTGCTCCGTTTTCATCAGTTACTATTATGTTAACGTCTACATTTTGTGTTGTTCCTTCTTTATTTGCGCTTCCATCTTCTGTTGGTGTTGCTGGTGCTGTATAATCAACTACTAACGTAGGATTTCCTACACTACTTGTTTGATTATTGTTTACTACATCGTATAGCTTAACTGTTACTTCTCCACCTGCTGCTACTGCTGCTTGTAACGCTGTATTATCTGCTGTTCCTAAAGTAAATGTTACAGTTGTTTCATCAGTTGCTATTACTGCGTCTGTTGCTTTTACTACTCCACCTACAAGCAATTCAGCGTGTCCTCCAACTGCTTGGTTAGCAGTTATTGTTGCACTTGCCGTCATGTTTGTATTTGTTGTATTTAATGTATTTGCTACTGTTGTTCCACCTACTGGTGCTACAGCTACTACTGTTGGTGCATCTGGTGCTGTTGTATCTTTTGTTACTGCTACTGTTAATGTAGCTGATGCATTTCCAGCTGCATCTGTTACTGTTATTACTATGTTATTTGCACCTTCTTCAAGTTGTGTTATATCTATTGGTAATGTTGCTTTACCAACTACTGCTGTTATACTTGTTGGTGCTCCATTTATAACATCTGCTGCATCTTCTGTTGCAGTTACTACTCCATCAGTTTCTGCATTTACTATAATGTTAAAGTTTGCACTTTGAGTTGTGTTATTTTTATCTGCTGTTCCATCTTCTGTTGGAGTTGTTGGTAATGTTGTATCTATCACTATATTGTTTGCTGTTGCAAGTGTTGTAACACCTACAAGTGATAGGTTAGCTGTATTACCTGCAGCATCTAACATTGTTCCTCCGTTTAACAACAGTGCTGATGTTGTGTTAAAGTCTAAGTCTGCTGATGTCATTGCCGCTTCAACTGTGTATCTAAATGTTATTAGCTCTGTTCCTGTTCCACTTTGATACATTGCATCCTTTATAACTCCACCACCAAGATTTAATCTTAGTTTTGGTGTTCCACCTGCTGTATTTACTGTTACATTTTCTGTAAAGTCTACTACTATATCAATATTTTGACCTTGTTTGTAGTATCCATTTGATCCTGTTACAGTTTCTACTGTAGTCCTAGTATTATCTATTGTTACGCTACTTGCATCTGTTATATTTGCTTGTGTTTGTTCAGCTATAGCATTTCCTGCTAAGTCACTGAAGTTTGCTGTAAATGTTACTGCTCCACTATCTCCTGCAGCCACTAGTACTGTTGCGTTCCATGTACTTGCATCTGCATCTCCTGCATTTGTATATGCTACCGCGTTTGTCATTGCACTTCCACCAGCACTTACTGTTACTACTGGTTGTGCTATGTCTTCATTTGCATCTATTGCTATTGTTATTGTTCTACCCGCTGCTGCAAGTGTTGGATCTGCTGCATCACTTGCTATTGTTAATGCTGTTACTGTTGGGTCCGTATTATCTACTGCTACACTGCTTGCATTTGTTATGTTTGCTTGTGTTTGTTCAGCTATAGCATTTCCTGCTAAGTCACTGAAGTTTGCTGTA
>MGOW01000002.1:0-2373 GCA_001797255.1 Clostridiales bacterium GWE2_32_10
TTTTGTCAAATAGTCTACTATATTTTGTCTGTTTGCTATTAATATATTCCTTTCACAGTACTCTTTATTATTAAGTGAATCCTTTAACTCTTTGATAGCCTTGTCAAATTTGCTTTTTATCTCACATGCCGGCAATTCAAAATAAGCTTCTGAGAAATCCCATTCTATTTCACTCTTTATGCTCTTGTACTTCTCTTTCATTTTTGAATAGTTATGTGCTTCCTCGAACAAAGGGGTAATATCCTCACCATAAATCCAATCAACCGGTATTTTAGGAGACTTGGATGCCTTCATAAGTATATCTTTAAGTTGTAAAACCCCCACATATGTAGCAGGATGTTCTATCTCCAATTTTTCAATCAGCTCATCATAATAATTACCTAATTCCTTCATGTTTTTACTAAGCTTATTCAAGTTAGATCCTATATCATGCCTTAATTCATTACTCACATTTTTAACATTTGACCCTTGCCACGGATTTGATTTATAGTCATCACTCATCTTACCAATTGTTCTTGCAAATTGGTTTAATAGATATGTGTATCTATTCAGTTTTTCTTGCGCAGTTTCTCCAACATTATTAATTGAAAATATCACATCATCATAATCATATAAGTTTGCAACTCGACCGTTAATTTCATATATCGTTTTATTTAATGCAGAACACGGTGTATGAATATCCTTACTATATTCATTAAGTTTTGCCTTGTTGATTTGTAAAATATCTAGCTTTTCATATGCCTCATCAGACAGATTGCACCTTTTTTTCGCCAAGTCTAATACTTCCTTTAATTGCCCAAGCACCTCTTTCTTATTATCTTTATGGTTATGTAATGTTAAACAAAAATCTGCAAGTTTTGAATTAGCCAGTCTCTTGTGAACGACTTCAAGTGCTGCCATTTTCTCTGAAACAAACAGAACTTTTTTACCATCTGCTAAACATTCAGATATTATGTTAGTTATTGTTTGGCTTTTGCCCGTTCCTGGTGGCCCCTGCAAAATAAAACTAATTCCCTTTTTGGCACATAATATTGCATCTTGTTGACTAGAATCAGCATCAACCACTTGGTAGATATCATAGGGCTTTGTTTTTAAATCATGATCGTACCCATCAAAGTCCTCTGCAAATTCTGCGAGAGCAGTTGTGTCACCATTTAAAGTTTGTATGACCGGATGAAGTCCTATTTTATCCTTATGTATATCAAGGTCTTTATACATATTGATTTTCAAAAACGAAAGTAGACTAATTCCTGTTTCCAATATGACTTCCCATTTATTTTTAACAACTATTTCATTCACGGAGCTTAAGTATTCCTCTAAACTGCATTCTAAATCAAACTCTGGCAGATGAATGCCAAAATCATTTTCAAGCTTGTATACTAATGTAGGATTTATTACCATTTCATCATCTATTAGGCTAAGTATAAATGGCGAAGTTACTGTTTCAACTGTTAATGTCACCGGAACAAGTATCAGTGGTGATGTAATATATTGTTCTGAATCTTCGCTTTCGCGCCATTTAAGAAATCCAAATGAAAGGTATAATATATTTACACCTTGCTCCTCAATAGCTGTTTTGGCTTTATTCCTGAGATTTCTAAGTGTTTTTTGTTGTTCCTTAATACTTTGACTTGTTATAGTCTTATCTCTCTTCGGTTTAACCTCATTCTCATTTTCAATCTCTACTTCATCTTCATCAAAATACTCGAATTCCAAATAAGACTCACTAACAACTATTTTATTCCAAAGCTCTGCAATTCCAGGTTCAACTACCTTTATATTCGAGCGCTTAGTATCCTTATAGTTTATCAGCCTGTTTCTCTTTCCTAGATCAAGCAGTTTACTTTTCCACTTGTCAATTTTTACATTAATATCTGCCATACTTACACCCACCTTTATACTCTTATATCAATCGTTCGTAATGTTTGTATACCTCACCCTACGCCACGTTCCTACTATACAAATATTTTTGAAACTCCACAAACGCATCCTTTATTTCTTCCACCCCGCCAAGCTCCTTCACCGCATCTGAAATCGAATGGTACTTCAATTCTAACAAACTAGGCAGCTTCTCTTGATCAAGTTCACATACACCAGTCTCAACATATTTCGATAGTACAAACTTCAGGAACTCCTTTTGTCTGCTATCAATATTTTTAAAGATGTCAACCTCAGCTCTTGATACTCTATCTTCTCTCGTGATCGGCTTTGCTGCAAAGGCAACGTATTCTATAACATCAAATAGGTCGCTTTTCTCTGCATATATCAGTTTCTGGAGTATTCCTAATTCTTCTGCTCCATATCCTACTTCTTTTAGCTTTTCAAGAAATGCCTTTCTCGTGGCTGGTTTTGACCATATTTCCCTGAGTTCTT
>MGOW01000002.1:2383-6565 GCA_001797255.1 Clostridiales bacterium GWE2_32_10
TGGCTTTCCATCTGCACTCCAAAATGATGTTGATATCATATGTTGTATTTCACGTTCTTTTCCATCTCTCAATTTTATCTTTAATTTTTTCTTAGGTTCTGTTTCTTCTCCACCCTCATCTCCACTTGGCGGATCTGTTGGCTCTGCCGGATCCCTCGGTTTTTTAGGTTCTTTTGGCTCTGGCTCTATAGACTCTCCATCCCATTCTGGGTCTAAGAAGTTTTGATATGCATCAACAAAGTCATAAATTGTAAAGTATTCTTTCCCGTCAAATAGTCTTGTACCTCTCCCTATTATCTGTTTAAACTCAATCATTGAGTTTACTGGCCTCATGAGTACTATGTTTCTTATATTTCTTGCATCTACACCTGTTGATAGTTTTTGTGATGTTGTTAGTATTGTCGGTATTGTCTTTTCATTATCTCTAAACTCCCGCAAGTATTGTTCTCCTAGCACACCATCATCAGCCGTTACTCTCGCACAATAGTTTGGGTCTGTGCTTGTCTTTTGCTGGTTTATTAGGTCTCTTACTGCTAGTGCATGCTCTTGCGTTGCACAGAAGACGATTGTCTTTTCCTTCTGATTGATTTCCGAAAGAAGTATATGTACACGTTTTGCCTCACGTTCTTTTATCTCTATGATTCTATTAAAGTCCGACTCCTCGTATAGTCTACCTTCGACTACCTCACCCTCCATAACCATATCATCTGGCACATATACGTACTCGTCTAGAGTGGTTTGTATCCGCTTTACTTTAAAAGGAGTTAGAAACCCGTCATTTATTCCTTCTTTTAGTGAGTAGATGTATACTGGCTCTCCAAAGTATTTGTATGTATCTATATTATCCTTACGTTTTGGTGTTGCTGTTAGCCCTAGTTGTACCGCTGGAGCAAAATACTCTAGTATTCCACGCCAGTTTCCTTCATCATTTGCTCCACCACGGTGGCATTCGTCTATTATGATAATGTCAAAGTAATCTGGTGGATATTCTCCAAAGTACGGTGATGGATGGCCTTCACTATCTGTACCACTCATAAAAGTCTGAAAAATAGTAAAGAAAACGCTCCCATTTGTCGGAACTTTCCCCTTTTTCTTTATCTCATCAGGTCTAATTCTCGCAAGAGCGTCGTCGTCAAATGCAGAAAAGTCATTAAATGCCTGATCTGCTAAGTTGTTCCTATCTGCTAGGAAAAGCACTCTCGGCCTTCTTGCGCCATCTCTCTTGAGATTCCAGCGCGACTGAAATAGTTTCCAAGCGATTTGGAATGCTATGTATGTTTTTCCTGTTCCTGTGGCTAGTGTCAAGAGTATACGTGATTTCTCTTCAGATATCGCAGTCAATACTTTATTCACTGCTATTTCTTGGTAAAAACGAACAGATTTTGTACCGCCCATATCTTCAAAAGGAACGCTATCAAACTTATCTCTCCACTCGTTTTGACTTGCAAATACCATATTCCATAGTTCATCAGGTGTAGGATACTTTTCTATGTTATTTTCATTCCCTTTGGTCATGCATATTTGATAGATTTCTCTACCATTACTAGCATATGTGTAGTCTATGTGTAGCTTTCCGGCATAGTCCTTCGCCTGAGCGACTCCTGCTCCGACTGGTAGTTCATCACTCTTTGCCTCTAAAACGGCTAGCTTGCGACCTTTATACATGAGTACATAGTCGGCTATGAGAGCTTTTGCGCGTGTTCCACCCGCTTGGATTTTACCCGCAGTTATCTTGTATTCGCGTAGGACTTTAGAGCCTTCTACCACTCCCCATCCACTTTCTTTTAATTTTGGATCGATCAGTTCTGCTCTAGTTTCAGCTTCATTCATAATTGACCTCCTGTAAGTTCGCCGTTAAATGCCTTCTTTAGTATCGATTTCTTTAGTTCTTCAAGATCTGCTAGTTTTTGATGATATATTGTTTCGAGTTTTTTAGTTTCTTCAGAGAGTTTGTTAAGTTTTTCAACGATAACTATTTGTTCACTCAGTGATGGAAAGGTAATATGTAAGTTTTTCAGATCATTAATTGATAAATTGGGCTGCATTAAAGTATTCACATTTGACTTAACATATTTTACAACTGTTTCAGTACATAGAAAACTATATAAAAATTGACCATTTATAAGTTTCTCATTTGGAACCAGTGCTGCAACACGCTGATTTAATAAAGCGCCCCCGTAATTTTGTGGAACAATAGCAACTTTTAAGCCTGCTGAAATAATTGTTCTTGTTAGTGCAATTACAATATTTCCTTCTTGAACTCGATATTCTTTATAACTTTCCTTATATTCTTCGGGTAAATAATTATCTAGTTCCTCAATAAATGTTTTAACTCCTACATTAGTAATCTTTACTGATTTGATTTGATTAGTTGATAGAAAATCTTTACTATTAAAACTATATCCATTTATAACTTTTGAAATATCCCCCAACTTCTTCTCTTCCCATCCATCACCCGAATTAGCAAATACACCCTGCAAATAAGATTCAAATAGCTCCTTAGCATTCTTCAAATTCTTTTCCGCATTTTCCTTAGCACTGCTAATCACTGCAAATGCCTCATCTAAAATTGCAACAATTTGCTGTTGTTCTTGAAGTGATGGGATTTTAAGTGGGCAACTTAAGATCTGATTTAATCTAAGATTTGTCTGATTCTCCCCATTATCAAAGTTCAAGAAATATCTATTTCTGTTTAATTGATAATATAAAAACTTATTATTGAATACTTCTGACCGTATTATGCATATACGCTGATTCAAAGTATATTTATCTGCCTCTTCAACGAGGTAGCATTTTGCTAAAGCTTTTCCGTTAGGAACATCACTTAATACCATTACTATATCTCCTTGTAATAGAGGAAATAAGTCATTATTAGTTTTCTTAAATATCAATCCATCTGTTGATATAAACTTTGAATTTATCACAATATACTTTCCATCATCACAAATACAATTTTCATGTGCTCTTCCATTAAAATACACACAGACATCACCTAACTTCTTCACTTCCCATCCGTCTCTCATAGCATCCCCCTGATCACACTCAAAATCTCTGCACTTTCAGCATCAAGGACCGCTATCTCATCCAATATTTCTTGTGGTTCTCTTAGTTCTACTTCCTCTTTCTTATTTGGGTTCTTCACTGATAGGTCAAATGTTGTCGTATCCACATCAGCCAAATCCACTACCCATGAGTTCTCCGAGTCAGACTTTAATTTCTGTAACTCTACAAACTCTGCTAAATCGTTTTCATTGAGTGGGTTCGTCTTTCCTAGGTTTCTATCTAGGTTTAGTTGATAGTACCACACTTTCCTTGTTGGTGCTCCCTTTTCAAAGAAAAGCACTACAGTCTTCACTCCCGCACCGATAAATGTTCCCCCTGGCATATCCAGTACTGTATGTAGGTTGCAGTTTTCTAATAGTAGTTTTCTAAGGCTCACAGATGCATTGTCAGTATTTGAGAGAAAAGTATTCTTTATGACAATACCTGCTCTACCTCCTGCTTTCATACTTTTTATAAAATGTTGAAGAAATAAAAACGCTGTTTCCCCAGTCTTTATTGAGAAGTTTTGTTGAACCTCAGCACGCTCTTTCCCTCCAAAAGGTGGATTTGCAAGGACTATATCGTATCTATCTTTTTCTTGTATATCGGTTATATTTTCTGCCAGTGTATTTGTATGTAAAATGTTTGGCGCTTCTATACCATGAAGTATCATGTTCATCGTACCTATGATATAAGCAAGTCCCTTCTTTTCTTTACCATAAAAAGAGACCTTTTGCAAGATTTCCATGTCTTTTGTTGTTAGTTCCTTGCTCGCTTTCAAATACTCAAAAGCCTCCACCAAGAATCCCGCTGATCCTACAGCACCATCATATATTCTATCTCCTATGGTAGGGGCTACCACTTTTACTATAGTCTTAATGAGCGCACGTGGAGTATAGTACTCCCCACCATTTCTACCCGCATTACCCATATTCTTAATCTTATCTTCGTACAAATGAGACATCTCGTGCTTTTCGGCATGTGACCTAAATCTCAGCTCATCTATCAAACTTATGACCTCTCTTATATTATATCCACTTTGCAATCTGTTCTTTAGCTCGCTGAAAATCTCACCTATCTTATACTCTATAGTATCAGGACTCTCAGCCTCAGTCTTAAACTTCTTCAGATAAGGAAACA
>MGOW01000002.1:6659-12632 GCA_001797255.1 Clostridiales bacterium GWE2_32_10
ATTTTCTATCCTTTTCAAGATCGTCTAGGTACTTTAGAAACAATATCCATGAGGTTTGTTCTACATAGTCTAATTCGCTCCCGCACCCTGCGTCTTTATGTAATATATCATCTATGTTCTTAAAAGTTTGCTCAAACATTTTCGTATCCTCCTGTGTTTATAACATATATATATTTTACCATTCTTTCACCTTTTTTACAATGCAAATGACATATTTACCCTCATTTATACTAAATTTCTTACTACATATTTTGTGATGAATGACATTTTTGATAACTTAAATATGTTTACGCCTAACCTTCTTTTTAATTCAGATGCATCATCAAAGTCATCGCCTATAATTTGTATGACTTTATCTATATCCCTTTCATATATACCTAAATCAAGTAACATTTTTTTATGTTTTGATGCAGAAAAGTATAATTGCTCAATTGCTGAAATAACAGTCTTCTTAAGTACCTCTAAAAGATCATTTTCAACTCCATCTTTCTCTAGAAAATATTCTATTAATAGGCATTTTGAATAAAATTCATGTTCTATATAACTACTTTTCAATCTTATCGCAGTTGTTATTACGAAATCTATTTGTTTTATTTTTGTATGTTCCATGGTATTATCTATTATTGTTTTCAGTTTGTGTCGTTGTCTATTGAGCAATTGATTTATAATAGTAGCTTCTAGCTTATTTTCTTTTCCCTCTATAATTGTATACAGTAGTTTTATAAGTTTAGGTCTACCATATTTAGGTATATTCAAAATATTATTAAGCTCATTTATCAACTCATGTTTTATTCTAATATATGATTCATAAATTCTTTTAACTGTATCAAATCTCGACCTACCGCCTATCTTCTGCATATATTCATCGTATGTTATATTTAAATCTTTAAGAAACTTCATAAAGTCAGGATGTCTCTCAAAATTTCCCCTTTGGATGTCCATGTCTTTACTCTCATCAGTAAGTTCAAATTTTATGCTTTTTATTGCATCATCCTTTGTATATACTGGATCGTTCGCCCCCTTTAGATAGTACGCTGTACCTAAAAAATGTTTATAAAGTCTTCCTGTTCTGCCAACAAGATTATAAAAGTCAAACGCAGTAAATGGTTTGGGTAGTAGTTCTTTTGGGTTCGACCTTGAAGGCTTTGTAATAATTATATTCTTAGCAGTAGTATTTACGCCTTCTAATAAAGTAGATGTACAAAGCATTTTATTATATTCTTCAGATTTTTCATATAAGTCCATTTGAAAAAGTCGAGTACCAATTGGCAGTTGCCCATTGTGAACAAGGTATCCTTTTTCAAGTGCTCTAATCAAATACCATTTTTCATGAACTTCATCTTTCGCCCAGTCAATAAATTGAGTAATATTGCTATCATTTATTTCAATATCTTTTTCATTATCTAAAATTTCATTAACATATTTATATATTCCTGTTACTGTAGGAAAGTAAATTAATGTCTTATCGTCTTGTCCTAGCTCACTTAAAATTCTATTACACTCTTGGTTTCTATCCGTCTCTCTGACTATTTCATTAACTATAACCTCATTAACAACTGGGGAATAATTTGACTTATATAATCTAGGTTTTTTAGCTAATTCACTTCTATCTTCAATATCTTTTATGAATGGTGCTAGTAATATGTATTTTGACGCTTTTTCTGCTAAATGGTAATATGCTAAATTTAATACTAGCACTCTATCATTAGCACTATCTTTCTCCAACTTATATACCTCATCAATGACTAATAGATCAATCCTTTCAATCAATGCATATGAAGTTTCTTGCACGACTCTATCATGCGTAAGAACAAATATATTGTGTAAGTTAAAATTATATTGGGTCTCATCATTTATATTTGTATGTATTTTATATCTTGAAAACACATTAGCATATTTCTTTATTATTTTCTTTAAGTATTCATCCACTAACGCCAGCGTAGGAACTATTAAAACAATGTTTTGAGGGTAGTTTTTTGCAATATATTCAAATATACAAAAGGTTTTTCCAAAACTCGTTGGTGCACTGATTATTAGAGCATCGTTATTCTTTATTTGATTTAAAATCTCAATTTGTTCAGGATGCATTGAAATATTTTCATCAATCTCTGAATGTGCAAATGCATTGTACATAATTGAGTTAAAAGAAAAATTTTTCGAATATACCGTTAAGTCTAATGCAAACAAATCTTCTGCTAATTCCTTAGCTTTTTGCGTTGAATTAGTTGCATTACTTAGCGCCCTAATATATTTTTCTCTTATATTTTGCAAGTTATGACTTACAGGTCTTGTTTCCATACTCTTCCCTCTTTTCAGCTATCCTCTTTGTAAATATAGCCAGCATCTTGCTTTTATTTATTATAGGAAATGAGATTAGGTAGTATACTGTTTCTATACCAAAAAGTTTATTTCTTCCTACCTTGTCTAACTCTTTCATTATCAGTTCAACATCTATTTCTTCACCATGTGAAATAAATACAGGTATCCCTATTTTTTTTATACTTGCCTTCTCTATAAATTCTATTATGTTTACACTTTTCTCTGTTGTTTCACCATATATTTCATTAAACTTATTAAGGCAAGTCCGTAATATACGGTTGCTTAATATCAAATCATATTCATTATAAATTTGATTTTCATACTCTTTTAAAGATTCTTTAGCTAAGGAAACTCCATTCTTTAAGCTTTTACTCAGTTTAGATTCTCCAAATAGAATCATATCGTCTATACTAGAGTAAAACAGTGTGTCTATTCCAAAAATGCTCATATTATAGTTTGTAGTTAAGTGTACTTTAGGGATAATGCAGTCAAACTTAAGATAATCCCATAAAATACAACTAAACATAAATTCCCCTACTCTGCCCACCTTTTCTAAATTGACTCTTAATTTTCCATCACCTACATCCTCAAGTGAATACTCATCTTGGAGTATTTTTATTATTTCTCCATTTAGCTTGCTTTTTTCAATTTCTAAGTTTCTCTTATCTATGTATAATGCTAAATGTTTATACAACGCTACATAGTTACTCGTACTTGGTTCAAACGTTACTGAAGATATATTTTCGACATATCTCAATATTTTAGTATCATTGAAAAAGTAATCAAACAATCCATTATAGAATTTTTCTGTATCAGATATCCCAATATACAAAAATGAACATTTGTCATCGCGTCGATATACCTCAAATTCAGGTGTTTTACTTAATAATTCATTTTGCCATTCTAGCCGTGATTTATCCATGTTTTACCCCCTATCTTTAGTATTCTAACACCTATATTCTTTTTGGACAGCTATATTATTACCTTGTGACTTTCATTCCTCTATACTCAAAAAATCGTGTAGTCCGCCATTAGCGAACCCAAACAGACAAATGCCGTGCTTTGTCCCCTCTGATTTTGCTATCGCGCCCCACACGATCTTCTATCTCTACAACACTTATTTTCTATTATAGTATTTTTTTCTCATTTTGGCAATCTTTTTAGCCAAATTTGTCAATTTTTTTACCAATTTTTTTATTACTGCATCAAATATTTTGTAATATCAAAAAAAATTACTTATATTTCATCTTCGCCCCTTGTTTTATAATCCCGCAACCAAAAAGCACCGCATATTTTCCATACACGGTGCTCCCATCAATCTTCCCCATATATCTCACTCAACGTATTTCGTATAGCACTTCGCTCAGCAATAACTTCATCAATTTCCCACAGCACTCTCTTGTCTATTCTTTTCAGTTTAACAAGGTCTTCTATGTATTTCTTATTTCGTGGCTGAAACTCCAAAGCATTAGCTATACTCACACACATACTATGCCTTGTCTTTCTGTTCTTTAGCGAGTCGCCAATTACATGTATCATCTGCTCAAGTGGAAATCCGGTACTAACTTCCGTAAAGAATTCCCACACTCCAAGTTCATCTACTGGGTCGCTTTTATCAGTTAGCTGTTCAATAATCGTCGCCTTTTTACTCCAGAACACTATTTCCACCTTCTTGTAACTTCGCGTAGCACTTCTCACATATGTATTTCCCGTCTTCGTCTTCATACATATCAGGTTTTTCAAAAGTTTCCTCACATATTTTACAGATAGCATTACATTCTCCAAGGCAATCATCACAGAATGTGTTTCCTTTATCCGAAATATATAGTTCCTCTTCATATTTTTGGTTACAACATGTACATTGGTTCATATTTTATCATCCTTTCGTTTTTTAATGTTTGGTGACTTTGCACCACTTACTGTTCAACAGCTTCTTTTAGCTTTTCAAGTACTTTCACCATTGCATAAGTATCTAGTTTACAATACTTGAGCAAGTTTTTCCTTGTTTCTTCAACTTCTTCAGGCGTCATGGTTGCCATTTTAGGAAAGGCAGCCATGGCCTCAGTCCCATTATTAATGCCTAGCTTCTTGTAGTCAAGATCTGGATTCATTTCTGGTGGATACAGAGCTGGCAATGTTGATTTGATACTAAATGATCCTTTCATCTCCTTGCAATAGTACCATGTTTTACGAAATGGTATCAGTAAATCATTCAGATTATTTGCAACTATCAGTAAGTGATCTGCTAAATCGGGAAATTCTTCTGCTAGCTTCTTTAATACCGTAGCTTCGAAACTCATATTGTAGGCTAATACTGTGCCGGTGAGTCCTATGTCTTTAATTATCTGTTCTGCCAGCGTTCGTTTAGGATTGGTACCTTCTTTGCCTAGGAATTCTTTATGTATAAGTTCTTCGCCTGGTTTGTTTTGAATATGCAGCGAATACTGGAACGGTATCTGTTCATATGCTCTACAACCATCGTAACTTGGTATTGCTTCTTGGAATGTTTCAAAATCTAAGAAGTAAAGTGGGTACTGCAGTGAGTTTATAAATTTATGAATCTCGTCTTTATTTATTACAGGCTCACCACTTACCAATGTATCCACCTGTTGCTTCTGCACCCCTCTAAGCAATATTCCTTTCTCATGTATATCTTCTAGCGTCACAATACCTTTGCTGTAATACTCATATGCCTTATCCGAGACTCTATATAGGTCAAATACACTGTAGTCGGGCACATGCTCCCAGCAAGCATTATAGAACTCGCACTTATATGGGTCCTTGCAATACTTGCCTATCGATATATTGGGCATATTTCCATTTAACATTTCTCTAACTATTGGAACCTCAGATTCTATCATTTCAAAACTTTGTTCTGAATTTTCAGTAACATCAACTATTTTAAATAGCTGTTCATAGTCGAGTTCTCCATATCGCGTGTATTCCGTATTAATGTGTACTAAATTGGCTTGCACTACTTCATATCCACTCTTACTAACAACATAGTTCTGATAAGAAATGTCTGTTATGTACTCATCTTTTGCTGATGTTCCCGATTTGACTTCGTAGATTTGTAGCCCTTTTGGAGTCACAATTACTATATCACATACAGCAATAAGGTCTTCAAATATAAATGCTGCTTCGTAAATGATTTGACAACCGCTGTCAATAAGCGATCTTGTCTTATCTGCCATAGCCTGCTGGTTTCTATTTAAATTTACTAATGAACCACCAGGAAATAGGTTTCTAGCAGCCTTTCCTACCATTCTCCCAACGTCGAACCTTGCCCTTGTGTTTTCATCAATCTCAGCAAGATCTTTCCTATATTTAGAAAGCCACGCTCTCTTATAGCATTGTCTTGCAGCCGTGAAATTAGATTTTGATATCATACATTATCCCCTCCTATGCTTTGACTGTTGCTACATCAGTGAAGTTCCATCTTATCTCTACATGTTTATCATATTCTGAAACATTTGCCTTGAAGGCTTTCTTGAGTGTTTCGATAGCTTCGTCAACGCTTTCTGGATACTTATCGAGTAATTCAAACTGATTCGGCTCATAAGTATCTTCTTCTTCACTATCTATGTAAAACACTTTTTTGTAATAATTTAGTATTAACACAGGTCTGTCTCCATGATCAACACTTGACTCTAT
>MGOW01000002.1:12643-32551 GCA_001797255.1 Clostridiales bacterium GWE2_32_10
TCGATAGTTTCATCTAGTACATGCCAGTTGCCTTCTATTGCCTGTTTTAATCTTATATGCACAGTTAAGTGTCCATTAAGTTCGCGTCCTGACTCTGTCTTCATTTTGATTGACCTATCTACTAATAGCCTATCTTTGTCTTCGCTCTCTATATTAAGATCTGATTCTATATAGACCTCCGGTTCATCAATTGTACCGACTGCGACCATACATTCTTTATATTCTACCTTACTTTCTAGTGGATAGTAATCAACACTTGGTTGCTTATCAGTATCGATCGGCTTTTCGTTTTCATTGTATAGATATGCTGTGAGTTTATATCTACCTGAGCGATAGTCCGTATCAACGCTGAAGTATTTTATCTGTAGATTCTTCTCTTTTGCAACTAGATTTGCTTTATTAATAAAAGCCTTCCGTAAGTTTACTCCAAATATGTAATCCTTAATTTTGGATACAGGAATTAGTGTTCGATATGTATCTGTAACAACGATTTCTCCCAGCTCTTCTAGTTGATCATCTGTTTCCGCAAGTATGTCACTTAGATGAGTTTTTTCCTCGTTAATTTTTTCTTCTTTTACATCTTTTCTATATACCCTAATACCATCAGGAATATAGACAGGTTCAGTATTTAACTTAGCATTATCAACTCTTACATATTGTTTGCCCTCGATTCCCATTGTTTTTAGATTTTCATTTTTTAGTTCCTCGAGTTCGCAGTACTCTAAAGTTTCCAGTCCGTCCTCTATGAAGTAAGATAACACTAATTGTTTCTTATTTGCTTCAAGCTTTTTTACTGAAGGTACTAAATATAAAGTAAGTCTATCCCCCTTTCCCTCTATATATGTATTGCTAAATGCCAAAACCTGCATTCCGGTGTTAACTATACACCTACCTTTTATCTGCTGCAATTTACACCATGTTTCATATCCAATATACTTACTTTGCTCAAAGTAATCATACGCTACGTCATTTGTATCTACTATATTCATAGTAACTCCTCCTTAAATTTCGGGCTCGCGCAGCCCGTTAGTTGATTAGCAATTCCCTTCAAACTGCCTCTCAGCGCCGCTTTAGAGACATTATAACCCGCAAACTCCTGATCGTCAAGGCCCAACTGGAAAAATTTTGGATTTTGTTTTGACCGGTCCAATAAAAGAACAACCACAACTCCATATACACTATGGATTTGTGGCTGTTTAAAATTTTTTGAGATTTTTTTACATTTTTTGAGTTTTTGGCCAGGAATGGCCATTTTAGGCCGTTCCAGGGTGCTAACTTTTAACTTATGATACTATATTTGTCCCCTTCGACATACACAGCTTCTGCATCTGTCAATACAATAATTTCTTCCTGTATCTTTTCTTGACACTCTGCTATACGCTTTTCACATTCCAGTCTTTTATGAGGTATTATCCTTGTATGAAAAAACTCCATACCTCTTAGGTCTTGTAAGTTCAAGAAGTTATTATCCATGAAATACGTTACGTCTATGTTTACTGTCGCAACCATGCTTCCTGCACTTGCCCCCATGTACAAAGCACCTTCTTCGAGCACTTTTGCTAACTTTTTATCAAATCCTGTTTTTCTAATTCTATCTAGTAAGTAATACGTATTTCCTCCAGACATCCATATAGCATCGTATGTAAGCATCTCTTCCTCTGTTAATTCACTTGTCATTTCATACTTTTCTATATTTTCTTTACTTATCCCCGTAGCATAGATCCAAGCTAATTCGTCTTGTAAGTATTCTTTATCTTCTTCAGGCTCTGCCGCTGTATCAAAATACATGACCTTTACTTCTTTCATGTCTTTTTCAAAGAAGTCCTTTGCCTTTCTTTGTAAACTCTCTGTACAAAACCCAGCCGACATTAGTAATAGTCTTTTCATACTACTCTTCCACCTTTCATCACATCTTCATACAATTTTTCAAACTCCATATACCCTGCTGCCTTATTAAAATGTCCTGCACCTTCTATCTTTTGAGCTTTACCATTCTCTTTTTCTGCTACTTCTATGCTTGCTTCTTCAGGTACATATGGATCATTGTTCGAGTAGTATATGTTAAAGTCATTACAGTTCTCTTTTATCTTGCTCCAATCAAAACTCTTATCTACAAAAGTTTTATTTAGTCCGTCTACATATTCGTTTCCGAGAAGTTTAACAAATGGTGCTACTAAATAAGCAGACTTTACTTTCACATCTGATTCTTCAAGTACATTAAGTACAAATGCTGGTCCAAGGCTATGTCCAACGAATATCGTATCTTCATCAACAATATCTTTGTATCCTTCCCACACCTTAAACCAGTTTTCCAAGCTCTGATCTTCAGGTGTAGGGAATCTTGGTGTTATTACATCTATTCCCTTATCCTTAAGTTTTTGTCTAAGCCAAGGAAACCAGTTTTCATTACCGTCACCTTCTAAACCATGTATGAATACAGCTCTCATTTGGTAAACCTCCCAATTACTTATTTTTCAATATCGTTATCTGCGAAATCTTTCTCCCACTCTACCAATTTTTGATTTGCTCTCTCAAGTCCTGCTTCTGCAGCAATTTTAAAAAACTCTTTTGATTTACAGTAATCTATATTTACACCTATTCCGTTATGATAAAACGTTCCAATATCATAAATACCAGGCAAATGTCCCATCATTGCTGAACTATAAATAATATCAAAAGCTTTTACATCATCCTTTTCTATCCCTGCAAATCCATAAAAATGGTAAGCACCTAAAATAAATGTAGAAAATGGATCCTTTTCGTCTGCTAATCTTTTTAATGATTCATATGCTTTTATAAATAACTCATTTGCCTTTTTTTGATCTTGTTCAACACCTTCTCCATCATCATAACAAATTCCCTCTCCATAAATACATCTTGGATCATTTAATATCTCTGCACCATACTTATACCATTCAAAAGATTTTTTATAATTACGTTCAACCCCATTTTCTTCACTAAAATAACTTCGCCCCAAAAGGTATGCTGCAAGTCCATTACCACTTTGGGCATCTAATTCAAGTTGTTTTATTTCAAACACCATCGGTACTAGTTCAGCCATTACTGTTTCCTCCATTTATTTCGCCCTAATCGCTGTCACTTCAATTTCAATTTTTGCACCAACTCTTGTCATGCCTTTTACTTCTACCATTGTACTTACTGGCATTGAGTTTTTAAAGTATTCTGCTCTAATAGGCGATACTATATCAAAATCCTTCATATCCGTCAAATATATCACTGCTTTCACCACATCATCCAAACTGGCTCCTGCCTGATTCAAAATTTTATTTATATCTTCAAATACCAGTTTCGTTTGCTCTGCTATATCATCTGTAACTACTTGATGACTATCATCCTTCTTTGGAGCTTGAACACCTGATACATATATCATGTAGTAATCTCCCATGTCAATTTTCTTAGCCGGTGAATATGCTCCTCTTGTTTTATAATCTTCTGGTATAATGTTTTCTATTTTCATTCCTATGCCCTCCTATGGCGTTACTTTAATCTCAAATGATGTACATCCCAAATCAATATGTTTTTAGGTAGACTTTACCTTATTGTAACTATACCATATCTTTCGAACTTTGACAACGAATTACCATCAAATTCATCAAAAAAATATCTACTCTCACAATAACTCTTACTTTCATCAAATTAATCCTCAACCTAAAATTCTGTCTGCCACAAAAACTGGCAGACAAGCACAAAAAAAGACCTCCGAGATAACCTCGAAAGCCTTGATTCTGCGGATGACAGGAGTTGAACCTGCACACCCTGCGGCGCTAGATCCTAAGTCTAGTGCGTCTGCCAGTTCCGCCACATCCGCAAATTTTAATCGACATATGAAACCTATGTTCGGTCTGTTTACATCGATTGCACTGAGCCATCCGGGGCTCGAACCCGGGACAACTGGATTAAAAGTCCAGTGCTCTACCAACTGAGCTAATAGCCCATAAACTGGGTAAGAAGGATTCGAACCTTCGCGTGCAGGAGTCAAAGTCCTGTGCCTTACCGCTTGGCGACTACCCATCATGCAATTCACAATACACAAGTGAAAAGTTTGGTTAGTAAGGGTGAATAGTGGGAATTGAACCCACGACCTCCAGAGCCACAATCTGGCGCTCTAACCAACTGAGCTATACCCACCGTGTACAAAGAGCAAATTATAAACAACCAATAATAATTTTGTACTTTGTTCTTTGTTATCTGTACTTTGTTTTCATTGTGCCTGAAGGGATTCGAACCCCTGACCCTCGCCTTAGAAGGGCGATGCTCTATCCAGCTGAGCTACAGGCACATATTCAATTTACAGTACACTGTGCACAATTAACTAGAACTTAAAGCGGATGATGAGAATCGAACTCACACAGTCAGCTTGGAAGGCTGAAGTTCTACCACTAAACTACATCCGCAAAATACAGCTTGTAAGTTACAAATTGTTAATTTTGTATTTTACTTTTTATTTTATCGGGGTGACAGGATTCGAACCTGCGACCTCTTGATCCCAAATCAAGCGCGCTAGCCAAGCTGCGCCACACCCCGCTTTTACTTTAATATTGGCGACAAAAACAATTATACACGATTTTCAGTAATATGTCAACTATTTTTGGCATTTTTTTTGTAAATTTTTTATCTGGAGGCTTTTTATATCCCTAACAACAATTTTGCAATATTTAAATATATCATCAAAACCATAACATCCGACATAGTACTAATAAGAGGTGCTGCCATTATTGCTGGGTCAAGTTTTAGTTTTTTCGCTATTATAGGTAGAATTCCACCTAATATTTTTGCTATGACCACAGTAAAAAATAATGTCAAGCATACTACTGTAGCTACTTTCATCTGTACTTTTTCAAAGAAAAGTATCCTTGCAAAATTTGCAGCAGCAAGTACACCTCCTACTAAAAGCCCAACCCGTAATTCTTTCCATATAACTTTAATCACATCAACAGTTTTTATATCCTCTAGTGCTAGTCCACGTATAACAAGTGTCGATGCTTGTGAACCTGAGTTACCACCAGTTCCCATAAGCATCGGTAGAAACGCTACAAGTATCACAACTGACTGAAGTACGCTTTCGTACTCCCGTATTATCATACCTGATAATGTAGCTGATATCATAAGTACTAACAACCATACTATTCTGTTTTTTGCAAGGTTCACTACACTAGATTCAAGATACCCCTTATCAGATGGTGTAATACCGGCTAGCATTTGTATATCTTCTGTGTTCTCTTGCTCAATAACATCTATGATGTCATCGATGGTTATGATACCGACTAGCCTATTTTCATTATCCACAACAGGTGCAGTTACAATATCGTATTTTTTAAATATATTTGCACAGTTTTCACCAGTTTCATTTGTATTTATAGAGATATCCTCTTCTTCCATGATATTTCCAATCTTTACACGATCGCTAAGTAAAAGTAGTTTATGTAATGGCACAACCCCTTTTAATATTCTTTTAGCATCTGTTACATAACAAATATTTATATTTTCGTCATTTAAATCTAGCTCTTTTATATACTCTATTGCTTCTTTTATAAACATGTCCTCTTTTAAATCGATATACTCTATTGTCATAAGGCTTCCCGCTGAATCCTCTGGATAGTTCAAAAACTGGTTTATGAGTTTTCTTTTCTCCTTGTCCACACTCTTTATTATCTTTGCTGTAACACTTGCAGGCATCTCTTCTATTAGGTCAATAACATCATCAAAATATGATTCCTCTATAAGCTTTGTAAGCTCCTTTTCTGAAAATGTCTCGATTATATTTTTTTGTGTGTTTGTATGAAAATACGAAAATACCTCGGCGGATAAATCTTTAGGTAATAATCTAAATATTTTTATTCTAATTGCCTCATCATCTATTTTTTCCAAAGCTTCGGCAACGTCAGCTTCATTCATATCCATCAACATTTTCTTTAATTCTTGATACTTTTTTTCTTCTATCAATTCTATAAATCTATTATACACACAAGCACCTCCGTCTTTCGTATTGTATACATTATTAATATACATTATTGCAAGCAAAAATTCAAGCATTATTTTGATACTTGAATTTTTAAATATTTATTTTGTTATTGTAAGGAATAAAACAATCTCTCTTTATTTATCTTTATCATCTTTTTTTGAAAGCGATTTGTTAACTTGATCTACGACATCACTTGCCACTTTTTTCACTTTATCCCCGACATCTTTTATAGTAGGTTCAAGCTTTTTATAAACATCCCCTAATTTTCCTTTTGCATCATTAACGTGTGGCTCCATTTTCTTTGCAAAATCCTCAGCCTTTATTTTTACATCAGCAAATATAGATTTAAGCTTTTCTGCATTTTCCCCTATAAAAGAGTCTATACTGTTAGCATTCAATGCATCTAATAGCTTTAACGCTTCTTCTGCATTTATTTTCCCATCCTCTAGCATCTTTAGAACCATCATTCTTTCATTATTATTCATTTTACCCCTCCTCTAATCAACACACTTTTTTTAGTACAGTTTACAATCATTTTCACGCTACCATTTGCATATTCTATATTAACAAATAAACATAAGGCAAGGTGTTATTTTATGTATAAATACTTAAATATAGTATATGCTGGTTTTGTATTATTATTTTCAATTATGATATTTTCTTATCCTACAAATGTTTTTAACGCATGTAAATTCGGATTAGTATTCTGGTATAACAGTATTATACCATCATTATTCCCTTTTATGGTCATTACAAGTTTAATACTTGAAAGTAAGTTAATATTAACCATAGTACATACTATTTTCTCAGGAATAATGCAAGCCTTATTTAGAATCTCTGGAGTGGGTGCCATACCAGTCATACTTGGAATGTTTTGTGGGTATCCTATAGGAGCTAAGCTAACCTCTGATTTATACGACAAAAAGGCAATTTCTCTTATAGAAGCTGAAAAGCTTGTTAGCTTCTGTAATAACTGCGGACCCATTTTTATAATAAGTGTTGTTTGCATGCAATTATTAGGAGATATAGCATATGCTCCGTTTATAATTATTGTCCAAATCTTATCTGCTCTATCTGTCGGAGTTATTTTCAGAAACTATAAAAAAAATGTTACAGAAAATACTGAATTAACCCATCCTACATCTACTAATACTCCCAAAAAATCTATAAGTATGATATTAAATGATAGTATCGTAACTTCCGCTTATAATACAATAAACATCGGGAGCTTCATTATTTTTTACTCAGTTGTTTTAGAAATTTTTATGCTCTCTGGTATTATGAATGCTGTTAATATACTTTTTCTTCCTATTGAAAGCTTTCTACATATAGGTCCAATACTTAGTGGTAAGCTTGCACCTGGATTAATAGAGCTTTCAACAGGAGTAAATAACATCGCGAACAACTCTGGCAGTATCCCCCAAAAGATATTACTTATAAATATAATAATAAACTGGGGTGGATTTTCAGTACATAGCCAAACCAATAACATTATTCAAAAATCTAATATTAGCTTCAAACCTTACATAATAGGTAAACTCTTGCAATCTGTGTTTAGTATAATATATACTATTTTACTCAGTCTCTTCTGAATCTACCGAATTTTGAGTTGTTACCCCCCTTAATTCTTTTCTATTGTTTTCTACAACTTGTAAAGCACCGGTATATGTATCTTCTATTTCCATACATTGTTGATGGAACACATCTACAGCATCCCTTAGACTTCTTTCAACATTGTATAGGATATTATCAGCATATTCATATGCACCCAATTTTATCTCCCTACTTGCTGATTTTGCAGTGTCAACTACCTTTTTAGCTTGTACATTCGCTTTCTTTATTATCTCGTTATCATTTACAAGTCTATTTGCATATTGTTCCGATTCCCTTAGGATATTCTGAGCTTCTTTTTTAGCATCATTCAGTATTTTATTTCTTTCTTGCACAACCCACTCCGCTTGTTTTATTGAATTAGGTAATTTTAATCGAATATCAACTATGACATCACAAAGTCTTTTTTTATCTACCATTACCTTTGTAGTAAATGGCACAGGGCTACTTTCATCTAATATGTCTTCTAAATACTCTAAAGATTCTATAATATTTTGGTGTTCCATCTTAAATCCCTCCTAGAAATTACAGCGTAATACTGTTATTTTTGTTAATTTAAAATCCTTTATTTTACACGTTTCTAGATTTTCATAGTTATCCCATATTTCATTTTGAGATGATTCTATAATTATATAACATTCTTCTTTTAATATAATATCACATTCTAGTAATTTTTTCAAGGAAAAATTTATAATTCCTTTATTATATGGTGGATCTATAAATATAATATCAAATTTTTTCCCTTCTACTACTAATTTTTCTATCGCCTTATCCACTTGCATAGTATATATAGTCGCTTTGTCCACAAGCTTTGTGTGAATCAAATTTCGTTTTATTATCTCAGTGCATTTTGGATTATTATCTACTAATGTAGCAGATTTTGCGCCACGACTGAGTGCTTCTATACCTATCGCCCCAGAGCCACTAAACAAGTCAAGAAAATCTTTATCATATAAATCCATAGGCATAATATTAAACAAGGTTTCTTTTATCCTATCGAGTGTAGGTCTCGTCTCTAACCCTTCTAGGGTTTTTAAATTATGTCGCTTTGCAGTTCCTGAAATCACACGCATAAATCATCACTCCCATTTAACCATGTTTATACTTTCCATATCTTCTGTTAACTCTTCTTTTTTTCTTCTTTGCATAAGCATAGTTACCATCTGCTTTGCACCTACATTTTCAAAAAGTACTTTATTAACTGATTCTATTATAGGTACATCTATATCAAATTTTTTCGCTAGATTGTACGCTACTTTTGCAGAATATACACCTTCGACTACCATATTTACCTCTTTTAGAGCTTCCTGCATATTATATCCTTTTCCTAGAAGTATGCCCATTCGCCTGTTTCTACTATGCATACTATTACATGTAACTATCAAATCTCCAAATCCTGTTAATCCATAAAAGGTTCTTTGGTCTGCGCCCATGGCTATACCTATTTTAGTTATCTCAAGCAACCCTCTTGTCATGAGTGCCGCTTTAGTATTATCTCCTAATTCTAGCCCGTCCGCTATACCAGCCGCAAGTGCAATAACATTTTTCAGTGCTGCTCCAAGCTCAACACCTAGCATGTCAGGATTTATATAAACTCTAAAATTCTCAGACATAAAGGTATCTTGAAGCATTCTTGCAACGGTCTTCTTTTTAGCTGTTATAACACATGTTGTAGGTATACCTTCTGCCACTTCCTCAGCATGACTTGGTCCAGAAATAGCTGCTACCTCATTTTCTGGCATTATTTCACTTGCTACATCTGTCATCATCATAAATGTAGCTTCCTCTACACCCTTCGATGCTATAATTATTACTTGATCTTTTGTTATGCATTCTGATATATTTGTTAAATTTTCACGCATCGCAATAGATGGCACTGCTATAACTAATATCTCCTTATCTTTGATAGTTTCCTCCAGATCGCTACTTATTTGTATATCGACAGGTATCTTTATATTTTTTAAATTTTTATGCTCACGAGTTTCACTCATCTCATCTGCATCTTCTTTTTTCCACGACCACATGCAAACTTCATGACCATTTTTATGAAGTAACAATGCAAGCGCTGTCCCCCACGTTCCTGATCCAATAATTGCTATTTTTTTCATGTATTACCTCCTGCTTTAATTAAATCTGTTCAAAATGACATTCTTTCCCCTTAAAACCTATTCCTAGCTTTATTATTTCCTCTACACCATGTTCCTTTAATATCGTATCATATTTCTTTTCTTCTATTTGCTTTATCGCTTCTTTCGCTGCTATTTCTATCGTCTTTTTGTATCTTGCTTTTTTGAATTCTAGTACTATCCCTCTTTTTTTGTTGTCTTTTGGTATTAGTATTACATCACTTCGACCTATCCCTGTTTCTAGCTCACTTTTTACAATGTATTTGTGTTTTAGTTTTACAAATAGCCCCAAACAAAATACATGGTAGTATTTTTCTGCTTCCTTTCCTGCTGCATCGTACATGCTCATATTTTCTAGTATTAAAGCCTTGAAGTTTTCTATGAAGTCCTCTATGTTTCCTTCTGTTAGTTCCTCTAGCATTTCGTCTATTTCTGTTTTTCCTATTATTTCTGTTATCCATGTTTCTATCATGCTTTCGTATGATCCTTTCAGTTCTCTGTTTGGTATTTCTAACTTTGCTTTTATTATTCCATTTCCATCTGGATCTCTTCCTATTTCCTCTGGATTTGCTATTTTTAGATACCCACTTTGTATCATTAAACTCCATATACTATCTTCATCTGTGTTTAGGTTGTTGAAGTTTACGGCTTCGTTTATTTCTTTTATAGCTTCTTCCCCTTTTAGTATTTTGTTCAGGTTATTTACTACTTTTTGAAGGTTGTTTTTCAGTAATATCTTTATTAAATCATCGCTTCCTGTATTTACCCAATAGCCTATTAATCTGTTTTCTTTGTCTTCTATATAATTCAGTACACTCCATGGGTTATATATTTGTTTTCTATTTAGATTATATCCATTGTACCATTTTTTTACTGCTTCATAGCTATCTTCTTTTTCGTAGTACTTCAATATTTCTATTACTTCTTCGTCATTAAATCCAAATTTGTCATCGTTTATTGGTATTAACATACTATCTACCTTTGGATTATTTAATCCACTGAATATGCTTTCTTTCGCTACTCGACTTACTCCCGTTAGCACTCCTTTTTCTAACTTTTCGTTTGTTTTTAGGGCTGCACTTAGCATGTTTCTTAGAAATTCTATTATTTTGTCATAATATCCGTTTACATAACCGGATATTATTGGTTGGTCATATTCATCTATTAACAGGATTGTTTTCTGTTTGAAGTATCTGTAGAAATACACCATTATATTTTTTAGTGATTGCTCGTATTCTACTTTACTTGCTGTAAAATTTATTATTTTTTCAAATATTTGCTTTTCTATATCATACATATTTTCTATTAGATAATCATTTTCCATATATATTTTACTTATTACTTTTTGTATTCCCTCATAGCAATTTTCCCAATTACTTTCTTTTATTTCCTTTAGTGATATCTGTATTACTGGATATTTCCCCTGATGCTTCATTATTTCTTTATCCTGTTCTATCTTTAGCCCATTAAATAAATATCTATTATCTACTTCTACTTTCCCTGCTTGCCTATTTTTGAAATCATCGCAGGTGCTTACTCCGTTATCAAAAAAGTATCTTATCATGTCTAAATTTAACGTCTTACCAAATCGCCTTGGGCGATTTATTAGTATTACCTCTCTAGTCATTATATCTTGTAGTAACTCTGATTTATCTATAAAATATGCATCTTTTTCTATTATTTTCTTAAAACTGTCTATTCCTATTGGTATTAGCTTTTTATTCATATGTTATCCCTCCTTTTTCTTGCCTATTTTCGATTCAGTTCCCTTAAGCAATCTACCTACATTTGCTTTATGTTTGTATATCGTCAATATTGCAAGAAGTATTGCAAATACTAGATACGGCTTCTTATCATCAAAAATCAAAAATACTATAGGAGTTGCTAGTGCTGTAAGAATTGATGCTAATGACACATATCTAGTTGCTAATATAACTACAACCATAATAAGAGCTGCAATAAATCCAACTAATAGGTTTATAGAAAATAACAATCCCAACGTAGATGCAACACCTTTGCCTCCTTTAAAATTCAAAAATACTGGCCAGTTATGCCCAAGTATGACTCCAGCCGCGGTAAATACAGTTACCATAGCTTGATCATTATAGTCTGCAAATAAATATTTCATAATTAATACAGCAAATACACCCTTTAGAAAATCTCCTAAAAAAGTATAAATTCCAGCTTTCCATCCTAGCGTCCTTATTACATTTGTTGTTCCCGCATTGCCACTACCGTGTTCTCTTATATCTATATCTTTCGCAAATCTGCATATTATGTATGCTGTAGATATGCATCCAAATAAATACCCAATAACTAAACTAATAATATAATATAATTCCATGTCTAACCTCCATAAATTTTGATTTCCCCTCTCCCACATCGGGAGAGGGGTGAGGGTCTATTTAAATCTATATATTTCAGCAGCCCCTATTATACCTGCATCATTGCCTAGCTCGGCAATTTTTATTTCTGTATTTTTTATATTAATTTTACAATCTTTCATTTCCTCTTTTATTTCAGCAATTAATGGATTTAGAAGTTTTTCTCCTACACCTGTAATTCCTCCACTTATAGCTATTATTTCTGGTTGAAAAATAGCTATCAAGTTGTTAATACCAAGAGCAATATACTTTAGATGTTCTCTATATGACTCCATTGCAAATTCATCATTTGCATCTATTGCTTGAAATATTACTTTACCATTTACATTTTCCGGATTTCCACCTGTTAGCTCGTATATCTTTGAATCCTTATTTTTTTCTAATTTTTCTCTTATTCTATCTTCCCAAGCTTTTGTAGAAGCATAAGACTCTAGGCAACCACACCTTCCACATCCACACCGCTTTCCATTCATAACTATTACCTGATGCCCAAATTCTGCTGCTCCACCATCCGCACCTACATATAGCTTACCATCTATTATTAATCCACCACCTACACCAGTCCCAAGTGTAACAAATGCTACATCTTTTGCTTCCTTTAGACTTCCGTGCACATACTCACCAACTACTGCACAATTAGCATCATTTTCTACATATATAGGTAGTTTTATAAACTTTCCTAGTTCTTCCGCCAAATTCATATTATTTATTGACACATTTGTCCCAACTACTATACCTTTTTTATTAACAGGACCCGGAAAACCTATCCCAATAGAATTTATATCAGAATATTTAAGATTGTACTGCCCCATCAACTTTTCTAACACCTCTGCTATATTTTTTATTTCATCCTCTGCCGAAATATCTCCACTATTTTTAATCTGATCTTTATACACAATATTGCCATCTTCATCTACAATTCCAAATGCAATCTTACTCCCACCTATATCAATTCCTATATTATACATATGTCTTATCCCCCTTTAATTAATATATAAGTTTATTTTACTATTATTTATTAAAAAAAGCAAGATTAATTTTTATCTTTCTTGCAATTTGATAATATTTTTGGTATAATTCACTTATTATTATCATGAAAGGATTTGATTATTATGAAATTTAAAGAAAATATTGCAAGCCTGCTTGCGGAAAATATATTAGAGGTGCCTTATGAGGAGATGCTAAATGCATTAGAGGTGCCACCTGATTCTAGCAAAGGTGATTTTGCATTTCCTTGCTTTAGGCTGTCTAAATTATTTAGAAAAGCCCCAAATATTATAGCAGAGGAGCTATCTGGTAATATATCTAAGCCTGATTATTTAGATAAGATTGAGGCAGTATCTGGATATATAAACTTTTTTGTTGATAGACTTATGTTTTCAAAACAAATATTAGATAATGTAAATACAAATGTTGATTTTTATAAAAGTGATATTGGAGGGGGAAAGACAATAGTTATAGACTATTCTCATCCTAATATAGCGAAGCCTTTCCATGTAGGTAGTCTACGCACAACTATTATAGGTGCAATTTTAGGTAAGATTTTTAAAGCAGCTGGATATAATTTTATTGGTACCAATTACCTTGGAGATTGGGGAACTCAGTTTGGCAAACTAATAGTTGCTTATAAAAAATGGGGCAATGACGAAAAAATAAAAGAGAATGGTGTGTATGAGCTTGTCAATATATATATTAAGTTTCATCAGGAAGTAGACACTAACCCAGCCCTAGAAGATGAAGGTAGGGCAGCATTTGCTGACTTAGAACGTGGCAACCCAGAATATATAAAACTTTGGAATTGGTTTAAGGAAATAAGCCTTGTTGAATTTAATAAATTATACAAACGACTAGAAATAACTTTTAATGATTATACAGGCGAAAGTTATTATATATTAAATAATCTTGACAAGGAAGTTATTAACAACTTGAACCAAAAGAATCTTCTTGAACTTAGTGAGGGAGCCTATATAGTAAATCTTGAAGAACAAAAGCTTCCGCCTTGTATTGTCTTAAAGAGTAATGGAAGTACTATATATGCAACTCGTGACCTAGCCGCTGCAATACATCGTATGCAAAAATATAATTTTTACAAATGTATATATATTACAGATTACAAACAAAGTCTTCATTTTAAACAGTTTTTTACAGTGTTAGATAAGATGAATTACCCTTGGGCTAAAGACTTAGTGCACATACCCTATGGCTTTGTAACCTTAGAATCTGGGAAGATGGCTACTCGAGAAGGTAACTTTATTGTTTTAGATAAATTGATCGAAGAAGCGAAAAATAAGGTTTTAGAGGTAATCACCGCTAAAAATCCTGATTTAGAAAATAAAGAAGAGGTTGCAGAGCAGGTTGGTCTAGGAGCTATAATTTTTAATAACATATATAATAATATTTTAAATGATATTGTTTTTAAATGGGAAACAGCATTAAGGCTTGATGGTGAAACTGGACCTTATGTACAGTATACTCATGCAAGAACATGCAGTTTGATTAAAAAGAATGAGTCTTTAATAAATTTAGAGAAGGTTGATTTTTCACTTTTGACTGATAATACTTCATTTGATCTAGTTAAGCTAATCTCAAGCTTTCCTGACTCAATCATAGCTTCGGCTGAAAAATACGAGCCAATGTATGTGGCAAGACATTTGATTGAAATATGTAAAGCATTTAATAAATTTTATAATGAATATTCCGTTCTAGTGGATGATGATACGGTTAGAAATACTAGGCTTTATTTGGTGAATGCTGTGAAGAATACACTTAGAGAAGGATTAAATCTTTTGTGTATAAAAGCACCTGAGAAGATGTAGAAATCGTAACTATTCAGCCCCCCCATAAGTTAACACTTTATGTTGTCGTTGCGAGGAACGAAGCAATCTCTCTTTAAACCTGATTTTATATAAGATTTAGAGAAATATAAAAACGGGATTGCTTCGCGAAAAGATGCTCGCAATGACATTATAAGGGGGTGATTCTAAATAATTACGAATTCAGATAACAAAAAGGATGTATAATTTATACATCCTTTTTTGTTCAACCTTTTATTGATTTGCCACAGGCGGTTTCACCGCATTCGTCCCAGTCTCTGGTGTTGCTGTTGGCTCAGTTACTGGTGTTGTTTCAGTCGTTGCTGCTGGTGGTGTCACCGGCACTATTGGTGTAGTTGTCGTATTTGGTGTATTTACATTATTGGTCGTACCAGTTTCTTTATTTATCATTACATTTAAAACAACCGCTAACACAATAAATACAAATATTCCAACTTTAGTTAGTGACTCTAATCTACCTTCTTTTGTCTTTGATTTATTCTTATTATAATAACTATCTCCTACCGCTGTTATTCCTGTCATAACCCCAAAACCTCTTGTTTTACTTTTTTGCATGAGTATAACAATTATCAGTAATATAATTATTACGATATATACTCCATATAATATTGTCATCAATTTAATTATCCCCTTTCTAATTAGTACCAATATCTCTGCATACTGCCATTGTAGGAGATTGCTTCGTTCCTCGCAATGACAATACTTAGGGTATTTACTGAAATTATTTATTTATATTAAAGAATGCTTTTTTTCCTGGATATTCAGCTACGAAATCTAGTTCTTCTTCTATTCTTAATAATTGGTTGTATTTTGCTACACGATCCGAACGGCAAGGTGCACCAGTTTTGATTTGACCTGCGTTTAGTGCTACTGCTATGTCTGCTATTGTAGAATCTTCTGTTTCACCTGATCTATGTGAAACAACTGCTGTCATTCCTGCTCTGTTAGCCATCTTTATAGCATCTAATGTTTCTGTTAATGTTCCTATTTGATTTAATTTTATTAGTATAGAATTAGCTACGCCTTGTTTGATGCCTCGCTCTAGTCTTTCAGTATTAGTTACGAATAAATCATCCCCAACTAATTGTACTCTATCACCTATTTTATCAGTGATCATTTTCCAGCCTTCCCAGTCTTCTTCGGCTAGAACATCTTCTAATGATATTATTGGATATTTATTTACTAGATCAACCCAGAAATCAACCATTTCTTCTCTAGATTTTGTAAATCCTGATTTCCAAAAGTCATATGTTCCATTTTCTTTATACATTTCTGAAGCTGCTGCATCTATAGCTAACATAAAGTCTGCATCATCGTTATTGCTTGCTTTATATCCTGCTTTAGATATTGCTTCTAGTATAACCTGTATAGCTTCCTCATCACTAGATAAATTTGGTGCAAATCCACCCTCGTCACCTATGGCGGTTGATAATCCTCTATCCTTTAAAACTTGTTTAAGTGTGTGGTATACGTCTGTACACATTCTTAGGGCATCGCTAAATGTAGCTGCTCCTACTGGCATAACCATAAATTCTTGTATATTTACTGTATTATCAGCATGTTTTCCACCATTTAATATGTTCATCATAGGAACTGGTAATGTTTTTGCATTTACTCCTCCTATATATTGATAAAGTGGCATTCCAAGTGCATTTGCTGCTGCTCTAGCAACTGCGATAGAAACTCCAAGTATCGCATTTGCACCTAATTTTCCTTTATTATTCGTGCCATCTAATTCGATAAGTAATTTGTCTATTGCTACTTGGTTAAGGGCGTTCATACCTACTACTACTTCTGCAATAATGCCATTAACATTTTCAACTGCCTTTAGTACACCCTTACCTTTATATCTACCTTTATCACCATCTCTAAGCTCTACAGCCTCGAATTGTCCTGTAGACGCACCTGATGGAATCAGTGCTCTTCCCATGAATCCTCCATCTAAATGTACATCAACCTCTACAGTAGGGTTTCCTCTTGAATCTAAAACCTCCCTAGCAATAACATCTAAAATTTCAACATAATTTGGTTCTATCATAATATTAACTCCTCCCTTTATATTTAATTATTCAGACCTAAGTCTGTCATTGTGACCTATCTTTTAACAATCACAGACTGCTGATATGTACTAACTATCTTTTGTTTAACTTCTATGTTCCAATTTAACTAAACATTATCTTAGAAATACCCCAAAATATTATTATTAGTATAAATATGCCTAAGATTAATGAGCTCCATTTTAGCAAATCTGTTTCTACTAATGTTGATTTCCCCTCTTTTAGTTTTTTAGAAAACTCATTCATTTCTATTTTTATGCCTTGTTTTTCTAATACACTAAACAATATTTTCAAATCTGTATTATCAAAGAAGCTTATGTTTATCCATACTGGATTTTCCCTATCTTTTGTATAAACCTTTACCCTATATCCTATTTGAATTCCACTCCATACAAAAGATGTGTCAATTTTAACTATACTTGAGTAATCAACAATATGCAATCCTCGGTATATAAATTTTTCTTCAAATAATACTAGTTTTTGGACATATGTATGCCTTATGACAACTAAATCCATTACCAGAAATATTATAAGTAATACAAGCAGTGTAGGAAAATTTTCTGGCATAGTATACATTTTTGCTAAAAAATATACGAGCAATGGTAGTAATGCTAGTTTAAAAAACCAAGCTATTCTCCAGTCTGGTTGAATTACATACGGTATAGGTACCTTGTCTTTTTGACTTACATCTGTTAAGGCATATTGCTTTTGTTTTTCAAGTGCTATCCTTAACGTTTCACTGTCAATAAGGTTTTCTTCTAACAAAATTTCCCCTAACATCTTTTTACCCATAAAACTCATCCTCCTTTTAGTCAATCCACAATAATTTCACTTTTGATTAAGCTTTCTCCTGTCATTTCAGGTGGTTTTGGTAGTTCCATCATTTCTAGTATAGTTGGAGCTATATCACAAAGTTTTCCACCTTCTCTTATTATAGCATTTTTTTCAAAATTTACAAGTATAAATGGAACAAAATTTGTGGTATGTGCTGTATACACACTTCCATCCTCTGGATTTATCATTTTTTCAGCGTTTCCATGGTCTGCACAGATAAACATTTGCCCTTCTACTTCTAGTAATTTATCTACTACACGTCCTACACATTCATCTATAGTTTCGACTGCTTTTACTGCTGCTTCGAATATCCCAGTATGTCCTACCATATCGCAATTTGCATAGTTTATTATTATAAAATCATATTTTCCTGATTCTATCTTTTTTATAAACTCGTCTGTAAGTTCATATGCACTCATTTCTGGTTTTAGATCATATGTCGCAATTTTGGGTGAAGGTATAACAAGTCTATCTTCACCTTTATATGGTGCTTCTATTCCGCCATTAAAGAAGAATGTTACGTGTGCATATTTTTCAGTTTCAGCTGTATGGAATTGCTTTAAGCCTTTATCTGATAGATACTCTGCTAAAGTGTTTTTTATATCTTCTGGTTTATATACAACAAGCTTATTTACTATATTGACATCGTATTCAGTAAAACAAACATACCTAACCTTGATAAAACCTTTCTTCCTTTCGAATCCTTCAAAATTCTCTTCACAAAATGCTTTTGTTATTTCTCTAGCTCTATCTGGTCTAAAGTTAAAGCATATTATAGAATCATTTCCATTTATAGTGGCTAATGGTTTATCGTCTACAGTTATAACTGTAGGAACTACAAATTCATCTGATATATTTGCTTTATATGATGATTCTATAGCGCCTTGTACACTAGTTGCTTTTACACCTTCACCGATAATCATTGCATTGTAGGCTTTCTCAACTCTTTCCCATCTGTTGTCTCTATCCATAGCATAATATCTACCTGTTACAGTAGCAATCTTACCTACGCCAATTTCTTTCATTTTGTTTTCTAGCTTTTCTATAAAACCTTTTCCTGAGTTTGGTGCAGTATCCCTGCCGTCTAAAAATGCGTGTACGTATACTTTAGACAGGTCATGTCTTTTTGCTAGCTCTAATGTGGCATAGAGATGTTCTTGTGTACTATGAACTCCACCATCGGATAAAAGTCCATATATATGTAATGTCGAATTATTATTTTTGCAGTTTTTTATAGCTTGCAAAAACTCCTCTTTGTCAAAAAAATCACCGTCTTGTATAGATTTTGTTATTCTAGTAAGCTGTTGATACACTATTCTCCCAGCACCCATATTTAAGTGCCCAACCTCTGAGTTACCCATCTGCCCTTCAGGTAACCCTACCGCAAGCCCACTAGCACTACCTTTTGCCCAAGGATATTCTGTCATAAGCTTATCAATATTTGGGGTATTAGCCACTTTAACAGCATTTCCCTCTACTATATCGCTAAGCCCAAAACCATCTAGTACCATTAATATTGTTGGTCTTTTAGACATGTGTAACTCCTCCTTTGTTTTTATTTCATTCTATTAGTTCTAGCTTATTCATCAACAATAATAATGAATCCGCTATTTACATCAGCCATTCAACTTATTCTCCTTCCATTTAAGCCATTTAAATTTATACTCATATCCTATCAAACTATCTATCAAATCCCAGTTAGGTTTATCCTTTAGCTCATATATCTTTTTAAAAAATACTTCATCATACTCTTCGGAACATATAAAATCATCTCTGAAATTCTTCAACCATCTTATAGTTTGTTCATTACCTGCCTCTAAAATATCTAGTATCGCCCTCAAGTGATCTGCATGTCTATACATACCACCTGTTGGTATTTCTATAGGCTATTCTATACCCCAATCTTTATAGATACTCTCAGTACTTTCCCGTATATCTATATTACTCCCCCATCTCAGAGATGACGCATGCCAATCTCCTGTTGTATTAAGCTTACACGGTAAATTTAATGCATATACCCAAGTTATATAAAGCATAGTATCACCTTCCTAGTTAGCTAATTAATTATTTACTTAATTC
>MGOW01000003.1 GCA_001797255.1 Clostridiales bacterium GWE2_32_10
ACAATTGGACATTTGAATTTCAAATGTCCAATTGTCAAGCCTGACCCCTTTTGTCACCTTTTTATCTCTCCAAAAATATAATAATATAAGATATAAGAAAGGAGTGAAGAAATTGTATATACATACATCATTTATATTATATCACCATAAAAGCATGTCAGAGGACGACTTGCTTATGACTATAGCTAGTTGTGTTAATCAAAAGTACATGCCTCTAGATGCGGAAAGTGAAGTAATAATATTGCTAGACGGGGTGACGTCTGGAGAATTACCATTGTTGTACAACATTATTGCAAAAAGAAAAAACATAATCATTGTAGATTCAAATGAAACTCTCACTTTTCCTGGGGCTATGTGGAACTATGGCTTTTCGATTTCGAGAGGTAAAACAGTATGCTTTTTGTGGACAGGCGTTTTTTGGATGAAGGATTCATTGTATCATCTTAATAATATTATCGTAACTGGAGGAGTCCAAGCTGCATATAGCAGGGTAAGATATGAACAAATCAATCATGAATGTTCGCATGATGTTAATGAAGCGGGGGTTTATCAGCCAGAGGAGCCTTGGCTAGAGGTGGCAAATATATTGCCACTGTCTTACACATTGTTTACGAGGGAGGCTATAGAGCTTTTAGGCGGGTTTGACATTGATATATCTATGAGTAGAGTTATAGATTGGAAATTTATGATTAAGGTAAATCATTTATGTAAGATAGGCAGTTTAAATGGTTCATTTATACCGGCTAGACAATCACTTGCTTCTATACAATACGGCATAGAATTTGAAAATAGCCTAGACCAAAATATTAAGACTAATATTTCTGTAGCTATCGTAAGTGGTATACATGAAGCTTCACAGGTTCAGCTTTGTCTTAATAATTATTTTGAGAAGATAGCGGATGGGAGTTCTATTAAACGGAAAGCATTTCTTGAAGAAAATATTAACCCAAATGAGCTTAAAGATTATGACATAGTGTTCTTTGTTAGAAGCCGATATGAAAATGCGATGCCCGTAGCGAAATATTGCTACGAAAATAACATAAAGACAGTTTATATTATTGATGATAATTGGTTTTGTGCATTAGAGACATATCCTCAGTTAGGAAATCAAATAGGACCTAATACTATTTATTTTCAAAATTTCATACTACTCATATCTACAGTAGATTATGTTCTTGTATATAATGATATTTTGAAGAAAGACATAGAGAAATACAATGATAACGTCATATTATTTCCTACAAACATTAATCTAGATTACTTTAGCAAAACAACTTCACCTAGAAATAACCAGACTATAAACATAGGTTTTGCAGGAAGCACATCAAAGATTCAATTTTTTACCCCTGCTTTTAATGCTTTGGAAAAGATAATGGATAAATATGAAAATGTAAATTTATTTTTCAAAGGGATAACGTTAGCAGAGCAATTAAAAAAATATGGCTCAAGAATTAAAAATACTTCATATAGCTTTGACTACAAAAAATATGCAAAAGAAGTTTCAGAATGGAACTTAGATATTATGATTAGTCCACTTGGGGAGACAAAATATATTAACAGCAAATGTCCAAACAAATATCTAGAAATTACAGCCTGTGGTGCTGCGGGGATATACTCAGAAAACGAAGTATATAAGAAGTATATAAAAAATGGTTATAACGGGCTCCTCATAGATAATGATGAAGACAGTTGGTTAGGAGCCTTGGAGTTACTAATAAACAATGAAAAATTAAGAAAGCGAATTATATCAAATGCGGAAAAAGAGATCAAAGGAAAATTTGATACCAAAGTTATATTGCCACAGTTTATTAAATTACTAAAAAATATAACTAAAAAGAAGGTGAAAATATGATAAATGTAGCATGGGTAAACTTTTCATATGCAGATACAAGAGGACCTGGTAAATTTTTTAAAGAATTTATGATACGTGCAAATCAAAAACAAGACAGCCAAATAAAATATATACCAGTATTTCCTAAGCCTCCAAATAATGAAAACATGGTTAAAGACTTCGACGAACATAATACTCGGTATTATAATTGCCCTATAGTTTGGTTTGAAAGACTATGCAGCAAGGACAGAGAAATAAGGAGGACAGCTTTCAATGAGTTAAAAGAAAATATTGAAACAATGGTAGAAATACTTAAGAAAACAAATTGTGATATTGTAATTTCGAACACATCATTATCCTTTGAAGCGGCATATGCGGCACAAAAGTTAGGCATAAAGCACATTGTGTTTTTAAGAGGTGTGATTAACCCATTTGATTTTGAAGTAAATAAAAATGACTTTAAAATAGTACGGACACTAGAGAAAGATTTGGTAAATATATCTGATAAAATTGTCACTGCCTCTCAGTTTACAGCTAAGCTATGGAACATAAATCAGAGTAACGATAAGTGGAAACTGATTCCGATAGGTACAGAATGTACGGGCGACTATCATCCACTGCCTTTAGATAATGGTACCTTGAAGGTTCTAACTTTGTCAGCAATAGAACAAAATAAAAATATTAAATATATCATTGATGTAGCAATGCATTTAAGGGATATGGGTCATAGAGTGGAATTTAATATATATGCGTTTACAAATGATGTAGAATATAAAAAGCTACTCGAGGATGAAATTGCAAAGCACGAGTTAAAAGACTGGGTAATACTTCATGAAGATGAATCTAATATAGATAAATTATACTTAGAACATCATGTGGTATTTGTTCCCTCCATACTAGAAGGTTATGGGATAACAGTGATGGAGGGTGCAGCTAGGTGCAGACCTACTATTAGCACAAAATGCGGTGGCCCAGAGGAAACAATAGTAGATGGAGAAACGGGATACTTAGTTCCACTTGACGATGCTTATGGTGTAGCCCAAAAGTTCGAGAAGTTTATTTGTGATCCGAATGAAATAATACGAATGGGTACAAATGCACGAAAAAGGTGGGAAGATAGCTACACTACGGACATGAATATAAAGAAATGGGAATCACTTATAACTTCCTGTCATTGCGAAAAGATGCTCGCAATGACAGACCAGAGTAGAGAAATGGATACTAGAAATAATTGGTTACTTGTTTCAAGCTTGCCTGATGTAAATCCAAGCATAAAAGTAGGCTTATTAGACGTACTAAATCAAGTAAAAAAAGATAATGATTTTGACTATACAATATCAAAACCAGAAGACGCGATATACAATCTAGATAAAGCGAGTGTAGTAGTATTTATAAGAACTTTGGATAAGAACATTTTGAATGTAATGCATGAAGCAAAAAAACAAGGGAAGAAAACAATTTATTATGCAGATGATAGTCTATATGATATACCTGCACATGCAAGGGGTAGCGAGTATTACAATTCACCAGAGGTACAAAACACACTAAAAACATTTGTGGAAAATGTAGATAAGGTAGTAACTTGTAGCGAGTGGTTAAGTGAGGCATTTAATAAAAAATATAATATAACATCAACATGGATTGAACCTTCGACCGAGGTAAGCAATATTATGCCTATAAATAAGGCGAAAAATAAAATAGTGATAGGCTATGCCGGAAACATTGACCATGCTGAATCACTCAGTAATATAAAGGAAGCCTTTTTGAAACTAAAGAAAAAGTATAAAGATAAAATTCAGTTCGAATTCATCGGTGCAAGACCAACTTTTGTAGAAGAGATTGATGCTATCTGTTATCCCCCAGTTTCATATCCAAAGTATGAGATGCTTATGGCAAGGAGAGGTTGGGATATAGGAATAGCTTATCTCGAGGATACTGAATTTAATAACAATAAATTTATAAATAAATATCTAGAGTACTCAAAATATAAGATAGCTGGTGTTTATTCAGATATACCGCTATATAGACGAGTAATAGTAGATAAGGTTAATGGTTTATTTGCCAAAAATGATGTAAACAGCTGGTATAAAAAAATTGAAAAACTAATTATAGATAAAAAGCTACGAAGAAAAATATCAAAAACAAGTCATGAACAGGTAAGGAACGAGTATAACCCAGAAGTAAAAGTAGATAGTTTTTATAGAAATTTAGGGGAATATATTTAATTCTTGTCGTTGCGAGGAACGAAGCAATCCCGTTTTTAAAGATAAAAGAGAGATTGCTTCGTTCCTCGCAACGACAGACTAGAGTGATATTTCAAAAACTAATTATAACATATAAGAATGGATGAAAAATAAAATACTATTATAGACTTGTAGAAACTTATGTGAAGTTCCCCTCTCCTTAGGAGGGAGAGGGTCAGGGTGAGGGTCATAGGTATAACAAATTATACTTTAGTTATTCCATAATGAAAGGAGGCTAAAAATGAGTGATAATGAAGTATATGAAAATATAAATTTAACGGTAATATTAGCGGTTTTCGGAAACACCTCAGAAACCGAAAAATTATTAATGAAAACTATAGAGAGTCTAAGTGCAGTAAAAGATGATAGCAGGCTTATCGTGTCAATAGACGGAATGTGTTTATCAAAATTAAGTGTAATACAAAACTTAGCAAGTAAATTTGAACATATAAAGATTATTAAATCAAAAGAAGAGCTACATTTACCAGCAAAACTAATAAATTTAGCATTTAAGCATGTAAACACTCCATATGTATCAATTTTATATCCAGGGTGTAGCTTTGACGGTTTAGTGCAAGAATTCGCCCAGAATCCTAAATTAGACTTCTCAGTATATGCTATAGCTAGTCAAGGGTATAATAAAATCCCTATTCGTATGGACAAAACATTTATTTACGGATGGGGACAATGCACAAAATTATTTGAGCTGTCTAAACTTATTATATCTAAAAAAGCATGGGAGCAGATAGGTAAATTTGATGAGTCACCACTTTTGCAAAAGGATTTTGATTGGGAATGGATGCTAAGATTATCAAAACAGTTCATATTTAATATAATTGGCACAGAGGAGAAAAATACTATCGATTTAATAGGGTATCCATTTAAAGAAAGCTTTGACTTTAGTGATGATATCATACATCGATATGTATTAAGAAATAGGACAGTACCTTATAAAAAAGATAGCGGAATGGAGCAGGATTTCTATAAAGACGTAAAAGGCTATAAAATCACCATTATAGGTGGTTATTGGGAATATCATCATAGCCAGCTAACTTTTCTTAACTATTTAGATAAACTATATGGTACAGGATTTGCCACATACAAAATGCTTATCGATGAAATATCAGCTCCAGAAGATGTTGATGGTTCGGACTTAGTGATAATAATACGAAGTAGAAGCACAAAAATCCCTGATATCATTAGTAAATGTAAGAAGGATAATATTAGAACCTTATATATGCTTGATGATAATATGGTAAGTATATCGCAAGATTTCCCGACAGATTTTTGGAAAAGGTTTGTCAGGGGTAATCCAGAATATGATGCATTTATAGGGGCTGTAGGAACATGCGATTTTGTGGTAACTTATAATAAGCTTCTTTATGATGATATAAGTGTATATAATAGAAACACAATACTTTTCCCATTAAATATTAATTTGGATTTTTATAAGGAGAGCGAAGATATGAAAGATGATAAAAAAGATAAAATACTGATAGGCTATGCAGGCTCAATGAGATATGATAACGTGGCTTTTACAGCTTTATCAAATGTTGCACGTAAATATGATAATGTTAGAGTATTATTGTTTGGAGGTTTAAGCGATGAGCAAAAAGCCTTATTTGCGGGGATTGACACTATTATGCTAGGACACGTGCCATATCAAATGTATTGCAAAAAGATGAAGGAATTAGCTCCTGATATTTTGCTTGCACCTTTAACGGAGGATAGAACCTCAATGTCTAAATGCCCTAATAAATATCTAGAAATAGGAGGAATAGGGTCAGCAGGAATCTATACAGACCTGTATCCATATAATAAAGTTGTAGAGGACGGTGTTGATGGACTTTTAGTGCCTACTAATACAGTAAGTGCATGGGAAGAAAAAATTTGTTTACTTATTAATGACAAAAATCTACTAGAAAGGATAAAAAAGCAATGTCATGCTAATGTAGAAAAGAATTATGCTACTGAGAAAGTGATAAAAAGGTTTTGCGAAATGATAGATGGAGTGATGAAAGGGGAAATAAAAAATGACTAATATCTATTGTGGTGAGAATATAAAATTAACGGTCATATTAGCATGCATGGGTAAAAACTTAGAAACCGAAGAATTACTCAGGAAAACAATAGAGAGCTTAAGCGTGGTAAAGGACTATATCAAACTTGTTACCGTGATAGATGGGATGTGTTTATCGGAATCTTTTATAACTCAAAATTTATCAGAACAATTTAAATATATAAAGGTTATTAGATTAGAAGAGAAAGTACATTCATCAGCAAGATTGCTAAACGTAGCTTATGACTATGTGGATACCCCATATGTATCATTTTTATGGGAGGGTTGCTATTTTGAACAGCTTATGCAAGAGTTTGCCCAAAATCCTAAATCAGACTCCCCAGTATATGGTATAACTAATAAAGCATATACCAAAATCCCTATTCCTATAAATCCATCATTAATTTACGGGTGGGGACAGTATACAAAAATATTTGAGCTGTCTAACCTTATCATATCCAAAGAAGCGTGGGAGCAGGTAGGAGAATTTGATGAGTCACCACTTTTGCAGAAGGACTTTGATTGGGAATGGATACTAAGATTATCAAAATATTTCACGTTTAATATAATCGGTACAGGCGTGAAAATTAATAGTATTAATTTAAGAGAGTATCCATTCGACGAAAGCTTTGAAGTTTGTAATGATATAATACATCGATATGTGCTAAGAAATAGAACAGTACCCTACATACAAAATGACAAAACAGAGGAGGATTTCTATAAAGATATGAAAGGCTATAAAATAACCATCATAGGTGGTTATTGGGAATATCATCATAGCCAGCTAACTTTTCTTAATTATTTAGATAAATTATATGGCACGGGATTTGCTACATATAAAATGATTTTAGATGATATATCGTGCCCAGAAGATGTTGAAGGCACCGATTTAGTAATTATAGTGAGGAGTAGAAACACTAAAATACTTGGAATACTGGAAAAATGTAAAAAAGATAATATCAAAACCTTATATATGATTGATGATAACTGGCTAACTATAGCTAAAGATTTGCCAGAAGTTTATGGAAAATTATTTGTCAAAGGTAACCCTCAATATGATGCCTTCATAGAGGCTATAGGAGCATGTGATTTTGTAATAACCTACAATAAGCTTCTTTGTGATGATATAAGTGTATATAATAAAAACACAATATTGTTTCCACTAAATATTAATCTGGATTTTTATAAGGGGAGTGGTTAGATGGAAAAACAAATAACATATATATTGCCATTACTAGGTAGATATGAAGAATTAGCCCAAAGCTTATACGATACTATAGAATCGCTTAAAAAAATAAAGGATTATATCAAGCTAATAGTTGTTCTTGACGGAGAAAACTGGTCAAGCATCCCCTTAATTCAAATGCTTAAATTTGAGTTTGAAGATGTATTGGTGATTGAAGAAAATCAACAAACAGGCATACTGCAAATCCTCTATGACAAAGCAATTAGCGAGGTAGATACAAGATATATTTATTTTGGAATGATAGGCAATGTATTAAGTAAGGAAAATATAGAAGCATTTATGGTAGATCCGAGTAGCTTTACTGAGATAATAGAAGGTGGTAAGAAATGATAAATATAGGATTAATATCTCATGCCTCACGTTTGCATGGAGCAGAAAGAATGCTTCTTAACTTAGCTTTATTATTACTAGAAACTGAAAAATTTAGCGTTAAAATTTTTATGCCAGAAATGGATGATAGTGGTTTATACAGTGAATGTAAGAAATATGGAATAGAAGCAGAAAGCATCCCATTTAATATTTGGTATATATTTTTTGATAGAGCTAATGAAAACGAATTCAAACAGCGTAAAGAATTGATAAGAATAAGAACTAAAGAATTTGATAAAATCATTAGAAATAACAATATTGATATATTTATAAATAATACACTAACAAATATAATACCATATATGTCTATAATAAAATTTAATATTCCGATTATTACATGGGTACATGGCATATTAGATGGTTTCGTGGTTCCAAATGGGGATTTAGACTTTAGACTTCTCCTAGACAGAGTATGTATGAGCCTTAGTTCATCCGTTATATGCAACTCTATATGGACAGAGAAATATTTTCATGAGTATTCAAAAAATATGACTGTTATATATAATTGGACTAATGAGCCTAAGAATATAGATAATGTAGATAAAGAAAATATTTTTGTATGTCTAAATTCTTTACATCATCTGAAAGGAATTTACAAGTTAATAAATGCATGTAAAATTTTAAAAAACAGAGGATACAGCTTTAAACTTTTGTTATATGGAAATGACTTAAGTGATATGATAGAACAATTAAAAGAAGAAATAGAAAAGTCGGATTTAAGCGAAAATGTTATTCTAAAAGGAGTTACAAGTAATATAGAGAGTGTATATAACAATTCTTCTATATTAGTACAGCCTTCATACATTGAATCATTTGGAATGACCATAATAGAAGCTATGAGCTACGGCAATGCTGTAATATCATCTAGGTCAGGAGGTCCCGAAGAAATAATAAATCACAATGTAGATGGTCTTTTAGTAGACAGATTTAGCCCAGAAGACTTAGCAGAAAAAATGATGTATCTACTCGATAATAAGGATGAGGCAATTAGAATGGGTAGAGAAGGAAGAAAAAGTTATGTTAATAAATTTTCATCAAAAGTAGCAAGTAGCAAATTTATAGATGTAATTACGAAAACACATAATAGCTTTAGTGGCTATACTAATGAACAAATGATTATATATGATATGTTAAAATATATATTTTGAAGGAGGTAAAATGAATGAAAAACGAGATTATAATTTCAGTTGTAGGACTCGGATATGTTGGTTTGCCACTTGCTGTGCATTTAGCTGAGGGTGGTTTTGAAGTCATAGGGTTTGACTTAAATGAAGATAAAATAAAACGATATATAAATGGTGAAGATTGTACAAATGAAATAGGGAGTGAACGTCTAAAGAAAATAAAAAATATTACATTTACATCTGACATAGATAAGCTAAAAAAAGCAAACTTTCACATTGTTGCTGTACCAACCCCTGTAAATGAACAAAACATCCCAGATGTAGAACCTCTAATAAAAGCCTCCGAGCTAATAGGGGTGAAGCTAAAGCAAGGAGATATAGTGGTATATGAATCAACAGTATATCCAGGTGTGACGGAAGATATATGTGTACCAGTACTAGAGAAAACATCAGGGCTTGAGTATAAAAAACAGTTTAGCGTAGGATATTCGCCTGAAAGGATTAATTGCGGAGATAAAGTACACACTGTAGATAAAATCGTAAAAATCGTATCAGCCTCAGACGGGGAGAGTTTAGAGGTTATCAAAAAAGTATATGGTAGAATTATAAAAGCGGGCTTGTACGAAGCATCATCCATAAAAGTAGCAGAAGCAGCCAAAGTAATAGAAAATTCGCAAAGAGATATAAACATCGGTTTCATGAACGAAATAGCGGTTATATTTGATAAACTAGGTATAGATACCTATGAAGTACTAAAAGCGGCAGGAACAAAATGGAACTTCCTAAAATTCACCCCTGGACTTGTAGGAGGACATTGTATAGGTGTAGATCCATACTATCTCATACATAAAGCAAAAGAGGTTGGGATAAATCCTAAGCTGATTGAGGCTGCAAGAGAGATAAACAATTCGATTGGAACGTATATTGCAGAGAAAACAATGGAATTATTGTTAGAATATGGGCATGTATTAGGGCACAGTAGAGTATTGCTTCTTGGACTTACGTTCAAAGAAAATGTAGGTGACCTCCGAAACTCTAGATCGAAGGATGTTTACGATAAATTAAAGGAAAAGGGTGTTGAAGTAATCATATCTGACCCTTATGCTTCATCAGAAGAAGTTAAAGCTATATATGGCAAAAATCTAACTGATATGATCGAGGTTAGAGATGCAGATGCTATTGTTATATGCACAGCTCATAAAGAATACGTAGACTTGGAATTAGAAGATTTACAGAAACTTACCGTAGCGGACAAGCCTATAATAATTGATGTTAGGAATATATTTTATGGTAGGGATGATATTAAAAGCAGGTTTATTTATTGGAGTTTGTAATGGGGTCAGGCTTGACAAATGGACATTTCGTGAGAAATGTCCATTTGTCAAGCCTGACCCCAAGAGCGATGAATTACATGATAATGTTATTGATGAAACGTGCCTATCTCTTTTATATTGCAAAAAAATTTTTTAAAACATTCAAAAAACTCACTCTGGCCCATTAGTATTAAGCTGTCACTGATGTTTTAAGTAAGTAATTAGATATACCGTTCATTACGAAAATCCTACTGTTCATTCGAATTGAAAAATTAAGTAAAAATGAAATCTATTGACAAACGATGACAAAAATGGTATTCTTTCAAAAAAGTATTTTGTAATATTTTTGTAACAAAATTGATATAAAAATGTCATAATAAAGTTTAAGGAGGGTTGCTGATGAGATGATTGTCAAAGGTTTTAAAAGTATGCTATTTATCTTATAAAAATAATTTAGGAGGGCTTTAAGCATGAAGAAACAAATGAGAATGAAAAGTTTTTTATTGGTAGTAGTTTATATATTTACAATGCTAGCAGGGATTATTCCGCCGACGCAGGCATTGGCTGATACAGCAGGTGTACAATTTACAAAAATAGCAGCAGGAGGGAATCATACAGTAGCATTAAAGAGTGATGGAACAGTATGGACTTGGGGGGCAAATGCCAATGGACAGCTAGGTGATGGCACAACTGTAAATAGAGGTAGACCTGCACAAGTAAGCGGGTTAAGTGGAATAACAGAGATAGCAGGAGGAAATTCATATACAATAGCATTAAAAAATGACGGAACAGTTTGGACTTGGGGTTATAATTATTATGGACAACTAGGAGACGGAACAACTACCCAAAGAAAGACTCCAGTGCAAGTAAGTGGACTAAGTGGAATCATAGCAATAGCAGGAGGAGAAAAACATACAATAGCATTAAAGAATGATGGGACAGTATGGACTTGGGGAGATAATAGTTATGGTCAACTAGGAGATGATACAACTACTCAAAGAAATACTCCAGCACAAGTAAGTGGGCTTAGCGGAATCATAGCAATAGCAGGAGGAGGAAATCATACAATCGTATTAAAGAATGATGGAACAGTTTGGACTTGGGGATATAATAGTTGGGGTCAATTAGGAGATGGTACAACTACTCAAAGAAATACACCAGTACAAATCAGTGGACTAAGTGGAGTCGTAGCAATAGCAGGAGGAATGTATCATACAATTGCACTGAAGAATGATGGAACAGTATGGGCATGGGGGTATAATAGTGGTGGTCAATTAGGAGATGGTACAACTACTCAAAGGAAAATACCAGTACAAGTGAATGGACTAAGTGGAATCACAGTAATAGCAGGAGGAATGTATCATACAATTGCACTGAAGAATGATGGAACAGTATGGGCATGGGGGGATAATAGAAATAGTCAACTAGGAGATGGAACAATTACTAGTAGGAACACGCCAATACAAATCAGTGGACTGAATGAAATAACGGTTATATCAGCAGGAGGTTTCCATACAATAGCATTAAAGAATGATGGAACAATATGGACTTGGGGATATAATAACTATGGTCAACTTGGATATATTTCAGCTTTTGAAAAAGTTCCAGTGCAAGTAAGTGGATTGAGTGGAATCATAGCAATATCCGGAGGAGGTAGTCATACAATAGCATTAAAGAATGATGGAACAGTATGGGCATGGGGGTATAATAACTATGGTCAAATAGGTGATGGTACAACTGCTCAAAGGAAAGTCCCAGTGCAAATAAGTGGGTTGAGTGGAATCACAGAAATAGCAACAGGTTCTGTGCATACAATTGCACTGAAGAATGATGGAACAGTATGGGTATGGGGGTATAATAACTATGGTCAGCTAGGCGATGGCACAACTACTCAAAGGAATGCTCCTGTACAAGTAAATGGACTAAGTGGGATAACAGCAATATCAGGTGGGGCGCATCATACAATAGCATTAAAGAATGATGGAACAGTATATGCATGGGGTAGAAATTACTATGGTCAACTGGGAGATGGAACAACTACCAACAGGATAGTGCCAGTGCAAGTAAGTGGATTGAGTGGAATCACAGAAATAGAAGGAGGAAATAGCCATACAATAGCGGGAACACAGTGGGCATGGGGGTATAACAGCATGGGCCAATTAGGAGATGGAACAACAACGTTTCAAAAAAATGTTCCAGCACAAATAAGTGGATTCAGTGGAATGACAACAGTAGTAGCGGGAGGTTATCACACAATTGCATTAAAAAGTGATGGAACAATATGGACATGGGGGTATAATAATTATGGTCAATTAGGTGATGGGTCAATTACTAATAGGAATGTTCCCGTGCAAGTAAGTCAGTTAAGTGAAATGGCAGTAATAGCAGGAGGAATTTACTATACAATCGTATTAAAGAATGATGGAACAGTATGGACGTGGGGTTATAATGATAATGGCCAATTAGGAAATGGTATATGTGGTAATATAAATTATCTAAAGCAAATTACGAATTCAGCACCAGAGACTACCATAGTATCGCCTCAATCAAATCAATTATTTACTGAAAATGATACTATATTGCAACCACAAATAAGAGTTGTCGATGTGGATGATGATACATTAAGCTGTAAATACTATATTGACTCTGAAACAACTGCACGAGAGAACAAAAACATTATGAATACAGAGTTCTCACAAGACGTAATATTTAATTCAATCAATATAAGTACTATTTCTGATGGAATACATTCAATCAAATATGAGATATCAGATGGAATGACAACTCCAGTAACACAAACATTGAACTTTAAGGTAGATAAATTAGCACCTACAATTACAAACTTCAGTCCAACATCTTCAGCTAGTAGCATAATGATAGCAGGAGGTGCAACAGATGGTGTAGCTGGATTAGACATTAATCCATATCGATATACAATGGATGGAGTTGTGTCAAGTTGGACAGATGCGACTAGTTATACAGTAAGCTCGCTTTCACCAAATCAGCCTTATACTGTAAGATTTGAGGCAAAAGATACGGTAGGACATATAGCGAGTCAAACACAAACAATATACACGCAGGCACAAGTACCTCCTATAAACATAAGTAATGTAACAGAAAATTCACTTACCGTAAATATAAGCGATGAAAATCCAGCAGGTACACAATATCAAATAAAAACAGGCTCAAGCTATGTGACACAAGATGGTACACTTACTACAACTCCTACATGGGTAACATTAGATAGCAAGAGTATAACTGTTATAGGTCTAATATCTAATACAACATATACGTTTGATGTAGTAGCAAGAAATGGTGATGGAATAATTACACAAAGCTCATCTGCAACGGATATAACTCGCATAGTACTTCCAACTATACCAACAGACTTAACTTACACATCAACGACTAATTCTGTCTCTATATCATGGCCACCTGTAGATGGAGCAGTTACGTATAGTATAGATATAGACAATGGTACAACGATTGTAAATGACTATCCATTTACAAGCTATACACATGAAGGATTATCACCGGGAGCTGAGCATACATACAAGGTAAAGGCTACCAATACAGCTGGAAGTAGTGACTGGAGTATGCCTATAGTTGCCGTGACAGCACTTGATGCACCAACGAATGTAACAGCTACTTCAACAAGTACAAATATGACACTATCATGGAGCCCAGTAACAAATGCAACAGGATATGATGTAGAAGTAGATGGAGTAGTAACGAGTACAGCTAATACAACAGCAACGATAAGTGGGCTAGTTACGAGTACAGAGCATACATACAGAGTCAGAGCCAAGAATGATATAACTACAAGTGAATGGAGCACACAAAATGACAAGCTAACACGTATTACTCCACCAACAGCACCGACAAATGTGACAGCATCCGAAAAGGTTAGCTCGATCACGCTCACATGGGATGCAGTATCTACAGCAACAACATATCAAGTAAGTGTCGATGGTAATGTTATCAATAGTGGATCAGATCCAATCTATGTAGATACAGGACTAACACCAGGCACAGAGCATATCTATATGGTACGTGCAGTCAATAGTGGAGGTAAAAGTGCATGGAGCAATGTAATCACAGTATCTACCAAAACAATCGATGTCAATGCACCATCAAACCTTACAGCCACAATCACAAGTCTAAATCTGACATGGGGTGCAGTAGAAAATGCAACAGCATATGATTTAAATATAGAACAAGCAAATGTAGATGGAACAAAAACAATCCAAGAAGTAACAGTAACGAATCCAAACTATACGGTCACAAACCTAACAGCAGGAACAGTCGTTATCTATAAAGTAAGGTCAACCATAGGCGGAGTATCTAGCTCTTGGAGTCAAAGCGTTACAGTAATAGTAGGAGGAAATGTCGCAGAAAAACCTCAAAACATAACGGCAGTCCCTACGAATACGTCAGTATCATTATCTTGGGACAAAGTAACAGGAGCGACAAGCTACGAGATAGAAAAGAACGGAAGTATCATAGGAAGCTCAAGAGGCTTGACATTTGTTAATGAAGGACTTACTCCAAATACACAAGTTACATATAGAGTAAGAGCGATGAATAGCACAGGAGTAGGAGAGTGGAGTAGTCCAGTCAACACAACAACTTTAGCAAATCAACCATTAAATATTCCAGGAAACATCATAGCAACACCAACAATGAACACAATCAGCCTCATATGGGATACAGTAGACGGTGCTACAGGTTATGACTTAGAAATAGATAGCACTACAATTCAAAATGTAACGGGTAATACATATACCCTATCAGGACTAAATTCACAAACACAACACTCGTTTAAAGTAAGAGCAAAGAATGATAGTACAGCAGGTAACTGGAGCGGGGTCATCACTTCGACAACACTAGAAACTAACCAAGTAGTACCACAAGGCGAAGCAAGTACATCGTACACAGCCAATGTAAGCCTAAATGAGGAGTTTACACTTGTACTATCTGCATCAGATATACAAAATCTAAGCACAGTAAACTTTACAATTACATATGATCCAAGTTTATTAGATGTAGTAGACTTATGTACAACTACTGCTGAGCTAGATACGACAATGGGTGATATATCAAATACAGAACTAAACGTAACAGAGCCAGCACAAGGAACGCTAGTATATAAAATAACAACACCAATCGCCCAAGGACAAAGCTTCACAGGATTTGTAGATTCGATTCGTTTTAAGGCGAAGGTTACTGGACCAGTTACAGTGAATTATGTGGTGAACTAATGATAAAATACTATAAGCTATAGGAGGTAGAATAATGAGATTAACGAATACATTTGTAAAGATAATACTTGTAATGGCTTTAATAATAAGTGGAGTAATATTTACTCTAGATAACACTTACGCAAAGCAAAATAAACAAATCACAGGACGTAGCAAGCAAGAAATACTAGTGAAATATAAAGACGATACCAAAAGTGCGACAATAAAAAAGAATGTAAAAGGTAAATTAAAATTAAAGAAAATAGATTCAAAAAAGAAATTCAGCAGACAAAAAATGGAGCTGATGGAGATAGCCCCTACGGATGATATTGATAGTACTGTAGCAGAGCTATCAAAAGACCCAAATGTAGAGTATGCACAACCAAACTATATGTTGGAAATAAGTGCATTACCAAATGACACTCACTTTAATAAACAATGGGGACTCACAAACAGTGGACAAACTATCGAAGGACTGGAAGCAAGGACAGGAGTAGATACAAATGCACAAGCTGCGTGGGACATCACGCAAGGACAGGACACAGTAATTGTCGGAGTTCTTGATACAGGAATCGACATAACACACGAAGACCTAGCAGGTAACATAGACCTAAATGGATGGAACTTTGTAGCCTCTAATAACCAAGTCTATGATGAGACAAATCCAGCAGCCAGTGCCCATGGTACAGAAGTCGCAGGGATCATCGCAGCAACTGCAAACAATTCTAAAGGTATAGCAGGGGTAGCACCAAATATCAAAATACTACCACTTAAATTTATCGATGGAAATCTAGGATACACAAGTGATGCAATTGACGCAATTGAATATGCCATGAGCAAGGGTGTAAAAATCATCAACTGTAGTTTTACAGGTGGAGATAATAATGCGGCACTCAAAGATGCTATGCAAAACAGCGGAATCCTATTCGTATGTTCGGCAGGGAATACTGGTGCTGACACAGCCACCACGCCAACATATCCAGCAAGCTTTGGACTGCCAAATATCATCTCAGTAACAGCGATTGACGGTAAAGGAGTACTACCAAACTTCGCTGCATTTGGAAGTAATGTAGAGATAGCAGCACCCGGGGTAAACATATTTACCACAACATCAGGAAATACCTATGACTATATGAACGGAACATCAGCTTCTGCAGCCTTTGTCACAGGAGAAGCAGCACTCATACTCAGTCAAAACCCTACGATGTCTATAGAGGATATCAAAAATAGGATCGTAAACAATGTAATAAAAAGCACAAGCTTAACTGAAAAAGTGTCGCAGGAAGGAAGAATTGACATAAAAGCAGCACTAGACAATGTTGCACCTACAACAACAGACACATACGACGGAGAAGGTTGGGGAAGTATAACAACAGGACCAGAACAGCTAAGCACTAATGCCGACTCGTGGTATACAACAGACCAATTAGCGAAAGTAAAACAACAAATACACTATGGAAAAAGTGGAGTAAATCCTACTACAGGGAACTTTAGTATGACAGTAAACGATCTAAGTGTAACAGCACCTGGATTCACTATTGATTTTACTCGCACTTATAACTCAAAAGACGACAGCATAAGCCCTATGGGACGTGGATGGAGTTTTGGTTTCAGAGGTGGAGTATCAGGCACTGACAGTACAGGCAGTGTAATGGCAGCAATATTACCAAATGGAGCAATAGAGCGATTCGTGAAAAATGCAGATGGAACATATACAGCAAACGACTCTAGAAGCAAATTTGTAAAAAATGCAAACGGAACATATACTTTAACTACAAAAGATCAGTACAGTTACGTATTTAATGTAAATGGCTATCTTACATCAATGTCAGATCGATATAGCAACACTGTAACGATAACAGTTGACTCAAATGGCAAGATTACCCAAGTAACAGATCAAGCAGGCAGGATATATACAGTGTCTTATAACACGAACGGATTAATCAGCCAAATCACAGACCCTGCGTCAAGAATAGTAACGTATATCTATGAAAAACCTACAGGGCTAACATTCTACGTATTAACCAAAGTAACAGACCCTATGGGCAAACACATGAACTATACCTATGATGCACAAGGGTATTTAACAAATGTATTAGATCACAACAACAAAACGATAGAAACACTTATATATGACCATACAACAAATAACGTAAGTACTGCAACCGATGCATATGGTGACGTATCCATATATACTTACGATGCAACAAATAAAAAGACAGCTATTAATGAAAATAACGGAGCAAGAGAGTGGACCTATTGGTATGATTCGTCATACTATATAACAAAAACTGGGGACCCAGAGGGAAGAACCACTACGACAGAATATAATACAGACGAAACTGGTAATAATAAATATGGTGAAGAAAAAACTATAACAGACAGATACGGTAACACAACAACGTACGACCGAGACGATAATGGAAATGTAATAAAAATAACAAACCCAGAAGGAAGTACAAAAACGTATCAGTACGATGCAGGTAACAATCTAATAATGCAGTCAGATGAAAACAGTAAAAGCATATATTATGTATACGATGCAACCATGAAATATCTAACACTAGAAGCACAGTCGTTAGATGGTACTGTTTACACAACTAACGCGGACCAAAGTAAATTTGCCATCACAACATACGCATACTACACAGATGCCGAAGGACAATCACTTGGATACTTGGCAAAAGGATTATTAAAAACACAAACAGACCCAGAAGGCAATGTAACAACATACACATACAATGCAAAAGGTGATGTTGCGACAATAATAGATGCAGAAGGAAAAGTAACAACAAACAGCTACAACAACATAGGTTGGAAAACAGGAAACATCTCTCCAAACGGCTTTAATACAACCTATACATATGACAAGAACGGTTTACTCATCAAGACAGCTTTACATAACGGAGAAACGTATAGAACTATATACAATGCAATGGGCCAAAAAGCACAAGAAATATCCCCAAGAGAGTACGTAGCAGCAAACGACAACACAGACACAAATACATATTCAGACAACACAGTAGGTACAAGATACACCTACTACGACAGTGGCAAAGTTGCCACAGTAACAGACGCACTAGGAAACATAACATCCTACACATACGATGTATATGGCAATGTGCTAACAGAAACTAAAGCAAACAGCTCAATCTATACATACACATATGACTCTATAGATAGAGTAAAAACGGTATCATTCAAAGAAAATGAGAATGCAACACCAGTATTACTCGAACAATACACATATGACGTACTAGAGGATGGAAAAACACAAAAAACAGAAACAAAATATCTAAATGCAACAGAAAAAGCAATTACTATACAAATCTACGACTATGCAGGAAGACTACTAAGCACACAAAATCCTGACGGAACAGTAGAAAAAGTAACATACAACCCAAACGGAACAATAGCAACAAAAACCGATGCAAACGGAAGTGAGTCATACATCAAGTATGATGGATTAAACCGTCCAACAGAAACATGGACACCATTTGAGATATCAAACGGAAACACAATATACAGCTATACTAAAACTAACTACGACAAAGTAGGCAACAAGAACGTTATCAAAGTCGGCAAAGACAAGGTAGCTTTATATGATGTGCCAACAAACCTTATTACAACAAACTACACTTACTATAGAAATAGCAACCTAAAATCAGAAACAGACAGTGCAGGAACACGCATCGACTATTTCTATGATGGTGATGGGAATGTAACAGAAAAAGA
>MGOW01000004.1 GCA_001797255.1 Clostridiales bacterium GWE2_32_10
ATTTTGTTCCATTTGTCCATTTGATTATATCATTTTCTAAAAACATATTTATCCTCACCTTTCTTAGTTGATACCACCCTCTCCTAATTCTTGTTGTATCAAAATATCAATCAATTCTTGTTTGCTTACCCCTTCATGTTCCCATAGCATCGGATACATGCTTGCCTTAGTAAAGCCAGGTAGTGTGTTTACTTCATTAAATACCACTCTATCCGTATCTTTTTCTACAAAAAAATCAATTCGCGCTAGACCTTGACAATCTAATACTTTATATATCTTTTCAGCTATATCTCTTATATTTGTTATAGTATCACTTGATAAATCTGCAGGCAAAATCACTTTAGAGTCATCTCTTTCATATTTTGCATTATAGTCATAAAAATCTGTCGCATATGTAATTTCCCCTACTGTAGACACCCTTATTTCATTATTACCTAGTACCGCACATTCTACTTCTCTGCCATTAATTGCCTTTTCTATTACTAATTTTTTATCGTAGTTAAACGCCTCATTTATTGCCTTTGCTGATTCTACTCTATCGTTAGCTTTATTTATCCCCAAAGAAGATCCTCCATTTGCTGGTTTTATAAAGCATGGATAGCCTATTTTTTCTTCTATTAGATTTATATCATAATCCTGCTTAATTATTACATATTCTGCTTGACATACTCCTATACTATCTACTATAATTTTAGTAAATGCCTTATCCATACATATTGCTGAGCTTGTTGTTTTAGAGCCTACATATGGTATGCCCAAAATTTCCAACATACCTTGCATTTTTCCATCTTCACCAGTATTACCATGTATTATATCGAATACTAAGTCAATATCTATGATTTCTATTTTATTTTCCTTTATCTTAGCAAAACATCCTTTATCCTTTGGTATAGTATACACTTCACATGCCTCATTTTCCCATGTACCATCTTTTATTTTATCAGTATTATAATCTTCATACATTAACCATTTTCCATTTTTGGTTATACCTATCAACAAAACATTATATTTACTTTTGTCAATATTCTCTATAATCATACATGCCGAGACCCGCGAAACCTCATGTTCAGTTGATTTACCTCCAAATATTATAAGAATATTTTTCATTCTCTACCTCACCCCTTCACCAATTCTCTAAATATATCTCCTCTCTCCATATAATTCCTAAACGCTCCAAAGCTCGCAGATGCAGGAGACATAAGGCAAATCTTGCCTTTTGCGGTTGCTTTTTTGGACACTTTAACAGCTTCTTCTAGACCTTCAACAAGCATTACATTTTTATTTTTGCTTTCGGCTTTATCCATTAGCATGTCATATATCTTTTTCCCAGTAATATACATACATAAGATATTACTTACATTTGAAGTTATTAAGAATTCAACTAGTTCTGTATATCCTGTGCATTTATCGTACCCACCGACTATAAGAGTGTCTACATCTTTTAGTGCTTTTATAGCCTCCATAGTTGGCTCTGGAATAGTTGCCATAGAGTCATTGTAGAATCTTATGCCACCGTATGTGCCAACATACTCCATTCTATGAGGCTTAGGCTCATATTTATTTATATTTTCTGTTATTATATCATTATCTATATTTAGTATCTTACACACTGTTATTACAGCCATCATGTTGTATTTATTGTGGTCACCTATTAGATTTCTAGGATTCCTTAGGTCATACACCTTTTCTCCATTATACATAATATATTCATCTTCTATATATGTATTTACTCCTATATTTGTTTTTTGACTTATATTCCACGTTTTTGACCTCAGATTTTTATCATTTGCAATATTTGATACTACTTCATTATCTGCATTATATACAAATATATCATCTTCCCCTTGATACCTTACAATGTTTGACTTTGCCTTTACATAGTTTTCAAATGTTTTGTGTATCTCTAAATGATCTTGGTACATATTTAGCATTATTGCAATATGTGGTGAGTTAGGAATGTATTCTAGCTGAAATGATGATAATTCATATACTATAAGTGTATCTTTCTTTATATTTTCTATTTGGTCAAATGCTGGTATACCAACATTTCCAACCAAGATAACGTCAAGCCCTGCGGCTTTTATTATTTGAGTTAGTAATGTGACTGTTGTAGTTTTTCCTTTAGTTGCTGTCACACCTATTATATTTTTATTATAATATTTTAAAAATATATTTGTCTGCGATGTTATTTTATCTACTTGACTCAAATCATCAAGTACTATTCCTGGGCTTTTTATCACCATATCATAATCTTTTATGCTATTTAAATAATCTTCCCCTAAGTGGAACTTTAGTTTTGTATCATCTTTTATTAACTCATCATTTTTTATATCCTCATTTTTATCTGCTATTCCTATTTCTATATCAGACAATTCTTTTCTTATAAAGTTATATGTCGATTTCCCTTCCCTTCCAAAACCTAGTATTAATACTTTCTTACCTTTCATTTCATCATATATTAAACTCATTTTTATCTCCCCTTTTATAATTTTATATTTTCATTCACCTTAATATTCTCATCTTGAAATAAATTTTCAAAGTATTCTTTATATCTATCACATGAGTCACTAAAATATAGCTCTATCCCACCTTTTTTATCATTTTTATTTATCATCCCCTTACCTTTTATATCCTGCTCTACATAGTCAACTATAGGAGCCGAAGTATTTATTATCTTTATTTTATCCTCAAAATACCTTCTAATCTTATCTTCCCATACAGTGTAATGTGTACAACCTGATATTATTGCCTCGGGATTTATTTTTTTATATTCACTCATATTATTTTCTATAGCATCATCAACCATTACTCCATCTATAAGTCCTAGTTCTATAATAGGAACGAAAATCGGACATGCTCTAGAATATATTTGAATTTCTTTATTTTCATTTTTTATTTTTTCTTCATATATATTACTTTGTATAGTTGCCTTTGTAGCTATTATACCAAGCTTAGTCAGACCCTCTTTCTTTATATACGCTATTGTCGGGTTTATCACATCAGCAATGGGCACTTTTATCAACCCTTTTATTGTATCAAGTGCGACCGAGCTCATTGTATTACATGCTATAGCTAGGTACTTTATATCTTTCTTCATTAAAAACCTTATTATTTGCTCCGAAAAGATTTTTATATTCTCCTCTGATTTATCACCATAAGGCACTCTAGCATTATCACCAAAATATATTATATTCTCATTCGACATACGTTCTTTCAAAAGCTTTACTACCGTAAGACCTCCAAGCCCTGAGTCGATTACTGCTATTTTACCGTCATTCAAATTATCATCTCCTAAAGTATTTTACTCAACATCTCTATGCTGCTCTGGATACCACTCTGGAGTACAAGATATCAACATCTTCATCTTCCCTTCCCAATAATACCGTTCTCCTGAATTTATAAGTACAGCTGATCCTTTTTTCAGTTTAATTTCTTGGTCTTCAATTACTATTATTCCTTCACCTTCTATAATATATCCAATCTCCTTGCATACTTCATTAACTATCCTTCCCTCTAATGGATATCTACCATTAATATCCGCAACAGCCACATTTATATCCTTATCATTCAAATGATACTCTAACACTGTACACTCCTCAGCTAATTCAACCTTAGTTCCTTCTTCTTTATGTAATATATTCATATAAACCCCTCCTCAATTTTTAATTAGTAATAACTAAAATATACCGTATTATTTTTATTTATGTATCAAAAAACAGCACTTTACACCCCTTAGCCAATAAACTTCGGCTAGTTCCCCTCTCCCTTTTCTAGGGAGAGGGCAGGGTGAGGGTAGTTTTATTTCCCTTTCTCCATATACCACTGTTTAAACAGTGTACATTTGCCATCCTCATTTAATTCTATAAAATATATTCCATCAAGTTCATTATAATCATCATCTATTTTATATCTCATCTTCCAATTAACAACCATCCTTAAATTTTCGTTGCAAATAATAAGTATATCTAAATCATCAATCTCCTGATTTTCTATCTCTAACCAGAGTTGTTTTATTTCAGTTACTCCATTATATACCTCATATGGTGTTTCATAATATATAACATTTTTATCAAATAAATTCAAGACCTTTTCTACATTTTTATCCAACCAATATCTTTTAAAATCCTCTAACCATTTGTTTTTAGTTATTATGGCACCTACTATAAATATTTATATGGGTATATTATACTATATCTTCTATTATATATCAAGATTTTTTTGAAGGTTCTAGATACCTACTCGTCAAGAAGAATACCAAATAAAACATAATCATGTTCTTATAATAGAAAAAACTATGTTCAGCTATTCCATTTACCAAAAACCCTGTAATTACCGATATCCCTAGTATTAGCATAAGCTTTTGCATCTTGTCACTTGCTTGTATAATCGTTTTTATGTAGTTAAAATATATTTGCAGTATAAAAATCAAGAATGCTATAATCCCTACAATCCCTGACTCTGCCCAGATTTGTAGAAACGTATTATGTGCATGTGCAACTATTTTTGTCCTGCCTAAATAATCACGATATACCTCCATATAAGTGCTACTTCCATATCCAACCCCAGTAATCGGATTATCTCTTATCATTTCCATGGTTGTCTCCCATATCTTGAACCTATACTCCACAGTAGAATCGTGTAATCCCATGCTTTTTATTCTATTTATAATTGATGCAGGTAAAAAAGGTATTAGAGCAACTCCGCCTATTAAAAGGAATATAATATATCTAATATTCATAAGCATAATAAATATTATAATTGCCGCAGCTAGTCCAAGCATTCCTGTTCTTGAGAATGTAAGTGCTAAGCATGCTGTGAAAATAACTATAGATGCTGCATAATATACTTTTCCTATTGATTTTTTAGTATTTAAAAATAAAAACAGTGCTATAGGTATTACAATCACTAAAAATATAGCAAGCAGATTCGGGTTTTCAAAGGTTGAAAATACCCTAAATGTAATTTCATTTCTTGCACTAGGATCTAACCATGATTTTTGTATCGGTTTATCAAATATTGCTTGGTAGAAACCATATAAGCATACTAGTATTGATGATATATTTATAATACCAAGTATCATTATACTATACCTTTCATCTGATGCAATGTTTCTAACTGCAACTCCAAATAAAATAGTTATAATATATGCTCCAAGCTCTGCCAAGCTTAATGCCTGCACTTTTGAGAAAATCGTTGATATAATAAACGCTAAAGTTAATATAAGTATGTATATATCTAATTTATTATAATTATAAATCTTTTCTTTTATAATTATTTTCCTAAGTATGTATATAAATATACATACAGTCATCAAAAAATATATGATTACACTTTCCGTAAACATCCTTGTAATCCCTCTTGGCGGTATAACCGATATCAAATATATTGTAGCTAAAAAAGCTAATAATTCAATGTTTTTTAAATTTTTTTGTAATTTGTTTAACATAATATTTTATTCCTTTCTTTAGTTAGTTTATAATTCATGCTTTAAAAAGTTGACAACCCCAGCTTTTCCTGTATATAATATATCCCCCATTTAAACCAATTATCCTCATAAAAGCTTTCCGTATCTAGTGTAAAATCGCCCTCTTCATTTTCCCACATTTTATTTAAATATCCATCTACCTCACTATATAATTCATCATTTTTGTCCATTTCCACCTTGATATCCGTCTCTAGATTAAAATCATCTATATTCCTTCTTGTATAGTTAGCCGAACCTCCTATGATTACACTTTTGTTACCGCTATCTATCTTAATTAACTTAGTATGAAACTGTTCTCCATTTGTATTATACCATCTTACCTTAATCTTCTCTTGTGTATTTTTAATCATTTCACATGCTACCTCTCTATTGGGTATTCCATTTTTCTTCATCCCAAACGCATCTTTATTGGCATCCATAATCACTTTCACATTTACGCCCCGGTTTGCTGCGTTTATCATAGATTTTACTACACTTCTATCAGATATGTAGAAAATAGCTAGAAATATATCGTCACCTTGCTTAGTTTTATTTATTTCATCTAATATCTCCTGCTTTATCTTGCCCTCTGTTATCAAGGTTACCATTACATTTCCGTTACTCTCACCGTTTATTACTTTATCCACATCAATCCCTAATTTTCTACCAGATAATCTAGCAACTGCTTCTTCAGATTTTAGTACCTCCTTTATAAATTGCCCTTTAAAGCTAAATCCTATATTAGAATGAAGAGAGCTAGCATCATGCGGGTTGGCAGATGTAACTAATCCTTCCTTTTCTGTAAGTACAACCTTTCTATGATTTGCCTTAAAATTTATCATTTTCAAATACCCTGTTATATTGACCTTTGAGGAGTCCTTAGAAAAAGGGTTTGTCATATAACCATTAGTTGAAACCCCAAACCATTTAAAAACTAGGTTATATACTCCTGAATATATAAAATTACTTTCCCTTAGCTTATCTAAATTAGTTATTACAACATCTATATTATTTTCCTTTAGTGTTTTAATGCATTTCGTTTCATATACTCCATAGAAATTATTTATAGGGTCGGTTATAAATATAATTTTTATATTCGGTTTTATTTTCTTCTTTTCAACCAATTTGGTAGTTATATTCTCAGAAATGGAAATAAATTCATTGCCTGCACTCCTATTATAATCATCATTAAATAAAAACATATCAATAACTATAAATTTTTCCGCTTCATCTATCATGGTATACATTTTAGAAAATATTTCTTGTTCCGTTACCCTTCTGCCATCTTTTTGATACGTCATATCCTTTAGAAACTCAATATCACTTACTCTATATGCATCAGATTTATAAGAAATGCCATTAGTCAAAGGCTTATATAGCCCAAATAGAATTTCTATAATCAATAATATTATTAAAATATTAATAATAAATTTCTTGCTTATTTTAATCTTTTTCATTTTTATAATCACCCCTTTCATAGTGTTCGGTACCTAGTTTTCTCCTAACTACTTCTATTAATTTATCCTTATCATTCATCTCTGGAGCCTCTACCACAAATTTAAATAGCATATCAAGCATTTTACCTATTTGCTTCCCTTCTGTTATCCCTATTTCTATTAAGTCCCGTCCGTTTATCTTCATATCTTTCTTAGATATGCATTGCTGTTTTTCTTTTATCTTATAATATATTCTCTCTATTTCATAACTTTTTTCTACATACCCTTCCTTAACCGTTGGATTCTTTGCTGAGTCATCTGCCCTTTGTACTTTGATTAGATCAATAAAAATATCATCCCCTATTTTAGCAATAGCTTTTCTCACCGACTTTTCCTCTTTATTTATTCTATAATCATGAAATTTTATTAATCTGGTTATTTTATTAATACTTTTATTATCGAATTTAAGTCTATTCAGAATTTTATTTGCCATCTCCTCACTCACCCTGCCATGACTATAGAAATGACCTATACCATTCTCATCAAAGGTCTTTGTATTAGGCTTGCCTAAGTCATGCAAAAGCATAGTCCATCTAAGCACAGCATTATTAGGAATGTTTTTTATAGCCACTATAGTATGATCTGCTACATCATATATATGATATGGATTATCCTGTTCAAATCCTATGCATTTTTCAAACTCGGGTAATATGTGACTCATAAGCTTTGTATCATACAAAAGCATTATCTTCTCAGGATTATCAGATACCAATATTTTAGTTAGCTCCTCCCTTATTCTCTCTGCACTTATATTTTTTATAAGAGTGTTGTTTTGGGCTATAGCATCAAAGGTTTCCTTATCTATCTCAAAGCCTAGCTGTGCCGAAAATCTTATAGCCCTAAGCATTCTTAATCCATCCTCATTAAATCTATCATTAGGATCACCTACACATCTAATTATCTTCCTTTCTATATCCCCCTTACCATCAAATAAATCGACAAACCCATCTATATCATTATACCCAATAGCATTCATAGTAAAATCCCGTCTTCTTAAATCCTCCTCAATATTCTTAGTATAATACACCTCCTCTGGTCGCCTATTATCAATATACTCACCATCTATCCTATATGTAGTAACCTCTACAGGCTCCCTTTCAATAAGTACAGTTACTGTACCGTGCTTAATGCCGGTATCTACAGTCCTTTCAAATATGCACTTGACATCCTCAGGCTTTGCAGACGTAGTTACATCCCAGTCATTTGGAGTCCTCTCCATAATAATATCCCTAACGCAACCTCCAACTACATACGCCTCATATCCATTTTCTATAAGCTTATCTATTACACTCTTTATATTATCTGGTATAGTTATCATGCTCGTTCCTACTTTCTTTTTTTGTTTTGCCTTTATTTTTGTTAGAATTATTATACTACACATTTATCATTTTAACAACACCAAATTTAAAAAGTGCAATTTTCTTGCACTTTTTTATTTGTTACGTACTTATTATTCAAAACCTAGTGCATCATTTTGGGGAAGCTTTATAGGAAAGCCAGCCATTCTATCTAAAACTGAGTTTCCGGTAGTATGCACTTCAGGTTTTACAAGCCTATTCGCCCTGAGCTCTTCTACCATTTTCTTTGCCTCTACCACTTTAGAATTAGCATCATAATTTTCGCCTCCTACTAAATCTTGTATTTCTTGATGTTGCCCTATTAAATAATCCACCATATAAACTCCCCTTGAGTATATTACAACACTTCCCAACAATTCCCTTTTTAGTTCTTTATTTTCCATTTCATTAGCTATGCTCATAATTTTAGTTATTAAATCCCCTAAATAAGCTGTATTTTGATTATTCTCTTTCCTTAAGTCTTCTAATGCTTCAGTCATCCTATTTCTTGTTCCATTAGTACCTTTATTTAGTACATCTTCTAAAATAAATTCTGCAGTTATTCCATTGTAAAACATTTCTTCTAATCTTTCCTTATCATTTTCTGTTTGATATTCACCATAAATTCGTTTTACACTTCTTGTTAAACCTGCTTCCATCTCTATGCCAGAACTACTATATATTTCTAGTTCTTTTACTATACCTTCGTCTCCTAATTTATCAATTTCACTATGTAATATTCCCAAATCCTTTTCCCAACGTCCATCATCAGAACCATAACGCAAATTATTACTTAAATTTGTTTTCATATTTCTCTTGTCCTCCCTATTGAGTTTAATTTTTTCGCTTATCCTTATCAATTACTTTAAATCCAATCCTTCCTGTACTTCACTTGAATATATTACAACTTGCTGTCCTTCTTTCGAAACCGTAAGTGTATCATAATCTCCAAACATTATAGTCTTAATCGGCAAGCTATGCCTTCCTATTTTAGAATGTTGTGCACATGCTGATAAAATCCCTTCAGGGCTATAATCAGTTTTTAAACAAACAGGACTTTCCCATGAATAATATCTATCCCTATTATTTATTAATTCCTCTCGAATAGCACTTACTAAATTTACTTCAAATAATTTATGTACACCACTTTCAACTTCACCTAAAGTCACAAGTTCAGTATATCTTGCTCGTATTTCGTCTCCAATCGAAATGCTCTCAATTCCATTGAGAATAATAGCCTCACTCCACCATCTCGCCCCTTTTTCGGGTATATCACTTTCATAGGCTTTTCTTATACTATCTTTATCAACAAATGCTGGTCTGCCTGTACAGGAAAAGTATTTTTCATAATCACTGTCTTCCTTTAACCAAATATTTCGTTCATCTTCATTATTTGAAAACATATTGTTTTTTTGAAATATAACATTTTCTAAAACTTCTGAACTACCTAAATATCCTTCTTTCTCTGCAATAATTTCTATTAACTCCAGACCCAACTTATATATTTTGCCAGATTTTCTTAATTTTTCACTACTTGACTCGCTATACAATTTTACAACTTTTTCAGATAGATTAGGTATTTCTTGTAATCCATTTTTCAACAACTCCTTATTAATTTGCTTAGCTAATATAGTTAAAAAATTAGTATTATCTCCAACCCTTTCCGCATATATACTTTCCAACTTTTCATCACTAATTTCCATATAAATGACCTCCTCTAATACCCAAAATATTCATCTAAATCCCGAACTATTGCTTCCTAACAGACTACAACTCTATTTTCTACTCCATTATTAGGATATTCTATAAAAATTTTTTTTGATAAGATTTTTCGGATATAGCAGAATCTAATAACTTCCACAACTCACTTATCCCGTATTCTTTCATGGTCACTGTAGAAATCATAATTTTCCCCTCCCCTTGCTCCTATCTCTTCTTCTATGTAAAGCAATTGATTGTATTATATACCACAATTTTACATTTGTCAATATTTTTTGCACACTGTTTACTTTTTTTAAACATCTTACAGTTACAGTTCAGACCTATAGCTGTCATTGCGAGCCTGTTCTTCGGCGTGGCAATCTGTTTTTAGTTTTAAAGACAGATCGCCACGTCGGGAAAAACGCCCTCCTCGCGATGACAAAATAGGGGTTATATCACTTTATGACCTTTGAACTGTAACATCTTACACCTTTCCCATTCCTTAGCACTCTCCTCCCTCAACTGCCAAAATTCCTCTTGACAAATCTTATAATTTGTAGTAAATTATATATTATATTACAACAATTTCAAGGGGGTTATTTATATGGAAACACAGAAAGGTAGTTTATCGATTAATAGTGAGAATATATTTCCTATTATCAAAAAGTGGCTGTATACAGATAAGGATATATTTGTACGGGAGCTTACTTCAAATGCAACTGATGCGATTACAAAGCTAAAAAAGTTGGCTGATTTAGGGGAAGCTAAGGTAGCTGAGGATGAGCAGTACAAAATAGAAATCCTTATAGATGAGACTAACGGCACTATGCAGATTATTGACAATGGTATAGGAATGACAAAAGAAGAAATCGAAAAGTATATTAATGAAATAGCTTTTTCAGGAGCAAAGGACTTTGCTGAGAAATATAAGGACAAATCAGATAAGGATGATATTATCGGTCATTTTGGATTAGGGTTTTATTCATCTTTTATGGTGTCTACCAAGGTTCAAATAGATACTCTCTCATACACTGAAAATTCAGAACCAGTAAGATGGGTGAGCGATGGAAATACTGAGTACGAAATATCGGTTTCCGATAGAAATGAACGTGGTACAACTATCACATTATACCTAAACGATGATAGTAAGGAGTTTTTTAACGAATTTACATTAAAACAAACTCTAAACAAATATTGCTCTTTCATGCCTATACCTATTTTTTTAAAAACTAAAGAAAAGGATGTAGAAGAAAATCAAATAAACGAGACATCTCCTTTATGGCTAAAGGATCCTAAGGACTGCACAGATGAGGAATATAAAGAATTTTACTCAAAGGTTTTTATAGACTTTAATGAGCCATTATTCTGGATACATTTAAATATGGATTTTCCTGTTAGGCTAAAAGGTATCCTGTATTTTCCAAAGTTTAAACATGAATATGAGATTGCAGAGGGTCAAGTAAAATTATATTGTAATCAGGTTTTTGTAGCTGATAATATAAAAGAGGTTATACCAGAATTCTTGCTGATTTTAAAGGGTGCTATAGACTGTCCCGACCTACCTCTAAACGTATCTCGAAGTATGCTACAGACAGATGACTATGTGACTAAAATTTCTAATTATATAATAAAGAAGATAGGAGATAAATTAAAGTCACTACATAGCTCAAGCCTTGAGGAGTACAAAAAGATTTGGATTGATATACAAACTTTCATAAAGTTTAGCTGCCTAAAGGAAGAAAAATTCTATGATAAAATCAAGGATATTATAATTTTTAAGGATATATATGAAAATTACATAACACTTGAGGAATATACTTCAAAGCTTACTACTTCTGATAATCCTAAGAAAATATACTATGCATCTGACCTTATTAAGCAATCACAATATATAAAAATGTTTAAGGATAATGACTTAGACGCACTTATACTTGATTCTTCTATTGATACTCATTTTATTTCATTTATAGAATCAAAAAACAGAGACATCAAGTTTTCTAGAATTGATTCTAACTTAGAGGATGCTTTAAAAACCGAGGATACAGCAATCGAGACTGAGCTTCAAGAAAAGGCAAAAAATGTTTTTAAAAAGCACCTGAATATATCTGATTTAAAGATAAAATTAGAAAATTTGAAAGCTGATACCCTTTCTGCGATGATTTTATTATCTGAGGAAGGCAGAAGAATGCAGGATATGGCTAAAATGTACGGACAGGTTTTTCCATTTCAAATGGGTAAAACTGAACAAACATTAGTGCTTAATAATAAAAATAATTTAATTCAGTATGTTTTAAACAATACAGATGAGATTTCAAAATCAGAAAATTTAGAGCTTATATGTAATCATATCTACGACCTAGCCAAGCTAAGCCACGAACCACTTGATTCTGAGGCTATGAGTAAATTTATAGAACGTAGTCAAAAGATATTAGAAAAAGCACTCACATGAGTGCTTTTTATTCGTCATTTTCTAAAAGAAAATCAGAGTTAATAACTTTAAAGCTAATATTTTTAGTATTATTTCTAATCACTACACCTTCTCTATTAATCAGATATAATTTTGACTTTCCTTTTGCGTATTCAACCATGTCATCTACTGTTGATTTTAATTTAAAATTTTCGTCTAATATTGGAACAAACTTAATTCCTAAATCGCTTAATGTCTTCTGAGCATTAATACTATTAATTTGTTTGTCTGGTAACATTAAGTTAAATGCATAGAAATCATATCCCTTTACTTTATATTTATTATTTTGTATTCTACTACCAATTATCTCGCCTTGTAAAACTATATATTGATTGTCTAATATTAATGTTTTTAATACATCTTCTATATTATATTGTTTAGCAATTGTCCAATAAGAGCTACTGTCTGGTTTGGTTAATTCTAAATTTCTACTGCAGACACCAAATATATATGGTTTCCAAAGCTTTGATAGTGTTTTATTTTTGATTAGATAAAAGGTCGCACTTTGCCCGTCTAATTTCTCTGTAACTATAAAATTAGTATCTTTTTCTAAATTTAGTATATCGGGTATATTTTGTATTCTCTCCTCGTCAGTTTTCTTTATAAAAGCTGGAAACCCAGTTTTCTTTTTTGAGATAAAAAATAAATTTCTATACCATTTATATCTACTAAAAAATTTATGTATTTTATTATTATTTCTAGTTATCCTCTCATTTAATAATCTTTGCTCTTGTTCTGCTTGAGGATCATATTTTTTTGTTTTAGTTAGAGCCGTTATATCTTGCCCTTCTGTCCACTCACCTTTAGGTAATATTGATAAGGGCATTACTAATCCTTGACTTATAGTTCCCCTCATCTTTAAAGTTTTAACTTTAAATTTTCTAGGTCTCATAAATTCAAATATAGGATTGTTTTGATCTAAAAGTGAATCAATTTCAAAATATACAACTAGGTCTCCAATTTTAAAATTATCTTTTTTAGCTATTATTACATGCCATCCTTGTATAGTACAGCTTTCAATATTATCGCTTCCTTCAATCGGCTGAATATCTAATATCTTTTGTATTGATGCAAGTTTTCTTTCACTCATCTAATACCCTCTCCTTATTTTTAACTTGTATTTATAGTAATTTACATTTACATTATACACTATTTGTCATTACTTTGTAAATATTTCTATAAAATTTTTATTAATTTAAAATTACTTAATTTATATATAATAAGTGAATTCTTCAAACCTGACCCCATTTGAACTAGAAAAAGCACTCACATGAGTGCTTTTTCTAGTATTTTCTGTTTATAATTTCTTCAATTTCTTTAGTAATTCCACAATAAGCTTGCTTGTTTCGGCTCTGGTTGAGTTTCCTTTTGGATTGAATTCGTTATCTCCTACTCCGCTTATCATATTCATCGCCTTTGCTAAGTTTACGTCTGACTTTGCATAGTCTGCTATTTCACTCATGTCGCTGAATGTATTTTGTGCATTTATGGTTGTGTTGTCTTTTGATACGTATCTGTATGCTCTCATCATAAGTACTACTAGCTGCTCTCTTGTCACTTGGTCATTTGGTCTGAACGTTCCGTCTTCATATCCTTTTATTATTCCAAGCTCACTCATTTTTATTACATAGTCTGTATAGTACTCACCTTGAGGTACGTCTTTAAATCTATTTTGATACTGGTCTGCCTTGATTTCAAATGTTCTTCCTAGTATCGTAGCTAGCTGTGCTCTTGTAAGTTTAGTATCTGGTTCAAATGTTGTTTCAGTCATACCATTTACTATATGTCTTGCCGCTACAACTTCTACATAGTCTTTAGCCCAGTGAGTGCTTATATCGTCAAATGTTTTGTTGTACTCAACTATTGTATAATTGCTAAAGTGTCCTGTCTCAAATACTATTCCTGTTTCTGAAAAATGTCCGCCCATGAATTCTAGGTTTCCATTTTCATCAATATAATAAACTCCAGCTTTTCTTTTATCTTTTATATTTGCTAATTCTTCTTTTGATAATTTTAATTCTATTTGTAATTTAGAATCAAACTTATCTACTGCACTAGTTGAGCCATCATTTTTCTCTATATCCATGGCAAAGCTATATATTTTCCCGTTAAACAAGTATCCTGTTTTGTTAGCTTTTTCTTTTATTTCATTTTCTTCAGTTTCTGCTAATATTTCTGCTTTTAGCTTGATTTGCTTGCTAAGTTCTATACTTTCATCATTTATTGCATCGGCTGGCATTAGCACAGATATTTCATCTGTTTCTACTTTTAATCCTATACCTTTTTGTTTTAAGTCACCTAGGATGCTAGTGCTTACTGGCATTTCTATTTTGTCTTTTTCTGTTATATTATCTACTTTTATTGTAAGTGCTATTTTTTCTTTCATGTCTTTTATTACTTCATCACTTACCTTTTGAGATATTCCTTGTAGTATATCACTTCTTAATTTTTCAGCTTCATCTAATGCCTTTTTGATTTCATTCTCTGATAATCTTATAATCTTTGTATCTGCTGACTCTTCTACCACTACGTTCGCAACCTCTGAAACGCTTGTTAATATTTCTGCTATGTTTTCTGTGAGTAGCGTAGTAATATTTTCGGTCTTGTCTACTACTTTATTTATAATCAGTTTTGCATCCTCTTTTGAAATTTCTTTATCACTGATATCTTCAAGTATATCGCTTGCATTATCTGCACTTATAGCTGTCGCTGCATCTATATTTGCAGATATTTGTTGTACAGTATCAGTAGGTTTTACAACTACTTCCTCTGTCTTTTTAGTAGATCCGCTTGAACCTGACCCTGAGTTATTGTTATCTTCTACTGGTGCAGTGACAGTAATTGTTACTGTATCTGTTTGCCCATTATAGCTTGCTGTTATTATTGTCGTACCAGCTGTGAGGGCTGTTACTACTCCTGTTTGTGCTACTGTTGCTACTGCTTGATTACTACTTATCCAAGCTGCTGAAGCTGTAATATCTATAGTAGTTTGTTCATTTGTAGTAGCCGTTAATGTTAATTCGCTTATTTCTGCCACTTTTATAGCTGTAGTACCTGTTATATTTATCGCTGTTATCTCTATAGATGGTTCAACTATTATATTTACTGTATCTGTCTTTCCGCTATATGTTACTGTTATAATTGCTGTTCCTTCTGTTATAGCACTCACTTTACCTGCTGAATTTACCACTGCCACATTTGTATTTGAACTTTGCCATGCAGCTGAATTTGTAACCATTGTGAAGTCTGCATTTGTTTTTACTGCTTTTGCGGCAAGGTTAATAGCATCTCCTACTTCTACTGTTTGTGCTGTTCCTGGCATTATTTCAACAGAATCTAATTCCTTTACTACTACGCTTATATCTTTTATTTTTCCTTGATAACTTGCTCGTACAGTTGCAGTACCTGCTGCAACTGGCGTTATAATCCCATTTGCTACTGTTACCACATCTCCTAGTGTTTCATCATGTCTTGCTTTTTCTGTTACTGTCCATGTTGCATTTGCCGCTGCTACTGGCACTATGCTTGCATTAGTCATTACTGCATTTATAGCTATCGTCTCTGTTTCATTTAAGTCTAAATCTAAGAGTACATCTTCATTTGATACATTTATGCTGTCTATAATCGGGCTTACCGTTACATTTAGTTGTGTTGTTTTACCATCTAAGCTAGCTGTAATTGTTGCTGACCCATAGCTTTTTACGGTTATTTGTCCAGCTTGATTTATATCTACGATGTCACTTACTTCTGTTACTGTAAAGGCTGGCGTTACTTCTTCATCTGCCCCACCTGCTATAAGCGCTCCAAAAACATCTACGATAAATGGTGATGCATTTTGATTTACTGTTATACTTGTCTTTACTTGACCATCCTGTTTATAGTAAAGTGCACTATATTTGTTTGCTATCGTAACTGTATCAGATACACTCACTCCATTATATGTTCCGCCTGCAAATGAAGCTGTTATTGTATATGTTCCTGCAGCAAGTCCTGTAGGGAATGCAAATACAATTGTGCTAGTTGATATGTTCCCGTCTTGAAGCGTAACTGCTCCATATCCTGATATTGTTATAGTTGGCTTATTTGTCGTTGTATTAAATGTTACACCTGAACCTGTTAGTGTAATATCATATGCACTGTAGCCAAATTTTTTACCTGTCTTCGGAGTTACACTTATCGAACGTGTGTTTACGTTAAATGTCGTCTGATTTCCATCTGCAATTAATGTTTTTGCCCCTGTTGTTAAGTCTTCTGGCACTACAAAGTTTAGCTGTGTAGATGAAACTACATTTACGCCATCTACTTCTTCCCCATCTATAGTTACTATCGTATCTCCATCAAAGCTAGTTCCTGTTCCTGTAACTGTGATAGAGTCTACACCCAAACGATCAGCATACACTTGGTACGTCGAAAGTGTAATACCACTTGTTCCAACAGTAAGCAAATCTCCTCCTGTTATTGTTTGGTTTATCACACCTGCCTGATTTGTCGAAACCGAAATATCATAAACCCCTGTATCGTCGATGGTATCAGGTGTTATATTAAATGTTAATCTCGTGTCTGAACTAACCGTAACACTTGATATCTGCTCAATATCTACACCTAAGATATTTATTTGTGGTAATGCCTCTGTAAAGTTTGTATTTTCCGCTACAAGTGTTATAGTTATCGGTGTCGATGATGTATTTATAATCGTACTTGGTGATATACTTACTATACTTGGAGTAATCACTGTTACATTATGCGTTAATACATCGTTTGTTGTAGCAGCACTTCCATCTATATCTATCTTTATCGTGTATACTCCTGCTGTTAATCCATCTTCCAAGTAATAGCTCATATTTGTTGAATTTGTTACGCTTTTTCTTGTTATTTTGCTTGCTTGTTCTACATCCCCTGCATTATATATTTTTACTGTCGTTGCTTCCTTAAATAACGTTTTATTACCTACAACCGCGATTTGTATGTCATCATAGCCTATAGGTATATTATTTCCATTTGCTATATTAGAATTTAACGTAACAGTATTTAAAGTTGGTACTTCCACTTTAAATGTAGTAGTTACTATCTGACTACCTGTTATAGCTCTTACATAATAGTGTTCATTTGCAGTAAGCCCCGCTTTTAGTGTAAAACTTATTTCATCGCTATCCTCTACTGTAACACCACTTATATAAGTTGCTGTTATGTTATTGCTTCCTGGATTATCAGGGTTAGCATCATATAAATACAAAGATGTATTTCCACTTGCAAATGATGTATTTGTTCCCATAAGTGACAAGCTTCTATCACTATATCCCAGTGAAGTGCCTGTAAATGAGTTACCCTGATACTTTAGCTCGCACGTTGCAGCATTTACAGTTATAGCTTTAGTAACTATCTCCTCTCCACCTGACCCATCAGTTCTTATTTGTATTGTATAGTTACCTGATGCTAGTCCTGTTTTAAGTGAAAATGATAGGGAAGTAGAGCTAAGTACCGTTGTCGTACCTGCTTTACCTGTGTCTTCGTCCTCATCATCTAATATCGCTACAGTCGTAACCCCATTTTCAAATTTCACATTCGTTCCTGTTACATTTATAGTTGTTAACGCATATCCCTCATTTACAGATGTCGGAGAAATCGCTACTGATGGGACTCCTCTCACTACTAATGCGTTTTCCTTTACAACAACCTCATCATCTGTAGTTATTCTTACGCTATACGTTCCCGCACCAAGACCTGTGTTCAATGAAAATGTAAGTTCATTTTCACTATCTACCGCTGTAACTCCTCCTACATAAGCCATAACAGTTCCTTGTGAGTTTAGTATTTCGGCTGTTGATTGTCCTAAAACAAAATTTGTATTTTCTGCTGTTATATCTATAGAAAGCTGTTCGCTATAGTCATTTGCTATACTGCTTGGTGATACAGCAGTTATCTCTGGATCTGCTACGATAAAATCACCTACATTATAAGTTCCTAATGGGTCAACTATTCTTATTTGATATGTATCTTCACTTAACCCCGTCCCTACAGTAAACGCAACTGTAGTCGCAGTTGAAGTTACGTTAGATATCGTTACACTTTCTGGCACCCCACTATCTAGTATATAAGGTGTTGCACTATTTGGTGTGAATGAATTTTGATTAGATGTTACCGTAATTCTTTTTGGAAACGATGCTTGATCACATGATGCCGGTGTGATAGTGAATGTAGGTGCTACTGCAAGCACGACACTCGTCATGCTTGTAAGCATTATAGACACCATATATATTACAGCCATTACACTAGATAAAAATCTATTCTTTGATTTATTTAACATATATTAACCTCCCCCTATTCTAATTCCGCTATGTCTACATTCCATACCGCTGCTTCTTGTTCTGCATCAGCTGTAACTGTGTATGCATAATCTAGTGGATTTGCTACTTCATGGTGTCCATTAAAGTCTGTTACTGCTACTACTACCCATTTACTGCCTGCTTCTAGTTTGAATTCGAACTCACCCTCTGCATTTGCTTGAATCCATTTTTCTTCTGATGCTTCATCTACTTGATTTTGTGCTGTTAAAGGTTTTATTGCTATCCAACCTTCTACTGCATCTGCTCCGCTTACAATGCTTCCTATTACCTTTTTACTTGTATTTGTAGCAAAGTTTACTTCTACATAAACTACATCATTACCTACTGTGAAATCTTTTTCTAGCTCTGTCCACATATTCGGTGTCCCAAAACTCTTTACTTTATAATCTCCGTTTGTAAGATTTGCTTTAAACACATAGTCTGTTCCGTTTTTGCTTTCTAGTTTAAATGGTACGAATATTTTTTCAGTTCCCTTCATCATCATTACGTCTATCCATGCATTTATTGAAGTAGTATCTTGTGCGTTCTTTACTACTATTGTGGTATTTGGTGCTGGTTCTCTTACTTCCATATTTGTAGAGCTTGTTCCTACTACAAAGCTTTGGTTTGTTTTATACCATATTCCATTTCCACCTACATTTACTACCTTTATATTTGCTCCTACCGGAAGTCTTAAAGAGAACACACCGTCTGCATTTGTTTCTGCCCATCTTATATATTCCCATCTAATGTCGTCAAAACTATTTTGATTTACATTACCTGCTGGTATTGTCTCACCTTCCATAGTTATTTGCTCACCATTTCCATTATATCTTGCAAATCCTATCCATCCTTTTGCTACAGCTTGCTCTACATTACTTATTGTGCCGTAAGCTGTACCTGTTACATTTGCTGGTAATGTTCCTACCATCAGCTTGCCGTTTGTTATATTACTGTTACCTGTTGTAACTAATGTACCGTTAGGTGCTATTGTAAATGTTATCTCTGTATCATAATAGAAATCTTTACTTCCTACCTGTACTACTTTATAATCATTTGGCTCTAGATATGTCTCGAATACATATTCATTGTTTTTCAACTTAGATTCTACCCATATTGCACCTGTCCAGTCATTTTGTGTACTTGCTGCTGGTTTAATTGTAAGCCATGTCTTTCCTTGATAAACTTGTCCGTTTGCATTTTTTACATAACCTGTTAAATTCACGGCTTGCGGTGCTACTATTACTTCACCATTTTCATTTACAAGTCCTACTATTGTTGATGATAAATCTCCATTTTCATCTACTGTTATCGGTAATTTCACTCTATTGTAGAAATTTTGTCCGCCAAACTCAACAATTTTGTACTCACCTTCATCAATAAATGTTTCAAATTCACCGTCTCCATTTGTATTTAACCATATTGCATTTTCCCATTCATTTTCTTTAGCATCACTTGGTTTTATAACCATCCAACTATATCTTGCTAGTTGTTGTTTATTTGCATCTTTATACATTACCCCTGTAAGATTTGGTGTTATCGGTCTTACTACAAGTTTTCCATCTATCACATTAGCACTTGGTACTAATGTACTATTTGCTGCTACTGTAAATGCTAAATCAAGTTTCATATTAACATTATAAGCTCCTGCTTCGACTACTTTGTAATCCCCTTCCCCTAGAGTAAGTCCAAATTCACCTAATGCATCTGTGTTTGTCCAAATAGTATTCTGCCACATATCCTCCATGCTTTCGCCTTCGATTACTGGTTGTATTCTAAGCCATGCGTTAGCAAGTGGTTCATACTCTTCTGTTGCTTTGTTATATCTTTCTACTATACCACTTATATTTGTTTGAATTACTAAATTATTACCATTCTCGTCTTTAGGTATCTCTTGTCCTTCTTCATCTACTAATTTACCATTATCTATTGTAAAGTCATGTCTTACTTCTGTCCACTTTCCAGGAATCCAAGTAGTACCATTTAGTTGTCCACTTGTGCTATATCCTACTAATGTATAATCCCCATCTTCTAACTTCAATCTAAACTCTCCATTTGAATCAGTATTAGTACCAAAGTATAGTTTACTGTAATCTATTACCTCACCATCTGCTGCTTGTTTTTGAATATTTACCCATGCTTCATTTATTGGATTTCCTTCACTATCTTTTATTACACCACAAACATTAGGCTCATAGCTTAATGTAATAGTGTACTTACCATTATCATAAACTACTATACCATTTGTAGTCTGATTAATATTTATTACCTCATTTAACTCTTTCCATCCGTTTTCAAAACTTATACCTCTTATTTTATATGTATTTCCTTCTTCAATATATCCAATACACTCTGCCATGCCATTTTCGCCTATCTTTCCTTGGAGTCTTGCTTCGTATTTCCAAGGATTTGTTTGCATGTCAGCATAATTTTGATCAGCTTGGTCGAGTACTTTCGCAAACACTACCCATACTTTATCTCCTGCTTCACTATCAATCATATTTGCAGTATCAAGTATTACTTTAGCATTTGGTTTTAGTGTTCGATTTGTTGTAGCTTCACCTATCGTTACTTTTTTATTAAACTCATACCTTGTTTCATTTGAGTCATCAAAAGCCTGTGTACTATTTGGTCTTATTACTATTTCTCTTATATTATAGTCTTCACCAACTTTTAGGCTCTTTCCAAAGCTTCCATCTGCTTCTACATTAATGCTTACCCATTCTGTATAATCTGCCTTTTCTAGATTTATAAACATATTCTTATCAGTTAAATCTATCTCATTACCATCAAAATCTTTAACAACCCCACTAAAATTAGGAGCTGGCATAACTATTTCTAAGTTTATTGGTAACTGTGTAAATGTTATCTCTTGTAAGTTCTCAGGTAATGTGCTACTATCTACTTCTATCCATCTACCTGCATCTACAACCCCTACTATTTCATATGTTTTTGAAGAATCAAGTCTTGCTCCAAATACACCATCTTCATCTACATTTATATACTTTTGATACTTCCAGCTTTGTGTTTGTAGCTCTTCATCAGATATGCCTGTTTCTATCAATATAAGTCCTACATCTATCCATGTGCCATCGCCTTGATACCAGTCTTTGCCTGTATTACCTTTGAATGGTACACCTGCTTTTTCATATAAATGACCTGAGAAATTATCTGCTGGTTTTTGTATTAAAAGTATTTCTTCTTGAGTATTAGGATCAGTTATAATAGTTGCATCTCCTAGTGGTTCTGCTACACCGCTTGCTACAACAAATTTAACTCCCAACTCATACCAATTAGTATTCGTACCTACTCCCTCTACTACATAAGTACCATCTTTAAGAATCAATTCAAATCTTCCGTTTCCATCTACACGTGCTCCTAAATAACTATCAAATAACTCAGTTCCAGAAGCTAATTTTTTAATATTTATATATCCATCTATAATTGGATTTCCACTTTCATCTTTTACTATACCCTTCACATTTGGTTCAGCAACTTCAACCGTTACCTCTAAAGCCTCACCAGCAACATGCTCTTCTGTTACTGTAAATTCTTGATTTAGCTCTACCCAATTTTTATTTTGTTCGTAGCCTTGTATTTTGTATACTCCTGGCTCTAAATCTAAATATATTTGACCTTGATTATTTGTCATCGCCCATTCATGATATGGAGTTAGTTTACCACTTATTTGCACCCCTATGCCTACTATAGGTTCGTCATTCGCATTTGCAAACGTAATTATCGCATTTGAGTTCGCTACTTGTTGTGCAAATACATCAATCACTATAGCATTTTCTCCTGTATATGTATGTCCTGCTTCTATTGCAAAGTCTCCTACATCATCCATCCATAAATTTGGAGAATCTAATCGCTCTATATTGCATACGCTTCCTGATGTCAAGTACATATCCACCTGACCCGTTGTTGTAGAAATCCATGCCATATCTTCTGTTTGATTTCTTACTATAGACATTTCCAAAAACGCTTCTGTATCATATGTTTCTCCACTTGCTTCTAATAATAAAGTTACATTTGGTTGTGGCAATGTGATATTTCCTATTTGATTAATATATAAGTCATCAACCGTAAATGTAATATTTTCATTTCTCAAATCATAGTATTTTCCGCTTCCTGTACTTCCTTTTTCTAGATTTTTAAATACTTTGGAAACTATATAATCCCCAAGAGGAAGTGCAACATCAAATGTACCATCAACATCTGTACTTGCAAGATAAATGTTAGCATCCTCTGCATCTACTTCTTTTATACCAACTATAACACCTGAAACAGGGTTACTATTATGGTCAAGTACTGTACCAAATACGTTTGATACTGGGAAATATATTTGTCCTATATTTGCAGGTTGTCCTTCTGTTACAGTAAATGATTTTTGATATGCTCCATTTGCTGGATTATCTGAATCAACTACTGGTACTATGTTAAGTGCCTCAAATTTACCTATAACACTATAAGTACCCGGTTTTAAAGATAGTGCAAATGCCCCTCCCTCATCTGCCGTTACAATATTTGCAAATACATCTATAATCGCCCATTGATCTAAATTTTGAAAATTTCCTGTCAAATAGTCATTCTTTACTATTACTATATTTTCATAGCCTTCCGCATCAGCAACTTGGCCTGATACATTATTTGCATCTAGTTGTATGTTAAATTCTATTTGACCTCCTTCTGCATTAGCATAATCTAAAACTAGCATCTCATCTATATTCATCGAGTATCCGCTTTCTTTATCTCCTACATAAGCTTTTAATACTTTATAGTTACCTTCTTCAAAATAATTTTCGAATACTCCATCTTCATCTGTTTGCATATTTCTTACACTTTCAAATATTGCTTCTGAGTCTATAGGCTCTTTCAATAAAACTTCATTTAACTCATCAATGTCTATTAGTTGAATACCTGCATTTTGTACTGGGTCTCCATTTTCATCAGTCAAAACACCATACACTCTTATATCTATATGTATTTGATCTACATACTCCGTAATTGTATGTCCAAATTTATCAGATATACCATTTATCATTATGCTAGAACCTGATTCTAAGCTGCTAAAGTATAGTATTACACCTTGATATCTACCATCTTGGTCTCTACTATACAAATCTGCATCCGTTGGTATTACTGGATTTTGTTCTTCGTCAACTACATTTATATAATCGTCTAAATTACTTAATATATCTTGTGCATTATCTATTTCATTTGAAAATTCTACCTTTACGGTATATAAATCACTTTGTATACCTTCAAAATTTACCCAAGGGTCTTCCATCATATTAATAACTTGTGTCCCGCCTAAATAGCTTTCTATTCCATCATAATCCAACATCAATTGAACATTTTGATGGTTTAAATTAGGATCTGCTAGTACTGTTATTACCTCTGGTGCACTAAATCTATAAATATTTGTTTCATCTGGTACTAAAACAGGGTTGGTGAGTGTAGCAATTACTTGTGGGTCTCCTGCCGTACCTTCTGATTGATACATAATTTTTAAATTTAGTAAGTTTAATTCTCCTGAAAATCCGTCAATTATTACATCTATTTCTGGTTGTTCACTTATTCCATAAGTTCCTTCTAAAATATGTGCATTCCCAAAAGGCTGATTTTCATTTTGAATAACCTCGAATTGGCTATATGCAAGTATCTGCTCCGTGTATTGATCTAAGTCTCTTACTATTTCAATATCATACATTCCTACTGGCAATTCGTTATTTAAAGTTACTGCTATACTATTATCTGTCTCAAAACTAGCGGAAAGCATAATAGTTCCTATTCCTTCTCCATCTATAAGTACCGACACATTAGTATCTATGTCCTTATTCCATGTTGTATTATCATTTGGCAATATTTGAATTTCTTGCCCATGTGTAGGTTGAGTTAATGTACCTCCAAAAACTGCTGCATAAGGTTCTGTTGTAAAATATCCATCACCCTCTATTGTAGCTTCTGTATTTGCATCTTTAAATATTTCGACCCTGTAGTTTCCATAAACTATAGGATTTTCTGTCGTAAATTCAAGAGCTCCCTCATCTTCAATAAATTGTGGTGCTCCGGTCGTTGCTATAAGATTTTCTTCCACACCATTTACTGAATAAAGCTTCGCATACATATTTTGAAAATTTAGTACAATACCTTGATTAAATTCTACTGCTATTATATTTTTATCTTCAAAAACACTTATTATTTTAGCTTCATAATTTACCGGTTGTTCTTCTTGTATTACAAACTCTCCTATACCTAATATGACTTCATTTTGACTTCTGTTTTTAACAACGCTGAATGAATACTCTCCAATTTGGGGACTTTCTAATGTAACCAAGAAATTGTTAAATTCATTAGGTACTACTACTTGATCGAACACATTTTGTCCTACATCATTTTCTATTACTATATTTAATGTGTCGGTACTTGTCCATGTTGTCCTATCCGAAGAATAAATTGATACTTCTACATTATCCTCTACATAGTTTAATTCCGCATCAACAACAGGTATCGTAGTAAATTCCCCATTATTTACTAAATTTACATCTGCTCCATTATTATTTATTTCTAATCTGTATGTACCATAAATAATAGGTGCTGTAAGTTCAATCTCTATTCTATTTGTTCCTGGTACTACATTTATATCACCTATTATATTTTGTACAGTATCTTGATCATTGTAAAGTGTTACTTCAAATTGTGCCATGTTCACTTGTTCTATTGGTTGCACACTTACTACTACTTTTGACGCTCCTTCATAAGGGGAATCGATAGTACCACTTAAACCATCTACTACACTTAAGTTACCATAGCCTAATATGACTTCATTTTCTAGTTCAAAATTTTTTATAACATCATAATCATAAGTACCTACACTAATAGCAGGTAATACAACGTTTATGTTATTATCTTCGTCAACCGTTGTATCCAACACTGTTTCTTGGTCATTATAATATATGATAACGCTCAGATCATCTTGATTATTCCACATTACACGTTCATCATGTAACACTTTTATGGTTTTACCATCGGTTGGAGTTGATATTATATCATCCTCCGCATCCAACATTGCTATAGTAGTAAAGCTGCCCGTATTAGGCAAAACTACTTCATTTATTTTTTCAGCTTCTTGCCATATCTTTAATTGATAATTTCCATACAGAATATTTTCGGCAAATGCTATTTTTACTCTAGTTTCATCAACGTCTTGTTCTATAATAAAATTTGTTGCTGTAGCAATAGGATTAACCTCACCATTATATAATTCGGCTACCCAGTCTGATGTATCAATAGGATCTAGTCCAGCAAAGTAAACATCGATTATATTGTCATTTTCATTTACTTCAAGCTCAGCTGCTTCTAGAACAGTAGGCACCTCAAATATCGCTACCCCAATAATGTCTTGATTTGCATTTAACACTTCTACTATGTACTCCCCTGCTTCTAGGTTTGTACCAATTGTGAAAGCTATTTGATTTTCTGTTACGTTTTTTGTCCATGTTTGATCTACAGATACCCCTCCCTGAGCTCGTAAGACTTGTAAAGTAAGAACATCTTCTGAACTCCATTGTTCAGGAAAAGTTTCCGTAAGTGTAACCACTTCGTCTAACGTATCTACTGGTAAGCTTTCTTTGTCAATCATCATAGCAGGTAGGACAGTAAACACAGTCCCATTTGCTATGACTTGTGTTTTTTCTACGTTATTCCACAAATAAAATTTATAATCACCTGATATTTGTATATCAGAAACTAATGTGGCTAACGCCATAGTATCTCCCTTACTCTCGATACTTGCTATATCTATTTTTATTTGTGAATCTTGGGCATTTTCAATATACCCATTAGCTTCTGTTGTAATATTCGCCGTATTTAGCATGCTTAAAAAAACTTCATCATCATACTGAATAGCTGGTTGTATCCCCTGTACTACTGGGTCACCTTCTGCAGCATACACCGTAATGCTATTACTTAAAAATGTCAATAAAAAAACAACTAATGTCAGCATTGCACCAAGTTGCCTAAAAAACTTCCTCAAAAATAATTCCATCCATATTCCCCCTCATTTTATTTTACATATATGCCTATTTTATAATAAATAAGCTTTCTTACATTTATAATTATATAATTTATTTTTTTTATTGTCAATATGTTTTTAAAATGTCTGTAATATATTTTAGTTGTGTACGTCTTTATCATTTATTTCCATTGCCGTTACAGTTCAGATGTCTAAAGGTATTGAAAACGCAAGATTTGTCATTGCGAGGTACGAAGCAATCTCTCTTTTTTAGTAGTAAAAGTATTTATTTATAAATATAAAAACGCGATTGCCACGCCAAAAAACAGGCTCGCAATGACATCTCAGGGGTCTGAACTGTAACATGTAATTTATTAAAGTTTATTCCCTTTTCACATCTCATAATTCCAAAATCCAAGCTGTCCCTTTACCTTCGGCTTCTCCTCAAATTCAACTACATTTTCCAACTTAAACCCATAACAATCCCAACCCTTGAAACCACAATATACATTGTTATCTTTTTTCTTCAGCTCTTTAGCTATTTCATTAGTAATTTTTACACAATCTGAGAGTGTCACTTTGCCAAGTATTACCCCAGTTGGCATATCACCTAGGTCATAGTTTTTGAATCTATTCTTTAATGCCTGCGTATCCACAGTTTTTCCTGCATGTATGAGAAACTCTCCTCGATGCTTAGTCGCCCATGTACGAAACTCGTATTCTTTATAGCCTTTGATTATTAGACTTGCATATGGTTGTTTTATCGTTAACACTTTCATAAAATATAGCCTCCTAATAAAGTTTCGTAAGATTACAATCAATATATTCCTTTATTTTCAAAAAATCTTCCTTATAAAAATCATAATCAGTAAAGCTATCTTTATCTATAATCGCAACATCATCAATATATCCTGTCTCATCTTCACTTAACCTAATTCCAATTGCTTCAATCTTATCCACCTTTTCTTCAAACATCTCCATTATATTATTAATTTTAATCGTGTATATACCTTCAACTTCTTCTTTTTGAAGAATAAAATTTTCTATCTCGTTGGCATACTCCAATATATATGTCTTGCAGTAAGTTCTCTCTTTTATACTCCCTCTATCAAATTGAAATTTTATATTATACGCTTCCTTTAATTCACTCTTTCCTACATTAGTACCCAACTCTTCTTTAATTCCCCTTATACACGCGTCTAAATCACTTTCCCCAGCCATTATGTGCTCACTTACTGCAACAGAAAATTTTAAAGCTCCTAGTTTTTTATGTCTGCCTCTTCTTTGAAGTATGATATAATACTCATCTTCTATCTTTTTTATTAATTGAAATCTTGCTACCTTATGCCATACACCTTTATGCTCCGCTTCTAATTTATCCATTACTCCAGTATGAACTAGAGCCTCACCTTTCCATTCATATACATCAATTAATTCACTCATTTTGTACCCTCCAGTTTTTTAATCATATAATTACTTAATGCCAGCACCCACAACAGCAATCGCTATTACAACAACATCCATGATGAGTGTCACAACAACAATCACAGCAACAATCACAATCGCAGCAGCAGTAATCATTATTTTCTTCATCCTTTCTTTTTCTCCTTGCCCTATGCATAAAATACAATGTAAAACATAAAATCAATACCACAAAACCAATAATTATATAATTTTCCAATTCACTCAATCCTCCTTTTCATCACCATATTTGCCTTGTTTCTCAGTCCTAAAACAAGCACATTGCAAACTAATCCTTCGAGTCGTCTTAGTTTTAAATCTTTTGCCATTATCTCAATCTCACTTAATAACAGTTCTATTTCCCTTTCCACTATAGATGATATATTATCTTTATCATAACTAGTGAGGGGATTATATCTCTTTTTTCTTATATCGTCTTCTAAATCTTCATAACTATCTAATATATAAACATATCGTCCTATACTATACCCAAGCTTTCGCAGTATTTCAGCATGCTCGTCATCTTTATAAACAAACAATTCGCCAAATATTTCTCCGAAAATATTACTCATATTTTCAAGTGTTGCCAGTTTATTTTTTTCTAACGCTTGCATCCTACTTAGACCATCTTGCAATACCTCTGCTTTGTAAGTATATTTATCTACTACCTTCTGATAATTTTTTCTAAGTAATTTTGAAGCAAATAAGGCTTGTATTGATTTATCATCTAGGTAATTATCCAACAACTTATGATAGACCAACATAATATTTACATACGTAGCATAATCTATGTATTCATTACAAGCAAGCTTCTTTTTCTTAAATCCACTTATTGCACACCTTTCTAAAGAATACTTATCTTCTTCTAAGTAAATAGCAGATAATAAAATTGATATAAACACAATATCATAATTTAAAGTTACTCTAGGAAGCTCCCCAAAATTTTTCTTTATCCATTTACAAACTCCGCAATAGTATGTTCTATATATGTAAAACTCCCGAAATGTCAAATCCGGCTTGCTGTATCTGATGTATCCAAACATGTCTTTTTTCTCCTGTCTATATGTATTTTTTTGTCTAAATTTAACTAATACTATCTTATTTATCAATCCGTCTACATTCATTTTCCTAAGTTTATCTAGCATTTCATAAATGCTTTTCACTTAATATGCCCTTTGCATTCTATCATTATATACTATTTTATTTATATCGTCAACCTAATTTAAGCAATAAAATTCCATGTTATAGATCCATTATTTACCCGCATTTTTATTTGACATCAGTCATTATCGTCTATATGCTCACTTTAATATCCCTCCGATTACATTAACCGCATACAATGGCAGGTTAATCAGCCAATCTTCTTTTCTATAGTCAGACATAGACGTCCTTATTGCATGTTGTGGGCAATACTTTGTACAGTAGCTTTTTAGGCTCTTCGCTTGCAAGTTTTCCGCTGCTTTAACTTCAAGTGGAACTACATCACTGTCACTTTGGAATATAAAATCTATCTCTCCTGTAGATTTTTCTGCTGACCAATAGTAAGGTATGATATCTTTATTTGTTACTAATTGCTGTAATACATATTGCTCCGTAAGTGCTCCTTTAAACTCCTCAAATATTTTATTGCCTTCAAGTATTGATTTCAAATCAAGATTACTTATTGCCGAAAGCAATCCAACATCAAGCACGAATAGCTTGAATGCGTTCATATCCTGATATGCCATAAGTGGTATTGCCGGTTTTGAGATACGACCTACTTTATAAATCAACCCGCAATCGAGTAGCCATGTCATTGCAAGCTCGTATTCTCGTGCTCTTGCTCCTTCTCTTATGAGTCCATATATAAATTTACGGTTTTCCTTTGCTAGCTGTGCTGGTATGCTATTCCACAACATTCTAATACGAGGCACTGTTTCATTTGGTGCATGTTTAGAAAAATCCTGTTCATATGCTGAAAGCAGCTTCTTTTGTATTTCCCTGACTTCCTTATAATCTTGTTTACTCACAAAGCTTGATACAGCTTCTGGCATACCTCCAACATAATAATATTGCTTAAGCAAATCGATGTATCTACCTTTAAAGCTTGTAACTAATTCAAAGTCTTTATTTCGAATTAGCTCTACAAGCTTTTCATTACCTGTCGCTATCATGAATTCTAGAAAATCTAGTGGATATAAATCCATAAAATCCACTTTACCTACCGGAAACGAAGTCCCTGGATGCAGTGCGACTCCGAGTAAGCTTCCTGCTGCAACAATGTGATACTGTGGTGCATTTTCATTAAAATATTTCAACGAGGTTAATGCTCGTGGCACCTCTTGTACTTCATCAAAAATAATCAGTGTGTTACTTGAATCTATATTAACCCCTGCTTCAATCTGTAGTCCTGCAATCAGCTTATCTATGTTTAGATCGCCTTTGAATATGCTTTCCATTCTCTCATTATTGTCAAAATTGATGTATGCTAATTTTTCATAGCAAGTCTCTCCAAACTTTTTCATAATCCATGTTTTACCTACCTGTCTTGCTCCTCTTATTATAAGCGGCTTTCTATTACTACTTTCCTTCCACCTTTTTAAATCCTCTATTGCTATCCTATACACATCAACACCCCTTTCTAACCCTTTTATTCAATTATATCAAATGCATTCACAAAAGTCAAACGACTTTTTGCGTTAGTTGACATATATTCCTCGTATTAGTGCATCTAAGCTCATATCTCCCCAAATCCTTTCTATTAATTTTTGTGCTATATCAGTTTTACTTTCAGCATAATCCTTTTTGCCAGCCTTATCGATAATCATAGCTTTATGGTTACCGGCTTTTATATCAATCAAATCGTTGGCAACAACTAAATCACATTTATTATTTTTCATAAGACTGCTAGCTGCCTCATATAAATTTTCTTCCGTTGTACCATTTAGTAGCTTAAATCCAACTAGATATGTAGAAGGTTGAATATCCTTTATAATCCCGATTACCTTTGGTGTTGACTTTAGTGCAATAATTAAATCATCCTCTTTGGAAGATAATTTTGGTTCTATAATAGAAGTTGGGGTGTAAAATTTCCCAACTTCTATTTTTTTCATGTTTTTAATGAAAA
>MGOW01000005.1 GCA_001797255.1 Clostridiales bacterium GWE2_32_10
TCTTTTTGTATTTTCATATAATCTAACAACTGCTCTACGCCCCGTTCCTCGTATTTTTCTCCATGCCATATTTTCAACTCTATTATGTGTTTTTCTATTCCGTATTTTATTACTATATCCATCTTTTTACTATCCCGCATTTCTGGTTCTATAAAGTAGTCTCCTACTCCATTTATTATTGGCTTTATAAATGCTAGGAATATTAATCGTCCTTTCTTTTCTATGAAATCTTCATCCTTTTTCCTATATTCCTGCATCATTAGCTCTTGGAATTTTTCTAGTACTAATTCCATGTGGAGTATCCCATTGTTTACAAATTTGTTTCTCTCTGCATATCTTGATTCTATTCCTATACTTGTTTCCCTTTTTGATATCATATAATTATATATTCTTTTTTCAAATATTATATTATGTACTTTTACTTTTTCATTTTTGTCTTCACTTATTATACCATACATACTGGCTTTGTTTAATATTTGATTGTCTAGGTTGTATATCTTTCTTCTTCCTTCTATAACTATATCATATATTTCGTTGTATAGCTTTTCATCATTTTCTAAATTTTTAATCAAGCTTTCGAATAATGTACTGTTTTCTTTTAGTATTATTTTAACTGCCTGCTCTACCCCTTGAATACCCCACCTCTCGCTCTCAACCGGTAGCTTTTCATCTATTACCTTACATACTTTACTCACCAAAAACGGGTACCCACTTGTATATCTGTATATTTCCTGCGATACTTGTTCTATATTCATATCTACTTTATTTTCTTTTTCATATTCTACCAGCATCGTAGCTATTTCTTTCGGATTAAATGTCATATCTACCTCAAAATCAGCCGCTATATTCCATGGGCTGTTATATCTGTCTGATGCTATTTCTCTTGCTTCGTCTGCTGTTATTACTTTTTGCTCGTTTATTAGTAGCTTTAGACTTTTTATGTCGTGTACTCCTGCTAATATTACTGATTTAAATGTAGGTATTATATTTCTATCCATGTATTTACTTCTAAGCACTCCTAAAAATTTTAGAAATACCGCGTTATTACTTGCTTGGTCTACTTCATCTATAAGTAATACAATCAGCTTGTTAAAATCAATACTCATTTTTGTTATTCTTCTACTTAGTTCATCATAACCTTTGATACCTTCTCCATAGCTTAAAATTTTATTATAAAATTCCTCATCAGTATATTCAAGATCCTTAGCTATTATTTTAAATATATTACTACAAAATGTTTCCTCATCTTTAAATAAACTTTCACCTGTCGGCTCAAAGCTTGTTTTTAATACGACATATTTATCTTTTAAATATTTAGCTATCATTGATATTGTCGTAGTCTTTCCAAATTGCCTGCTCCTGTTTATTGTGAAATAACTCCCGTCCTCTATCATCATTTCTATCTGTTTTATTTTATCACTCGTATCTACCATATAATGTTCATCTGGTATACAGACTCCGGCTATATTAAATTTTTTCATCCACTCTTCCCCTTTCGCTTTTTTCTATTTCTAATTATACATTACTACGACAAAGAATTCAAGTATTATTTTTTTAAGTCTATTACTAATCTATCTCCTACCTTTATATCTTTTTCCCTAACTCTATCAACAGGCAATTCTATCACATATATTGCATCATACATATACTTACTTATCTGCCGTGGTTTTAGATTTTCTTGTATATAGCATATTTCATCCTCTCTATCTACAAAAATAACATCTATAGCAAATCTCATAAAAAACATATGTACATTATTGCAAGGCTTTATAACTAATACTTCTTCGCGCTCCATATTCTTTCGTCCCATAAGACCTATAAATCTTTTAAAAAATGTATCTGCTATTTCTACTTTAGTTGATATTATTATATTAGTTGTTATGTTAATTAACTTCATATTACATCCCTCCTCCAAGCACTCTCATCATTCTGAGTAATGCAGGACCAATTAGGATTATAAATATGCTTGGAAATATGAAAAATATTAGTGGGAATAACATTTTTACAGGTGCTTTCATGGCTATTTCTTGTGCTCTTTGTCTGCGTTTTTCTCTCATTTGTTTTGATTGTATCTTAACTACGTTGCTTATGCTTATGCCTAGCTCATATGCCTGTATTAGTGCACCTATAAATGTAGTTAGATCATCAACATCTATCCTTTTTTGCATATCCTCTAATGCTTCTTTTCTTGTTTTACCTATCTTCATTTCAGCTAGATATCTTGAAAATTCATCAATTAGCACCCCTTTCATTTTTTCAGTGAGTTTAAGTATGCTGCTGTCAAATGAAAGTCCGGCTTCAACACTAACTGTCAATAAATCCAAAACATCTGGCATTTCACGTTCTATTTGTTTCTTTCTTTTTTGTATAATCTTTTCTAAAAATAGGTTCGGTAATACATGTAAAATACCTGTCACCAATACCCATATAAATAAATTTTTAGGATTAAGTCCAGCTTTTTGATATATCGTAATCAAATACATTAGAGGAATAATTACAGAAACTATAAGTTTTATAGTTATCCATTTGTAAACATCTATCTTATAAATAATACCTGCTTTTTGTAGCTTCATATATATCTTTTCTCTTATATTATTTGGCATTAGCCCATATATAAATTTATTAACCTTTCCATATAATAAATTTGCAACCTTCCGATAAAACATTACTTTTCTTGTTTTACTTACTGTTTCGTCTCCATCCGTCAGCTTTTTTAATCTATCTTCCATAATAATTTTTTCACTAAATACTTTTTGCAGTATATAAGTTATAACTACACTCAAAATCACAAACATCAACAAAACCAACACATACTTCATAAGTACCACCCCCTCTAACCTCCGCCATCCGACCTCTGACCTCCAGTATCACACATCTATCTTTATTATCTTGCTTATAAAATACATCCCTATAATTTCCGAAAATACTCCCATCACGACAATAATTATTCCCATTTTACTTGTAAATAGCTCCATTATATAGTCTGGTGACATTACGAGCATTATTATTCCAAGTGCTATCGGAAGTATAAGTACTATTATCGCTGATAATCTTCCCTGTGCTGTTAGGGTTTTTATTTCTCTTTTTATTTTAAGTCTTTCCCTAATGGTTTCCGATATTATATCAAGTACTTCAGCTAGGTTTCCCCCTGTTTCCCGCTGCATTAGTATTGCTGTAAGCATTAGTTCTAGATCTTTGCTAGGTATTCTTTCTAGCAAATTTTCTAGGCTTTTTTCTAAAGTCTTGCCTAGCTTTACCTCCCTCATTACTTGTCCAAACTCTATACTCATAGGAACCGGCATTTCCATAACTAACGTATTTAGCGCCTGTGCAAAGCTATGTCCTGCTTTTAGTGAATTAGATATAATTATAATGGCATCCCCTAGCTGCTCATTAAACTTTTTATAATACCTTGTTTTTGTTTTATTATATTTAGCTATTTTCTTATTAATTTTTATAATAACACTTTTGATAGTTTGTGTACCTCTCTTTTTTATAACCCTTTTTCTTACTTTAGTTTCGCCTTCTGCTTTTATATATGTATATACTCTATTTATCACTCTACCACCGAAAAATAGGTTGTTTAATATTAGATAACTTATTAGACCGCAAAATATAAATGTTAGTAACATTAGTATGATTATCATGGTATCACCTCCGGACTCACCCCCAGCCCCTCTCTAAAAGAGAGGGGGGCATTGCACTTTAGATTTTTCCCACCAATACACTTGGTCTATGGATCCCCCTCTCTTCTAGAGAGGGGTTAGGGGTGAGTTCAGGGTATCCATTCCTCCCCTATTATACTTGTAACCCTCGGCTTTATCCCTGTATACTCAAACTTCCCTATTATCTTCCCCTTACTATCTACACCTGATTGTACAAATTTAAATATATCTTGAAGTATTATTACCTCGCCTTCCATTCCCTGCACCTCAGAAATGTGGGTGATTCTCCTTGTACCGTCTTTTAGTCTTGTTTGTTGAATTATTATGTCTAATGCTGATGCTATTTGCTCCCTTATCGCTCTCACTGGTAAGTCCATACCAGCCATAAGTACCATAGTTTCTAGTCTACTTAGCATATCTCTCGGGCTGTTCGCATGCCCTGTTGTTAGCGAGCCATCGTGCCCTGTATTCATTGCTTGTAGCATGTCTAGTGCTTCACCTGATCTTACCTCTCCAACTATAATCCTGTCTGGTCTCATTCTCAGGCTGTTTTTTACCAAGTCTCTTATAGATATTTCTCCCTTTCCTTCAATATTTGCTGGGCGAGTCTCGAGCCTTACTGTATGGGCTTGATGTAGCTGTAGCTCTGCTGCATCTTCTATAGTCACTATTCTTTCATCATTGGGGATAAATGAGGATATTACGTTTAGCATTGTCGTTTTACCACTACCTGTTCCACCTGATACTATTATGTTTAGTTTTTCTCTCACGCAGGCTTTTAGAAATTCTGCCATATGTGTAGTGAGGGTTCCAAATCCTATAAGATCTGATATTGTAAATGGATCCTCCGAAAATTTCCTTATTGTTATTGTTGGACCGCATAGTGCAAGAGGAGGAATTATTGCATTTACCCTTGACCCATTTGATAGTCTTGCATCAACCATGGGTGAACTTTCGTCTATCCTCCTTCCTAGTGGCGCAACTATTTTTTCTATTATATGAGCTACATGCAGATTGTCTTTAAACTTTACTTCGGTCAACTCAATCTTTCCATTTCGCTCTACATACACTTGGTCATATCCATTGACCATTATTTCTGAAATATCTTTATCATTTAGAAGAGGTGTTATAGGTCCAAGTCCCAGTATCTCATCAATCATCTGGTACAATATTCTTGCCTTCGTATTCGAGCTCACTTCTATATTTTTTTCCTCAAAGTACTCCCTCATTATAATAGATATTTCTTTTTCAAGTACCTTACCATCTAGCTTATCAGCATTTTCTATTATTGATAGCTTTTCTATTATAAGGTTTTGTATATCATTTTTTAGCCCATAAAAAGAGTCCTTCTTATCATATCCTACACTCTTTTCCACTACCTCCGTCTTTAGCCTATTCATGAGAGACATACCACTCACCTCACTCCTTTTGCTATTTTTTCAAACCCTTCCATCATATTGTTTCTCTTTTTTTCTGTCATTATTGGTATACCCTTATTTATTGAGCTTACTACTATCTTATCGTTGCTTTTTATACAAAAGTCTATTTCTCTTTCTAGTACTTTTTTTATGTCACCTAGATTTATTCCATAGTTCTCATCAGATTTATTTACTACTAATTTTATTTTTTCATCCGCATAGTTAAGTGATTTCATTACATCTATGCCTAGCTTTGCATTTTTTATACTCGTTATCTCCATTGTCGTTATATAAAGTATCAAATCAGTTTGATCCATTATTGTTAGATTTAAATCTGAGAATTTATTGTCCATATCAAAAACTATATAGTCATAATTTTCTTTTAAAATATGTGATATCTTTTTTATATGTTCCGTTGTAACATAGTCGGCATATTCTGGTTTCTTGGGGGCTGCCAATATATCTACTCCCAATTCTGTTTCTATTATATAGTCATGAATATTTTCGCTACTTAATATGGCGATTTCTTCTATTAGCTCAATTATAGTTATACTTGGATCTACATCTGACATTGTACATATATCTCCAAAATACACATCCATATCAACAATTATTACTTTTTTGTTTGTTTCTTTTTTTATAGCTATGGCTGTGTTTATAGCTGTCGTACTTTTTCCTACGCCTCCTTTAGTACTAAAAACTGTGATGGTTTTTGGATTCCTTGCGTCTTTTTTTTCTTTCAATCTCTCAATCTGCACCTTTTTATCTTTTTCTTTTTTATAAGTGTTTCTTATTGTATCTATTATTTCTTCTGTATTAAATGGTTTTAATATATAATTCTTTGCCCCCGCCTCCATCGTCTTTTTAAGATAACCTATCTCTTTTTGAACAGACATCATTATTATCACTGTATCAGGCAGCTTATACATTATTTGCTCTGTAGCCTCAATCCCTGTAAGCACTGGCATATTTATATCCATAAGTATTATATCAGGTTCAAATTTTTCTGACATAAGGATAGCTTCCTTACCATTAGTAGCGTGCCCTACCACTTTCATACCTTCCTCATACTCAAGTATCTTCTCTATTATCTCCCTAGTTTTATCCGAATCATCAGCTATAAGCAACCTTAGCTCCTTCATTTTTATCACCACCCTCGTTTAGTTTCTTAAATTATCCTCATTTATACCATACGCTGTTTGTACACCATTGTCATTTATTGGTCTAAGCGCTAGTTTTATGGTACCGTAGTTCTCGGCATATATAAGTTTTTCCGTATCAAATGCTGTTGCTGCTAGTGTTATTGAGTATTTATTTGGTACCTTCTCTCTATCTTTATCTTCATCTATTTGATTTTTGCTTATTGATAATACTTGTATGTTTTGTAATAATATTTTTGTTTGATTAGTGTAATACACTTTCCCTGCCATGTTTTCAATAGTCTTTTCATCTAAATTCACATACACATCTACATAGTTACCTGGTTCTATCATATCCCCTACCGCCATATATTCATCTACCAATATGCTAACTGCCCTCTTATTTTCTGGTATCTTCATTGCTAGACTTTTATCATTTTCATCTACCAATCTTTCTGTTCGTATATTTTCCCCCTTTAGTATCGTATCCTTCACATATTTACCTACTATATCCCCAGTTTTAATATTTATATTTAAAGTTGTATTATCTATAGCTATCTTCTTTTCTTCTATCATATTTTTAGTTATCTTAGAATTAGGCTTAATATTTTCTTTTGCAATAACTACGGTAGTATATCTTTTAGCCTCATCTGCTTTCTCTAAACTATTCAGATATTGATAAAATAAAAATGTACAAGCTAGAGATATAAAAGCCGCTATCCACAATAACTTGACGTTTATTTTATTCATTAGGATCACCTCCTATTAGCCTTGCTCCTTTAGCTCCATAATCTATTTGGCCTTCACCTATTTTTCCATTTGTCACATACTGAATAAATCTTCCTTGTATTTCTCCCTGTGAGTTGCTATCTTCTATAAAAAATTCAGCAAATCCAACTACTGTAACACTTTTTCTTCCATTTACAGCCAAACTATCTACAATAGGTATCGTCCACAGTTTTAATGAATTCCTCGTAAAATTATCAATTGCAGATGGGTCATTTCTTAATACATAGTCTATACCTTGTTTTGTAGGTCCCGTCATGTTTCCTGTTTCTGTATCTATAACATCGCCTACTTTCAATATTCCATTATATCCATACATTATATTATCTTTATAAGAAGACGCTCCACTTCCGCCTAATGCTATCGCATCATAGTTACCACAATAATTATCATCATTATACTTAAGTGTCACCAACTCTCCATAATCAAAAGATTTTTGTTCTACAGCCACTGGTCTAATCCCTATATGAACTTCGCTCACAGCTCCTGCTATCGCTTTTGTCTTTACTTTCGTATACATTCTATCTATTCCAATTACTTTAGCAAAGATTGTAAATACATCCTCATTTATCTCAACCTCTACAGCTTGATTATCTTCATCAACTGTAACCGTAACTTTACTTCTATCTATATTATTTTGTTCACAATATTCTAATGCCATATCCACAATATCCTCACTATCCCCAGTTAGTTCCTGTGCTGCAGCAAGTGATGCTGAATCTGCAATACTGCTAATAGTAGCCTTTCTTATCACCATCACTCCTACATCAACCACCAACGCAGTTATAACCAATATTGATATCAACACAATATTCGTAATAACTAACACAGCCCCCTTATTATCAAGCATATCTACCACCTCTCATTCTATTCTCATGGTCATTTTACTTTTAATGTTATACAACTCAGGAGATATGTTTTTTATTAGTGGCATTATTGGTTCAGAAACATATGCTACTTCCACTGTTATAGCCTCTCCTCTTTCCCTTTCATATTCATTCGGAGTTATTGTTATAGAAATATTGCTATCTTGCAAAGTGCTGGTTACTTCTTCTACCTTCGCTATTACGTCATCCTCCGTACCTCCAAGTGCTGCAACCCTAGTTCCTTCTCTAGCTGCGTTCACCACTATTACATAGTCACTCATCAAAAGCCCAAATTCTACAATTCCCATAAGTATTATTAAAAAAATAGGGAGCACTAGTGCAAGTTCTGCTACAGATTGCCCCCTAATATTTTTGATTTTTTTCATAGAAATCACCTTTCTTTCTTTTCTCCTCTTTTAGCTTATTCCGTTTGTTATGTTAGTAAATAATGTTCCTAATTGATCTCCAAATAATGTTACAGCTCCTAAAACTGCTATTGCAACGAAGGCTATTACTAATGCATATTCAGTCATACCTTGTCCTCTTTGGTCATTTTTTAACAACCTCGCATAAGCAAATATTAATTTTAACATATAAATCGCCCCCTTATAAAGTTCACAATGCACAAATTTTTAAGTGTATTGTGTTTTTTGCTTTATTTGATTCTAGGTTAATTATACTACTTGCTTCTTGATTTTACCATAAGGCTGTAGTCCTGTTTTTTTAGGACATAAGTCCTATTTTAAATATCTATAACTAAATTATTAATTATTTTTTTGTAGTCTAACAATCTTTTCGCTCTATTTTGAGCCCTTTCACATATTTCCTATTCATAATTTTATCCTTCTTTCTGTTTTCCTTTGTCTCAAATATTATATCCATGTCATAATCTTCTGGATATAATTCTTTAGCCTCTATATGTAGCTTCAGTCTCTTTTTGTTTATATATATTTTCTTATCATGCACCATTACCCCTACATCTCCTACTTTATTTTCGAGCGCAAATACTACCCCGTATTTATTTAGTGCCGTTACATTTACCAAATCCCCTATTTTAAACATTTCTTCTTTCTCTAGTATATTTGGTGTTTCCTTTATTTTTTGCTTTTTAGCAACTTCATAATTTTTCTCACATTTAACACTAATCATTTGTATCGGTTTAAACTCTTTATTTTCTCCATATGTTATTTTATATGCACTCTCTAAAACATCACAGTTCATACCTAGTTTGAGTGCTATATTAAATGCATTACTTTCGCCTGATTCTCCTATAATAAGTCTATACATTGGTTTAAGTGTTTCATCATCAAAAGTCATACGCCCATTCATTACACCATCTTCATCATGTGCAAAATCTTTAATTTTGGCGTAATGCGATGTTGATACTACTACCCCACCTTTACTATGTAAATATTTTAAAATGCCTATAGCAAGCCCTTCTCCCTCTACTGGGTCAGTTCCCGAACCAAGCTCATCTAGTAGCACTAGTGTATATTTGTTTGCCACTTTCATTATGTCTATGATATTTTTCATATGTGATGAAAATGTACTCAAATTTTGCTCTATGCTCTGGTTGTCACCAATATCTACAAATATGTCTGAAAATATTGCAAATTCGCTATTTTCCCCAACTGGTACAAGTATTCCCGATTGTACCATCATAGTAAGCAGCCCTATGGTTTTCAGTGCAACAGTCTTTCCTCCTGTGTTAGGTCCTGTAATAACCAATGACGTGTAATCCTCACCAATAGAAAAGTCTAGCGGTACTGCATCTGCACCTAGCATAGGATGTTTTCCTTGGTTTATCTTTGTAATGTTGCTTGCATTAACCTTCACTTTCCTCCCACCTACGCTATTTGCGTACTTTGCTTTTGCAAATAACACATCTAGGCACACCATCGTTTCTACATTGATACTTATTTTACTTATACTTTCCATTAGCAGCGAGCTTAGATATGTAAGTATTTGATAAATCTCTGCCTCTTCTTCTGCCATCAGTCTGTTTATCTCTCCTTGCAAAATATTGATAGCCTCTGGTTCTATATAAAGGGTAGAACCTGTCTGTGACCTGCAAACTATCAAGCCCGGAACTACTCCTCTATACTCGTTTCTAACAGCTAGTACATATCTCTCATTTTTCATGCTAACTATATTATATACCAAATATTTTTGGTAACGCTTCGCTACTTCCGCTAACTTTGATTTTATTCGCCCTTCTGCTATATACTTCCTGTTTCTTATTTTATCAAGCGTGCTACTAGCTTTATCATCCACACGCTCATTTACTATACACCTATCTATTTCTTCTCTTATCTCATCTAGTATGTACATAGAGCTTGCATATTTACTCACTCTAGGTGCTAGGTTTTCCTTGTCATTCATAAACCTTATCATTCGCTCATTACTCCTTAGAAAGTCTGACATTGCTGAAAGCTCCCTTTCATTTAAGCTCATGCTTTTTTCTAGTTTCTGCATAATCAGGTCTATTCCTGTAAGACTATGCAGTGGTGCACTTGATGTTTTCTTAACTATATTCAACGCCTCATCTTGTTCATCAAGCAATACTTTAATCTTATCATAATCGCATGATGGCTCTATTTTACCTACTTCAGCCTTTGCAATATCTGAAATACAATAATCCTTTATTCTATTTATAATCTCGTAAAACTCCAGTTTTTCTAACGCTAATGCGTTCATATTAACACTCCCTTTCAATTCTTATATCTTTTTTTAAACGCAAAAAAGGCATATTCTAAATTCATAGAATATGCCTTTTTTGCGTTTATTTATCAATTTATAAAAGATAGTTGGCATGCCAAAAAGCACTCTATTTCACGTAGAATTTTATTTGTTCTGTATTCAATTTTGTTTAATCCTACAAAATATAGACTTTTCATATACACTACCCCTTTAATATTTTATTTAATTTATATTGCTTATTATATAACATATGTCTACACTTGTCAAGTGAGTTTGTTAAAATTATATTCAAAACACTGAATTACAGTTTAGACCTATAGCTGTCATTGCGAGCCTGTTTTTTGGCGTGGCAATCTGTTTTTTAATTTTATATATAGATCTCCACGTCGGGAAAAACACCTTCCTCGCGATGACAGAATAGGGAATTATATCTTTTTATAACCTCCGAATTGTAACTATTCACAAAATAATCACAATAATATTCAAAAATATTTGCTTTTTATTTAAATTTAGTTTAAAATATATGTAGATAGGAGTGATAGCATGGGAAATATTAAAATAGATTCTGATAAGGTTAAAGGTATATTTGAACAAACGTTATCTACTATAAACTCAAGTAAGCATCAAATGTTTGATATATCAGAAAATGTAAGAAATGATTATAATACATTAAAAACCGAGCTTGATTCTGTTCGTGATAAGTTGATGGTGACTATGTCTGAAGTTAATATGTTTGAAGAGCAGGTAAGTAAGGGACGTGAGCGTCTTTGTGAGGTTAATACTAATTATGATAAATACCCTGAGGAAATAGTCGAACAGGTTTATGATAAGGTAAATAATCTTGTAATAGTACTTGCAGACAAAAGGGAAGAAGAAAAAAATTTGATACATCTTAGAAACTCTTTAGAGCAAAGAGTTAAGACTTATCATCAGGTTCTAATTGATACTGAAAAGCTACTATCTCAGGTTAGTGTTGCTATAAATTTTCTTGAGGGCAATCTTAGTACGGTCATTAAAAACATTAATGACTTCAATGAAAAAAGCTTTCTGGGTATTCAGATAATAGAGGCATTAGAGCAAGAACGCGAAAGAATCGCTCGTGATATCCATGATGGTCCAGCCCAATCTTTTGCTAATATTTCACTTTCTGTTGAATTAGTCAAAAAATTAATAGAAGTAGATAAAGAAAAAGCCTTATCTGAGCTTGATCAAATGAAACTTATAACAAAAGATAATCTAACCGATATGCGTAAAATTATATATGACTTAAAACCTTTTGACATATCAGAATTAGGTTTGATTGACTGTATAAACCATTTAATAGAAAACTTTATTGAAGGTTCAAGTGTAAATTTTAATCTAAAGACACTTTCTAAGGTAACTTTCAAGAACGATCTAATTAATATTACAATATTTAGAATTATACGCGAGTCCCTAAATAATATTAAAAAGTACGCACATGCTAAAAACGTAGACATTGTCATTGAACAGAGTAACAAATTTCTAAATCTTAGTATATCAGATGATGGGATAGGATTTGACCAAAGCAAAATACATATTGACGAATCCCATGGATTTGGGCTTGCAAGTATAAAAAGACAATGTGCATACCTACAGGCTACATTTGATATTTCATCTGAGCTCAAAAAAGGAACGAAGATAAAAATACGTATTCCACTTGATTGAAAAGGAGAGGATTTTTCATGAATAAAATTAATATAATAATAGTTGATGACCATCCATTAATAAGGGAAGGTCTTAGTAAAATACTCAGTATAGATGAAAATATAAATATCCTCGCACAAGGTAATACTGGTACAAAAGCTATTGAGCTTATAAAAAAATACAGCCCAGATGTGGCACTGCTTGATATAAACATGCCCGAACTTAGTGGCATAGATGTTTTGAAAAATATAAAAAATATTACTACTAATACCAGAATACTTATTCTGACTGCTTATGATGACCGTAAACACCTTAAAGATGCTATAAATCTTGGAGCTGATGGGTATATCCTAAAAGATTCAGATTACAATACCATAATAAGTGCCATAAAAACTATCCACTCCGGTAAAAAATACATTCAACCCGAGCTTACCTCTTATCTCATCGACAAACCAATGTCTAATCTAGACATCGACAACCTAAACACTCTCACCAAACGAGAACGCGAAGTGCTTCTACTTATAGGCGATGGACTAAATAATACTGAGATTGCCGGAAAATTATTTATTAGCGAGAAGACTGTAAAAAACCATATTTCTAGCATTTATTTAAAACTAGGATTAGAAGACAGACCTCATGCTATATTGTTTGTGGTGAATAATGGGCTGCGGTAAAAAAGAGAAAAACACCTTTCGGTGTTTTTCTCTTTTTTTACAATTACTCCTAATTGGTATATCTATCTAAATCGTCTATCACTGTATTCTGTAAATCATACCAGAATGTCTCTCCATGATTTGGGTCACCTACTATTATTGTTCCTACTGTTTTTTGTAATAAATCTTGGGCTGATGGTTTCTTATTACCATAGCTTGTATTATCTGTTGCATCTCCCCATGTATTTTCTTGTTGTGTGTAGTCTAGATGTGCATCTATACCCTTGCTTGGATCATGATAATATTTATATACATCTATTTCAAACAATACAAGTAAATCTGGATTTATTTTAGGATCTATAAAGTATTTAGATTGACCTCCTATTGATATATCTAGTGTATCTCCTGCTCCTCCTGTTGGTGTTATTGATTTTATATCTTCTACTTTTACAAATTTTGCATCTGGTCTTATGTAGTAATCATAAATCCACATGTATTCTTCTTTTGCTGGATTTATAGTTGTAAGCACACCTATTTCAGTGCTTTCATTAGTTGTTCTTGTTAGTGTCTTTGTCCAGTCTGATACTTTGTATTTACTAGCGTATTTGTCTGTTGGAAGATATATTCGTACCTCTTTATATCCATTTGCCGTTTTTATAAAGAGTCTATCCTTTAGTTCTATTTTATCTCCTATCGCGCTTCCAAATCCTGTTGAGTATAGCTCAAAATTGACTTTATATCCTAAGTTTATCTTATGTGGTATTTGGTTGTTGTATGCTGGCATCTCTCTTACTGGTATATATTTATTTCCTTCTAAAGTAGCTTTCCATCTTGGATCTGCCGCATCTGCTATTCTAATCCCTGCATCAACTATAGAATCTGGTTGATTTTCTTCTGGTCCTATCTTATTTATAAATATTGGTATTGCATTATATCTATCTGTCGCTGGTGGTCTTATTTTTGTAACAGTATCTAATGCTAATTCTGTTGTAGCTCCAGTCCCTGTAATAAGTATTACATTTCCGGCTCTATCTGTTACTCTAAAATGTATGTAATACCAGTCACTTTTCATCATATTCCATGCAGTATTTGGGGGATCTATATTGATAGAGAACTTATACGGATTACCCCCATCAATTATGTAGTTGATGTATTTATGCTCTGGATTTGGGTCTGTATCAACATATTCATGCGCAGTTTGCCACCCTGTTGTTACCTCTTCAGGTCCTTTTGTCATTGCATATTCGACCCTCTGTATCCCTGATATATTATCCCATACTTCTAAGTCTATTCTATTTTCTCTATCTGCTATGTATTCTATTCTACCACGTCCTGTATTAGCATAAGCTTTACCTTCAAATTTTATATTCATGCTAGGTCTTGTTCCGTCATATTTGTATGGTCCTTTTTCTACTGCTGCTGTATCAATTAAGTTATTGCCTACTGAATCTTTTACTTTGTCTAAGTATAAGTAATATTCTCCATCATTATTAATACTTATTGTAGAGTTTATCTCTTTGATTTCCGTATCTCTTGATACATTTCCTTCTCCTTCTCTACCTATGTCTATATTTTTTATTACTTGGTTTGTACCTACATATTCACTAGCTGTTGTATCTCTTTTTTTATCCGCTGGTCTACTTTCATTACCTATAAAGTTTTCATTTGTCAGTCTGTATTCTATATTATTCAATCCCGAGTCTTTGTCTTTAAATTGCATTCCTATTGTAAATGGTATCTTTGACCATAGTATACTCGGTTCTGCCCCTGTATATGTCATTGTAGGCTTTATATTATCTAACAAATATACTTTCGTTTGATTGTCTTTATTAGTAGCAAAGTCTTCTACATCTAGTCTTGCTGTATGCTCTCCTGTACATTCAGATGTTGTATTAATGTTTTCAGGTCCTAAAACTTGTGATTGTGTATAATGTTCTTTCAATTCTGTTTTTTCTTCACTTACACTACTATCTAATTCTAAGTTTTCTTCTTTGAAAACTCTCGTTTTATCTATCAAATTAGCATTCCATATCCCCGATCTATCTTTTATACCTGGTACACTACTTGTTACATTATAACTAGTAGTATTTACATCTGAAAAATCGGCTAATACTTTGATTATCTCATACCCTGGTCCACCATACCATTTATTTTCAGCAATATTTGTTATTTTTTCTAAGTTTGACGCATCACTGATATTAGCACTTACTCCTACTGTTGGAATTGTATAGTCTACATTGTATATACCTGGATTACTGTCACCATTCCATTCCGGTTTATTAGGCTCTGGAAAATCTGTTTTAAAATAGTTATAACAATCCGTATTTGATAGCCATTTTCCACTTAATCCACTAGCATTACTCGGTAAACTTGGTTTAGCCGGTACATTCATTTTTACCCACCAAGCATGGCTATCCCAACTGCCAGGTATTGCATCTAGTTTTATTTCTTTACCTTCATTTAAAAGTACTGTGTCATTATGCTTTATATTTCCATTACTTCTTAACGCATTTCCTGAAGCTATAATTTTATCTAACGTCCAATATCCAGCATATATACAATTAACGTTTACTGTTTGACTTTTAGAAACATACCATATTTTTGATATCATCCCTCCTTCTGTATATTTTACATGTTTTTCTTTCCAAGACCAATAATATTTTAATGTTACATCTTTTTTATAATTACCATCAGTCTCTGGATTTTGTGATGCCTTTGAGTATGGGTTGATTTCATAAGTGCTGCTTACTGGCATTGGGTCTCTTCTATATGAATCACTGTCTTTTTCATAATAAACCTTTACATTATAGTTATTAGTCCAATCGTATCTCGTTTCATTTGTTGAATTAGGTGGATCATATAATATTTTAAGTTTTGTATAATCTATAGCATCTGGAGTTTTTTTCCACCAAAAATATATTAAATTTGATCCTTTTGATGTATCTATAACTACGCTAGTGCCTGAATATTTAGTAGTAGGATTAGTATATAATGAGTATCCAACATAATTATATAAATTTTTATCAGGTGGACTATATTGATCGTAATTAATAGACAGATTTTGATTTAGTGTATAACTTACTTCTTGTGAGCTCAATACTTCATCTGTATCTACATCTTTATGGACTACCTTTAGTATAGGAGTAATACTATCTAGCCTCCAGTAAAAATCTATCCACCTATACGCTGTTGAATTATCATTAAAGACAACAGGTACTGCCGTTTGGTTAGCATCTGATGATTCTTTATGCGTAGTCATCACTGTAGTCTGAGGTCTAGTATCTTCACTAGTATAACATTCTGCATAACCAGTGTTTTGATATCCTGCCAATTGTAATGCCGAATATCCATAGTCAACACCATTATAAGCCACACCACCAGTATACGGTATATCTACTTTCTTAACGGTAGGATCTAGTACAATCGGTACGCCATCCTCAGTCAAATGTCTTACGCTTATAGTACCGACATTTTTAGATTCCCAGAAGAAACATACCCAAGCAGCTTTATTTGAATCAGGTATTGGTCCATTTATTATGTTGTGTTCTATAAGTGTTTTGTCATCAAATGCCACATTAACCTTGCCAGTATTTTCATCGTACAATTTTGTCAAGCCGTCATTATATATAACCTTATATCCTAAATATGTATATTTATCTGTAGATGGTGCTTTAGTGTTAGTATTTGTATTTTCCTGAGAAAAGTTTCCTTCACTATCTAGAGGCACATCTTCTATTTTTCGTTTTTCATCACCATCTGTCAAAACATAACGAGCTGCGTCTACGTGATATACATTTAGCTTTTTAGTAAATTGTATGAAATCTACAGAACATTGTGATTTTCCTGTTCTGCAAAATCCATCTGTACTGCTTTCCCAACCTGGACGAAGTGTACCATTTCCAGTTGCATCTAGTTGGTATCTATAGCTAGTTATCTCTTCTAGTTTATCCAAACTCCATTTTTCCCTTATCTCTTGTCCATAATTAATAGCTACTCCATCATAAAATATTTTATAATCTGCCGACATGTCTTCTGTCCCAAGTCCCACCCTATAAATATTGTCATAAGTACCATCTCCATAAGTTATTATGGTTCTCCAAAATCCTATTGTATCATGAGTCGGATTTATTCCAGTTGTATCATATATCTCTTTGTCAGTAACAATCCAATCCTCTTTTTCATCCTCAAAATTATAGTCCAAATAAGAAGTTAAGCTTGTAAACTCCTTCGTCCTCATGCAGATATCATCAGTTCCAAGTGATGCATTCATTCTTACATAAAGATCTAACTGTATACTTGTTATATCCATACTATTTCTTGTTGATGGCGAAGCTGTTCCTGATTCACCAGGAGATATTGATAGTTGAGTAGCATCTGCTACTTGCCCTCCTGTTGTTAATGCCAATGCACCTATCATGAAAATAATCATTATTAGTTTTCTTAGTATATCTTTCATTCTTCTCACGCTCCCTATCTAATACTTTTCTATTATTTCTATTTTATCACCATTTAATTTTGTATCAAAACACTTTGTCATTATTGTTCCACTTCCACTTTGCAATTTTATATAATATGTTTTTTCTACATCTTCTAGTTTTATATTTACTACTCCAGTTGTTAATGTCTGATTTGGCGTTACTGCCTCAGTTGTACCTACCCCATATTTGTTATATGTTATATTTTCTGTATCTTTCGATAAATGTATTTCTGAGATTACTTTTCCACCTTTGTTAAATATTATTATTGGCTTGTTTGGATTTATGTCTTTTACCACTGCTTTTATTATCGTGTGTCTTCCTACATTGTCGACTGCTGTAAACATATATGTTCCATTTGTATATACTGTATATACTTTTGTCATATATATCCCACTTACTCTTGTTTCGTTTAATACTGCTCCACTATTATATGATACTATATCATTTGGTCCACTTTCATTGTCTATCATTCTTACTGTTATTTGTGCTGCTGTATAGTTATCTGTGTATAGTATTTCTGAGATTCCTGTTGGATCTGCTAAGTCTGTTCGATTCGGTAGCTGTACTTTTACTACTGATTCAGGAGCTACTAAACCTTCTAGTTTATCTTCTAATACTAACCCTTCATCATTTTCTCCTTGTTCTCTCTTAATAGTTATATAGGGTATGACTCTTATCTGGTATTTCGATTCATTATCATAGCTTTGTCCAATTGTTTTTAGATATAGATTTACAGGATTATCTCTTAAGTCTAGTCCAATTTTGCCATGAAGTAGCAATTCTCCTTCAACTGTATTATCTGCATAACTTCTTAGGATACTTTCTGCTGGATAAATTTTTGCATCTTGACTATCCCATGTAGTTACGTCTCCTATATCATATCTACTGTATTGGTTACCATCATATACTTCTACGTAGTATCCTGATGCTCCTTCTACTGCTTGCCATGTTAATACAATCTCTCCTCTTCCTGCACTCATATCCCAGTTTAATGGTATCGCTTGATAGCTTAATACTACAGTCCCTAGATTTGCATATGTTTCTTTCCAACATGAGTCACTTATATTATTTAAGTTTTCTATATTTAATGCTTCTT
>MGOW01000006.1 GCA_001797255.1 Clostridiales bacterium GWE2_32_10
GGATTTGATGAAAGTGATATAACAGTAACAAATGGTACCAAAGGAACATTTACAGCGGTAGACGAAAATACATATACTTTGGTAGTAACAAACGGTGAAACTAATATTCAACAGATAGTACAAGTGAACTCGGGAGTATGCCAAGATGGAACAGGTAATGGAAATGTTGATGGATACAAGGAAATAACGATAGTAGAGGTTATATTTAACGGAACACACAATGTTCCAAAGCTAGCTGCAGGAATGACACCTGTGATATTTGAGGAAAGCGACTTTACGGACGCTACCTCTAGTCAAATAACAAATGCTAGTTGGTATAAGTATAATGGTGATATAGGAACTGGAGAAAATGAAACAAGTGTGGATAGAGAGCTAGAGGAAAAATGGGCGAATATAAAGCTCTTAGATGGAAGTATATTTGTCTGGATACCTCGATACACATATAAAATAAATAATACTTACCAAAATGAGCATATATGGATAAAATATAGTAATGGAACAACAGATGATACAAGTGACGGTTTTAAGGTTCATCCAGCATTCACCTTTGGAAGTACACAGTTAACAGGAATATGGGTAGCAAAATTTGAAGCAAGTAATAATGAAGGGAAGATACAAGTAAAGCCAGGACAAGTAAGTTGGGCATCATTAATGCCATATGAAATGTTTAATAAATGTAGGGCAATGGAACTTGAAAATAGTGCAATATATGGAATAACTAATGCTGATGCAATTGATACGCATATGATGAAAAATAGTGAGTGGGGGGCAGTATCATACATTACAGAAGCGATAAGAGACGGAGTTGAAGTAACAGCAAACAATAATACCGATCGTTATGCAGGAGGAAGTGTTACTTTAGCAAATGTCTATACTATAAACAAAGCACAAAGTACAACAGGAAATGCATATGGAATATATGATTTAAATGGTGGTTTAGGAGAATGTGTGGCGAGCTATATATCAAATGGAGAAGGTACTTTAACTACAAACGGAAATAGTCTTATATATTCTTCAACAAAATATAGAGATGAATTGACAGGAAGCTTTAATGGAGAAGCGATAAATGCATATGACCAAACAATTTTACAAACAGAAGGTATGGCATTACATGAAATATCAATATTTAATCAAGATGATGCAACGTTAAATAGTTTTAGAGATTATGGAGACATGAAAGTTTTTCCATTTGGAATAACTCCATTCTTTATTCGTGGTAGTTATTATACTAATAGTGTGTATTCAGGTATTTTTGCATATATGAATTATAATGGAACTTCGCATAATTATGTTTCGTTTAGACCTGTTATAAGTGTTACTACAGTAGAACAATAGTATAAAATATAAATAAAAAAATAGTAATATTTCCCAAAGTTATTACGATAATATTAACAAAATTGTAAAGAAAATTAATTATTTTTAAAAAAATACTTTACAAATTTAAAATAATATGATATTATTTGTAACATACTAGAAATAGTATCGTAAAATACTTATTTCTAATAAAATAAAATATATGGTAATAACTTGAAAGGGAAGTGGATTATTGAATATGGAAATTTGTCAGTCGAAAATTTATTATGGTATTAAGTTAAGTATGGTATTAGCATTTATTTATGCAATACATTGTGTAAGTTCATATACGGTAATAGCAGAAGGAAGAACATGGCTCGTAGAGAGGGAAGCATTAAAAAATAAAACAGCAACAATAAAAAGTGAAATAGAAGAATTAGATGTAGAAACATTAAAAGGATTAGAAGAAGAAGCAAAACCACTTGAAGTAATAACACAAGTAGTAGAGAAGCCAGCACCGATTATTGTAAAAGCAGAACCAACAGTAGTTGTTATTGAATCTACGATGCCAACAGCAAATGATTTGTCATATGAGGTTAGACAAACATGGGAAAAGAAGATAATAGGAACAGATGCGTGGAATGATTTGATAAAGAAGGTTTCCGATGAAGAGGGAGTGGATCCCATATTTGTTAAGTGTGTTATGGCAGTAGAATCAGGAGGATATCAACAAGCACATAATACTAAGAACGCGAACGGTACTCAAGATTATGGATTGATGCAGGTTAACACTAGTTGGGGAAGTTACTTTGATTATGGAAAAATGTTAGTAGATCCAGAATATGCAATAAGAAGTGGGATACAAGTCATAAAATGCAAAGTAAATTTATCTCAGAAGAATGGTAAAACTCCAACGGTTCATGAAGTTTTATGGAGATACAACGGAAAAAATGCAAGAGGTAAAAATTATGCTGATAGAGTTTCAAAATTATATGAAGATCTATCAAATAAAACGAGAAACGAAATTGTCTTAGTGCAACAGAAAAGTGCGTAACTCACGCATTTTTTTGTTGTGAAAAAATAATGACAATATTTTTAAAAAATGTCTTGAAAGAAATCAATTATTATTGTAAAATAGATAATAGAATGGATTTCTTTTTTAATTTAATTTATTACTAGGGGGAATTAGAATTGACTACAGATATTAAGGAAAAAAGTAAGAATGTGCAAAAGCGTAATATGAACTTAGGTATTAAAATAACTATAATTATAACTATACTAATTGTACTTGTATCTTCGGTTTCTAGTTTAGTAATTTTTGATTTAAGCTATAAAGCATTAAAGGAAGAAATAAGAGATAATCTTATTGTGCTTGCTTCACATACTGCTGTAACATTAGATGCTGACGAACTTGCAAAAATTAAAGAACCTAAGGATGAAGGAAATGATATATACCTAAAGTTGCAGAAAGAGTTGCAAAAGGCTAAGAATGCTTGTCACGGAAAATTGAGATATGTATATACATTAAATAAAGTTAATGGTGAATATGTATATATTCTTGATGCTACCCCTATAGAGGATGAGGAGAATCATTCGCAGATAGGAGAAGAATTTGTTGCAGCAGATTATACATATGTTGAGGCAGCATTTGAAAAAGAAATAGCTGAAATAGAGCCTACGCCTGATGAAGTCTATGGAGGAATTATTCAGACAGGTTATGCACCTATAAAGAATGAATTAGGGAAAACAGTAGGGGTATTGGCTATAGATATGGATGTATCAGTTTTAACCGAAAAAGAACAGTCTATGAAAAAGGCTGGGATTATCACCTTGATATTAGGGTTTATACTTGCAATGTTATCAAGTTTATTTTTTGCAAGATATATAACAGCTCCTATACTTGCATTGACTAAGGGAACAAAAAGTGTAGCTGAAGGTGATTTAGATACAATAGTAAGTATTAATAGAAATGATGAGTTAGGAGAGCTTGCACAATCTTTTAATATAATGATACATGATTTAAAAAAGTCGCGAGAGGAGTTAAAGAACTATAGTATTACACTTATTCATCAAGAAAAGATGGCAGGGGTTGGTCAATTATCAGCTGGTGTTGCACATGAGATAAATACTCCCCTAGGATATGTTAAAAGTAATATGGAAACATTAGAAAAATATGTTATGAAGTTAAAAGGGTTTTATGAGCTACAACAAAAAGATAAGTCTGAATATCAAAAAGAAGCAATAGATAATTATATAAAAAATAATAAAATTGAATATATTTATAACGATTTAGAGGATATAATGAGTCAATCAATGGATGGTATTTTAAAGATAGAAAAGATAGTGAGGAGTCTCCTAGGTTTTTCAAGGAAGATGGATTCTACGGAGTTTGTTTTGTATGATATAAATAAAGGAATCAAAGATACACTAATTATAGCATATAACGAAATAAAGCACTGTGCCGAAATTGGTCAAAATCTAGAAGATGTACCGCATATCATGGCTATAGATGGGGATATAAATCAGGTATTGCTCAATATAATTATAAATGCCATATATGCAATAAAAGAAAAGGGCGAAATGGGAAAAATTGCAGTTCATACATATAAAAAGGATAATTTTGTATATTGTGAAATATCTGACAATGGTGTAGGAATGGAGGATAAAAACAGAAAGCGAATTTTTGAGCCATTCTTCACGACAAAGCCAGTAGGGATAGGTACGGGTTTAGGGCTTAGTATAACATATGATATTATTGTTAATAAACATAATGGAGATATCAGTGTACAGAGTCAAGTAGGGAAGGGGACTACATTTATAATGAAACTACCAATACAAAGGAGAACGAAAGATGAATAATTTTAAAATATTGCTACAAGAGCAGAAAAATGAAATTACATCGCATATTATTTACAAAATGCTTTCAGAAAAGGTGAAAAATCAGCATAATTCAGAGATTTTAAAAAGAATTAGTGGGGATGAAATAAAGCATTATAACTTTTTAAAAGAAAAAACGGGGAAAGATGTAAAGCCATCTTATATGAAAATCATTATATTTTATTTTATGTCACTAATATTTGGATTAACCTTTGGTATGAAGCTACTTGAAAATGGTGAAATTAATGCACAAAGAGGGTATGATGAATTAAAGACAGATTATAAAGAGGTAGAGCTTTTTCTACAAGACGAAGAACAACATGAAAAAGAAATTATAAACATGATAAACGAGGAAAAACTTAACTATATAAGTTCTATAGTATTAGGATTAAATGACGCTCTAGTGGAGCTAACAGGTGCTCTTGCAGGATACACATTTGCATTTGGAAATACCAAGATTATAGCATTAGCAGGCTTGATAACAGGAATATCGGCATCATTTTCTATGGCTGCCTCAGAGTATCTATCAAGTAGTCACGAGGGAAATAAAAATGCATTAAAATCGTCTATATATACAGGTATAGCATATATACTTACAGTTATCGCATTGACCTTGCCATACTTACTTATTGCAAATCCTTTTATAAGTTTAGGAGTTATGCTTGCTATCGTTATAGTAATTATAGCTGTGTTTAATTACTATGTTGCCATTGTAAAAGACGAGCCATTCAAAAATAGATTTTGGCAAATGACAGGCATAAGTCTAGGAGTAGCAGGACTATCATTTGCAGTAGGGGTTATTATAAAAAATGTGTTAGGTATTAATATTTAAACAGGAAGTTATTTTATTCCTATTGCAAAACTTGTGAAAAATGGTATAATAGATGACAGGATTATAATAGAGACAGAGAAGGAAGGGGTTTATGGAAAATACGGAAAGAATTTATGGAACGGTTAATAATATAATATTTAAGAATAGTGATAACGGCTATATTGTGTTTAAGCTTATGATTGATGAATTTAATGACAGTATTATTTGTGTCGGAAATGTTTTTGATATTGTGAGTGGGGAAAATATAGAGGTAGAGGGGTATTATGATGAGAATGGGAAATATGGTAGACAGTTTAGGGTACTCGGTTATGAAAAAAGTGCTCCAAGTGTTGAGGAAAGGATGATAAGATACCTAGGTTCGGGCGTTATAAAAGGGATAGGTAGTAAACTTGCGAAAAGTATTGTGGATAAGTTTGGCGAGGATACATTTAAAATAATAGAAATAGATTGTATAAGGCTTGCAGAGATTAGAGGTATCAGTGTTAAAAAAGCAAAGGAAATAAATAAAATTTTTATGGAACAGAAGGGTTCTAGAGATAGTATAATGTATCTAGCTAAATATGATATTGGTGTAAATCTAGCGATAAAAATATACGAAACCTATGAAGAGGATGCGATAAATGTTGTAGAAAAAAATCCGTATGCGTTGATGAATGATATACGTGGTGTAGGTTTTAGACAAATAGATAATATTGCACAAAAAATAGGTTTATCGAGTAACGATGTGAATAGAATTGCAGCAGGAATTTTGCATATTTTGACGGCACTTAGTATGGAAGGTCATGTATATCTAGTACAAACAGTTCTAGAGGATGCTGTTAGTGAGTTTTTGGAGATAGATAAGGAGTTAGTAGATAATGTAATAAAGAATCTTCATATAAGAAGAGAAATATATGTAGATACAATTGGGAGGGAGAAGTCAGTCTATCTTGAATGGTTGTATAAGGCAGAGTGCATGACAGCAAAAAAGATAAAGGAGCTAACTAATGAGGGAATAGAAATAAAAGCAGAATTGATAAATAAGAAAATAGAAAAACTTGAGGAAGAAAAACGTATAAAATTAGCAGATAAGCAAAAACAGGCAATACATGAGGTTTTAAAAAATAAATTAGCAATAATAACAGGTGGCCCAGGAACAGGAAAGACTACTCTTATAAATTTTGTAATTAACATACTAAAAGAAGATAAGAAGCAGGTAGTTCTTGCTGCGCCTACAGGAAGGGCAGCGAAAAGGATGACCGAAGCTACAGGGTATGAGTCAAAAACAATACATAGGCTACTAGAAGTTAAGGTTATGGATGAAGAAAAAAGAGAATACCAGAGGTTTGAAAAGGATGAAAAAAACCAGATAGAGGCAGATGTAGTAATAGTAGATGAAGTTTCTATGCTAGATATATATATTGCTAGCAGCTTACTAAGAGCTATTAAGAAAGAAACAAAAGTAATATTTGTAGGAGATCATAATCAGCTTCCGTCAGTAGGTCCAGGGAATTTTTTGAAGGATTTGATAAATAGTGGTAAAGTTACGACGGTAGAATTAAAAGAAATATTTAGGCAGTCAGCAGATAGCCATATCGCTATATATGCTCATGAGGTAAATAATGGTGTGTATCCTGATATTACACAAAAATCACGGGATTTCTTTTTTATAAAAAGAAATACAGACGAGGGTGTAATAAAAATAATGAAGGAGCTTATAGAAAAAAGGCTACCAGCACATATAGGTTGTGAGCCCAAAGATATACAAATATTAACCCCAATGAGGAAACATATCCTAGGGGCTGAAAACTTAAATAAAATCTTTCAAGATGTAGTTAATCCGAGTGATATAAATAAGGTTGAAAAAGAACTAAATAAAAGAAAATTTAGAACAGGCGATAAGGTTATGCAAATAAGGAACAACTATCAATTAGAATGGGAAAAGTTAGGTAACACAGGGAAGGATATTATCGAAGGACAAGGCGTGTTTAATGGGGAATTAGGAGAAATAATTGATATAGGCGAGAATGGAGTAGTAAAAATAATGTTTGATGATGACAAAGTAGTAGATTACGCGGGGATAATCTTAGACGAGATAGAACTGTCATATGCGATGACCATACACAAATCCCAAGGAAGCGAGTACCCAGTTGTGATAGTACCACTACTCTCAGGACCAGACGTACTTATGACTAGAAATCTGTTATACACAGCAATAACGAGGGCTAAAAGAATGATAGTATTAGTAGGAAGTGTAGATATGATGCACAGGATGATAGATAACAATAAAATCGAAAGCAGGTACTCGGGATTTTGTGAGAGACTGAAAGAATCAAATTCAAAAATTTAAAAAACATCTTGTGCAAAAGCTTTATTTATGATAATATAAAAATATAGAATAAATGAGGGAGGCGAGTATAATGTATAAATTAACAATAGGAAGTAGTGATTTCAAAGAGACAATAGAAAATAAGGGGTACTATATAGACAAAACAACATTGGCAAAGGATGTTATAGAAGAGGGTAAAAAGGTAATACTATTGCCACGACCAAGAAGATTTGGTAAAACGCTTAATATGAGTATGTTGTATTATTTTTTAAATGTAGAGGGAGATACTAAAGAATTATTTGAGGGGCTAAACATAGAGAAGGACGAAGAATCAATGAAGCAGATAAATAGTTATCCGACCATATTTTTGAGTCTAAAAAGTGTAAAGGCGAATACATGGGAAGGGTGCTATGGGAATTTAAAAACAATAATATCAGAAATGTATCAAGAAAAATATGAACTACTAAAAGATACATTAAATAAATTTGAAATTATAAAATATGAAAGAATTGTTATGGCGGAAGCTGCAATAGAAGAATATAAATATAGTCTTGTAAATATGATGTCGTATTTACAAAGATACTATAACAAAAAAGTAATCTTACTAATAGACGAATACGATGTACCATTACAGTCAGCATGGCTAAGTAAAGAGGAAGGATACTATGAAAATATTACAGACTTTATGCAAGTATTTTTAACAGAGGCACTAAAGGATAGTGTTCCATTAGAGAAAGGTGTACTAACAGGAATACTACGTGTAGCAAAAGAAAGTATATTTAGCGGGCTAAATAATATAGTAGTGCATTCTCTATTAAAACCAAATAAATACAACAAATACTTTGGCTTTACAGAAACAGAAGTAGAGAAAATGCTAAAAGATTTCGAGAAAACAGAAAACTATGAAGAAGTAAAAGAGTGGTATAACGGATATAAATTTGGAGAAGAAACGTTATACAACCCATGGAGCATGATAAACTACGTAGACACAGGAAGAATAGAGCCATACTGGATAAATACAAGCGGGAACTATATAATAAAAGACATAATCACTAAACTAAGCAATGAATACAAAAACAAGCTAGAAGCTTTAATACAAGGGGAAATAATAAAAAATGTAAAGATAGATGACCACATAGTATATCCAGAAATAGATAATAATGAAGAAAGTTTATGGAGCTTTATGGTGATGAGTGGGTATTTGAAAATAAATGAGCTTGTAAATAATAGAGAAAATATTTGCAATATAGACATACCTAATATGGAAGTAAGACAAATATATAGGGATCAAATATTAAGCTGGTTTAAAGCAAAAATAAAGCAGAGCGAAGTAGTACTAGGAATAATCGAAGGAATAAAAAAAGGGGATATACCAAAGTTTACAAAAAACTTCAAAGAAGCAGTATACACAACATTTAGTTATATAGATGCAGATAGCGTAGAAGGAGAAAAATTTTACCATGGATTTAGCCTAGGGCTTGCAGTAAACTTAAATGAGGACTACTATATAAAAAGCAATCGTGAAGTAGGATACGGCAGATATGACATAAGTATGGAGCCAAAAGATAAAACAAAGCAAGGATATATAATAGAACTAAAAAACTCAAAAGACGAAACAAAGCTTGAACAAGACGCAGAAGCTGCTCTGGAGCAAATAGAGAAAAATGAGTATTACGTAGAGCTTAAAGAGCGAGGGGTAAACGAAATAATGAAAATAGCGATAGTATTTAAAGGTAAGAGATGCGAAATAAGGTATAGGACGGATGTTTAAAAAATAAAATAAATTTTTACATATTCCCTTGCGGAAAATGTAAATTTATGGTATAATGATTAAATGCGTATAAAAAGGATATTAAATACTAAATATTGAAGTATCAAAAAAGCATAAGATAACCAATATTTTGGTTTGTGAAATATATATAACTATAAAGGGGAATAATAATGGAGAAAAAGAGAATTGAAGAATTAAATTGTTCAGAAGAAGTAATAAAGGCTATAAAGGATATGGGATTTGAGGAAATGACTCCGATACAATCATTGTCTATACCACTTGTACTTGAAGGAAGAGATGTAGTAGGACAAGCACAAACAGGAACAGGAAAGACAGCGGCTTTTGGTGTGCCTATTGTTGAAAAGGTAGATAGAACAATCGAAAAAACTCAAAGCTTAGTACTTTGCCCAACTAGGGAGCTAGCAGTACAGGTTGCAGAGGAAATTTTAAAGATTGCAAAATATAAAAAAGGAATAAATGTTGTTCCTATATTTGGTGGTCAACCAATAGAAAGACAGATAAAAAATTTAAAAAAAGGTGTGCAAATAGTTATAGGTACACCAGGTAGAATTATGGATCACTTGAGGAGAAAAACTTTAAAACTAGATAATCTTTCTGTTTTGGTACTTGATGAAGCTGATGAAATGTTGAATATGGGATTTAGAGAAGATATAGAGGAAATATTAAAAAGTGTGAAGAAAGAGATACAAACATTGCTTTTTTCAGCTACAATGCCTAAAGCAATATTAGATATTATAAATAATTATCAAAAAAATCCTGAAATAGTGAAGTTAGAGCATAGAGAGCTAACAACGCCAAATATCGAACAAAGATATATAGAAGTAAGGGAACGAGATAAGGTTGAAGTTCTAACGAGGCTTATAGATATGTATAACCCAAAGCTTTCTATGGTTTTTTGTAATACAAAGAGAAAGGTTGATGAGGTTACAGAACATATTCAGACTAGAGGATATATGGCAGATAAAATTCATGGTGACATGAAGCAAGAACAAAGAAGTAGCATTTTAAAGAAATTTAAAAATGGAACTATAGAAATTATGGTTGCTACAGATGTTGCGGCACGTGGACTTGATATCCCAGAGGTAGAGGCTGTATTTAATTTAGATGTGCCTACACATGAAGAATTTTATGTACACAGAATAGGAAGAACAGGACGTGCAGGACGAGAAGGTAAATCTTTTTCACTAGTTACTTCAAATGAATTTCATTTACTTAGAAGCATCATGAAATATACAAATAAGAAAATAGAGAGTCACAAAATACCGACTGCAGGGGATATAGAGACTTTAAAGACTGAAGCGTTTATAAATGAATTAAAAGAAAAAATAAATAATGAGAATATGGAAAAATATATAAAAATGGTTGAGGGACTTATAGAGGAAGATTATTCTGCTGTTGAAATAGCTGCAGCTCTTTTATCTATGAAATTAGAACTTCCAATAACTTCAGAAGATATTGAACAGTTATCAGAATTTGAAAAAGGCAAAGGTAAAGGCATGAGTACATCCAATGATATGATAAGAATGTTTATAAATATAGGGCGAAATAAAAAAATAGGTCCAAAGGATGTTGTTGGGGCAATAGCCGATAAGGCTAGAATAAAAGGAAATTTTATAGGGGATATTGACATATATGAAAATTTTACCTTCGTAGAAATACCAGAAAAATATGCAGAGCAAGTTATTGACATGATGAAAGGAAATACGATAAAGGGAAATACTATAAACATAGAGAAAGCAAGTAAAAACGGAAACAAAAAAAATAAAAATGAAAAAAATAATTATAACGACAGATCTAGAAAAACATCAAATTCAAATAGAAAAACTAAAAATTAATGAATAATACTAAGAATATGTGATATAACTATATATATAAATATATCACATATTTTTAGGAGGTTTGTTATGAATAGGAAATTATTGCTATTAGGTGTTTTTGCATGTTTAGTATTTTTGGCAGTAGGTTGTACAAAGGAGCAACAAAATGCGGGAGGGACTACAGGGGAAACTACGCAAGTAATATACGAAAAGCTTGAAACTGTTCCATCTGAGTTAAAGACTGCGGTAGTAGATATAGAAAAAATGAAGGGTTTTAGTGTAATAGAATCAAATGACAATGAGAAATACATCTTTATAGGTCTAGGAGAGAAGCCTACAGACGGATATGATGTAGATGTAAAATCTGTGAAAGAGGCAAATGACAAGGTGACAATAGAGATAGACGAAATAAAACCAGCGGCAGATGCAAAAGTAACTACAGCCAAAACATATCCATATGTTATAGTGAAGGTAAATACTGCACTTGATGCTTTTGAAGTAATAACTACAAGTGGAGAACAATTTAAGGACGTAGCTGACGAAACATCAGAAACCACTGATAACAACACAACAGGAAATACAACCAATACAACAACTGAAGACACGACAGAATAATAAAAATAGGCTGATTTAAGCCTATTTTTATTATATTTACAGTATACAAATAAAAACTAGAAAATTTTATAGAATAACTTGAAAAATATACTGAATTAGTGTATAATGGTTTTACCATAGAATAAAATGGTAAACAGAAGTTGATTTTAAAATACAAAAACGATTGTGCAGTTTGCACTAAATAAAAGGGGGATAAGATTATGAATTATATTATTTCTGGTAAAAACATAGATGTAACAGAGGGCTTAAAGCAAAAGATTACCGAGAAGTTAGATAGATTGTCTAAGTTTTTGCATGACGATACTAACGTTCACGTTACAATGAGTGTTCAAAAATTACAACAAAAACTAGAAATTACAATACCTATTAAGGGAACAATATTAAGAACAGAGGTTGAAGATCATGATATGTACGCTGCTATTGATAAAGCAGTTGATATATTAGAAAAACAAGTGGTAAAATACAAGAGCAAATTAAAAGATAAGCATAAACATGACAGTTCTTTCAAGGAAGAATTCTTAAAAGAGCTACATGATGCAGAGATAGAAAAAGAGGTACATAATGAATTAAGAATAGCTAAAACAAAAGTATTCGATATTAAACCTATGACTAAAGAGGAAGCTATATTACAGATGAATCTTCTAGAACATGATTTTTTCTTATTTAAAGACATGGATAGTAATAATTCAAGTGTGGTATATAAAAGAAAAGGTGGCACATATGGGCTTATAGTATCAGAGTACTAAAAGGTGTAGTTTTAAATAACTTTCTATGATAAAAATAACTTAAAAATCATAGAAAGTTATTTTTATGGAGAAAAAATATAAATTTTAATACAATAGGTTTAAAAAAAGAAATAAGTATGATATAATTACAAAAATTGTGATTATATAAATTGTAAAGGACTGATGATTTTGAAACTGAAAAAAATTGAAATAAAAGGGTTTAAATCCTTTGCGGACAAACTAAACCTGAACATAGAAAATGGGATAACATGTATAGTAGGTCCAAATGGAAGCGGTAAAAGTAACATTGCGGATGCTATAAGATGGGTACTCGGAGAACAAAGTGCGAAGTCTTTGCGTGGTACAAAGATGGAGGAGATAATTTTTTCAGGTACTGATGCACGAAAGCCTCTTGGTATGGCTGAGGTATGTATGCTACTTGAAAATTCGGAAGGAAAGTTAAATACAGAATTTAACGAAGTAGAAATAAAAAGGAAAGTTTATAGGTCGGGCGAGGGTGAGTATTTTATAAATGATTCATCGTGTAGGCTAAAAGACATACACGATCTTTTTTATGATACAGGAATAGGTAAGGAAGGGTATTCTATAATAGGGCAAGGGAAAATAGATGAAATCCTAAATAGTAAACCTGCTGAGCGTAGAAATTTTTTTGAAGAAGCTACTGGTATAAGTAAATATAGGATAAGATTAAAGGATACTGAAAAGAAATTAGATGAGGAAAAGCAAAATCTGATAAGGGTAAATGATATAATATCTGAGCTTACAAACCAAATAGAACCACTGTGCGAACAATCAAAAAAGGCTACGGAGTATCTTGATATAAAGGAAAAATTGAAAGAGGATGAAATAAATATATATATACATGATGCGAAAAAGGCTAAAGAACAACTAGCGAGTGTAGAGGAAAATAAGGTTAGATTGGAGAAAGAAATCGCTGATGCAAATAATAATTCTGTAAATATCAAAAAAGCTAAGGTTGAAACATTTGAGGAGTATACTAAACTAAAGACAGAGGTCGAAAACCGAAAAGACAGGCTGTCTCATTTGGAAATAGGGATAGAGAAAAAAGATAGTGAGACCAAAATACTAGATGAGAAGATAAACAATGCAAAATATAGTAAAGAGGAGTCGAATGAAAGAAAGACTTCACTTTTAGATTTGACTAATTCTAAGCAAAAGCTTTTAGAAAGTTTAAAGTCGGAGTATGAAAGCCTTATGGTAAATATAGCAAAAGAAGAAGAGTTGTTGTATAAAAAACAGGAGCACTATGAGCTGATAGACTCTGCAACAAAAGATAAGAATATTGATTTAGAAAAGGCGAAAAATGATATTGAGAATAAAACGAACGAGGTTTATGAATTAAAAGCAGAGGTTGAAAAACTAGACCTTATTTTAGATAGTTTAAGAGAGAAACAGACTATACTAGAAAATGAGATAAAAGATGCAAGTAATGCTGCGACTCAGATAGATAGCCAGCTTGAGTTAAATAAAAAGCAAATAGAAGTATACTTTGCCCAAAAAGAAAAAGTAAAGGACAAAATACTTGAGTTGACTAATAAACAAACTGATCATGAGCAAAAAACTCAACTATTACAAAACAAAGAACACGAGATGATAAAAGATATAAACAACATGAAATCTAAATACAACATCTATTTGGATATGAAAAATCATCATGAGGGGTATGGGAAGAGTATAAAAACAATTCTAGGGCTCAAGATTAACGATGAAAAAAAGTGGACAGGCATTTGTGGTGTGTTTGGTGAGCTTATTAATGTTAAGGAAAATTATGAGGTTGCTATAGATGTAGCACTTGGAGCACGAATCCAAAACATGGTTGTAGATGATGAAGCTACAGCAAAGCAAGTAATAAGCTTCTTGAAAGATAACAAGCAAGGTAGAGCGACATTTCTACCTATCAGCTCTATAAAGTCTAACGAAAATCAGACAGTGGCAAAAAATGTTCTAGCTGAAGTCGGTGTACTTGGTGTAGCCAGTGATTTTGTGACGAGTGAGGATAAGTACAGTAATATAATTAGCAGTATGCTAGGAAAGACGATAATAATCGATACGATAGAAAACGCTATAAATTTTTCTAAAAAATATAAATATGGATATAAGGTTGTAACTATTGATGGGGAGATTTTCAATATAGGTGGGTCTATAACAGGTGGTAGCATATCAAATAAAACAGCAAATGTATTTACACGTACTCGAGAAATAGATGAACTTAAAGTTAAGATAGCACAAGCTGAAAGTAAGGCGATTTTGTTACACGAGGAAATAAAAACTGCAAATACCGACAAGCATTCGAACGAAACTGATATTTTGATAAAAAACAAAGAACTTCAGAACTTAGAATATGAACTTATAAAGATAAAAAATAATTATGACATTATTGAGAAAAACAAGTTAAACAGTCTAGAGAAAAGCAGCAGGAGTACATCTGAAAAACACAGTATACAGAAACAAATCATAGAGATTTCTGAAGAGATTATGCGTAAAGATGAGAAGAAAAAAGAGACCCAAAAGGATATAGAAAGTAAAAAGGCAAAAATAGAGGAGTACAAGCTTTCACTAGATACAGAGAATATTTCTAAATACAACATAAATGAGGAAATAACAGGTATAAAGGTGGAATTAGCGGCTTTTATTCAAAAAAGCACTATGCAAAAAGAAGAAATAGATAGGATTTACGATGAAATAAATAATGTAAATGAAGAACTAAAACTAATCTATGCAAAAATAGTAAATCTAGACGAAAATATAGAAAAGAACATTCAAGCTAAGATAAACTTAATAAACGAGATAGAGGTAGAAAAAGAGATTATATTTGAGTTAGTAAGCAAAATAGCGGAAAATGAGAAAACATATATTACATATGAAGAGAATATAAAGCAAATAGAAGAAAAACTAGAGGTGATAAATAATCAAATTAGTACTGCACAAGATAAAATATATAAGCTAGAAAACAGTAGTATTGAGTATAGGCTAAAGAATGAAAATATAGAGGAGGATTTATTCGAAAAATATAAACTCACATATGATGAGGCAAAGGCTTACGAAAATGAGAACTTTAGCTACATGAGAGAAAGAGAACATATAAAAAATTATAGGTCACAAATAGAAAAACTAGGAAATGTGAATTTGGACGCAATAGAGCAATATAAAACGATAAAAGAACGCTATGATTTTCTAGTATATCAACGTGATGATATACAAAAGGCAGAGCAAAAGCTAGAGGAGATAATAAAAGAGCTACTCACTGCAATGCAAAAGCAGTTCGAGTATGAGTTTAAAGAAATAGATAAAAATTTTGACGTGATATTCAAAGAAATGTTTGGTGGCGGACGTGCAAAGCTAAAGCTAATAGATGAGCAAAATACACTGGAGTCAGGAATAGACATAGTAGTGCAACCACCAGGCAAAAACTTGCAAAACATAATGCTCCTTTCAGGAGGAGAAAAAGCCCTTACTGCTATTTCGTTACTATTTGCGATACTCAAACTACGACCATCACCATTCTGCGTACTAGATGAAATAGAAGCAGCACTTGATGATGCCAATGTAGGACGATACGCGAATTATATAAAAAACTATTCGACAGATACACAATTTCTGGTGATAACTCATAGGAAGGGGACGATGGAGATTTCAGATTATTTATATGGTGTGACGATGGAGGAAAAAGGGATATCGAAGGTAATTTCGGTGAAGCTTGAGGAAGCGGTGGATTCTGTAGTGGGTTAGGTTTGAAATTGAAATAAAGAAAAGGAAGAAAGGGAGAGTACTGGTTCTATGGAAAATGACGATATATATTATATGAAAGAGGCACTTTATGAAGCGGATATTGCATATAAGCTTGATGAAATACCTATTGGGGCTGTTATTGTCTGTGATAACAAGATTGTCGCCAGGGGACATAATGTACGCAATACTGATAAAAACCCATTGGGGCATGCTGAGCTTATAGCTATAGATTGGGCAGCTAGATATATTTGCGATTGGCGGCTTGAGGATTGTACTATGTATGTGACTGTTGAGCCTTGCCCTATGTGTGCTGGGGCTATCGTACAGTCTAGGATAAAAAGACTGGTATATGGCTGTGATAATAATAAAGCGGGTAGCTGTGGAAGTATACTCAATATAGTGGAAGAATCAAGGTATAATCATCAAGTAGAGGTGACAAGATATGTATTAGAAAATGAATGTGCTTGCATGATGAAAAGTTTTTTTAAAAAGTTGAGAACAGTTAGTAAAGAAAAATAATAATAAATATAAATATTTTACAATATCTGTCGATATAGTTATTATAGATATTCAAAATGTTTTAAAGAGGGTGATTAGAATGAATATCAATCGTATTAACCAAATCTACCAAGTAAGCGGAAATGCAAATATCAAGAAAATCAATAGAACAGAAAAATCTGATGCTACTGGAGATGTTTTAAAAATATCGAATGAAGCAAAAGATTTTCAAGCGGCATTTACTGAAGCAATGAAAGCCAAAGACGTTAGGGATGAGCTTGTAGATGATGTAAAGCAAAGGATGGAAAAAGGCGAATATGAAATGAATCTAGATAACTTGGTAGATAAAATAGTCGATAAAAAACAATAAAAGTACAAGGTACAAATAACAAAGTACAGATAAACTGAATTTTGTACTTTGAACTTTGTACTTTGTACTTTGTTAATCGGGGGGATTACATATGCCGGGGTTGATTTATGATTTGATGAATGTGCTTGAGATGGAATCAGAATATTATTCAGAGCTTTGTGCTAGATCTAAAGAAAAAACACAGATTATTATAGAAAACAAGGTAGACAAGCTAAAGGAAATAACAGAAGACGAGCAGATATTAGTTTCTAAAGTTTCGAAGCTTGAGAAAAAGCGAGAACAAATAGTAAGTGATATTTGTATAGTATTAAATGTTACTAGTAAAAGCTTTACAATAACAAGCCTTATAGAAAAACTTGATAACTCAGAGGATGAAAGAGACAGATTGGTTAAAATAAGAGATAATATTTTTGAAAAGACTGGAGAGCTAAAAAAATTGAATGAAAAAAATAAATTGTTGTTAGAGCAAGCATTAGGATTTGTAAATTTTACATTAAATGCAGTAAATAGTGGAAAAAAAGTAATAAATAATGATTATAGATGTGGTGGGCAATTAATGGATAATGCAAGTGGGGTTAGCTTTTTTGATGCAAAACAATAACTGAAGTAGAGGTGAGCAAAGTGGGAATAGCGAGTTTAGTTAGTGCAGCATCAGGATTGTATGTTAGTCAAAAGGGGCTACAGATTACAGGTCAAAATATATCGAATGTTAATACGACCGGGTATACTAGGCAGCAAGTACTTGTAGAAGAATCGAAATATGTTAATGTATCTATAGATATGCAGGTAGGGACTGGTGCTGATACTGAGACTATAAGACAAATCAGGAATCAATTTTTAGATGTATCATATCGAACAGAAAACGGTCGTTATAATTTTTATAATCAACAATATAATGCTATATGTGAAATAGAAGGTGTTTTTGCAGCAGATTCAGATGAAGGATTTGGAAACACTATTAATGATTTTTGGAGCTCACTAAACGAACTGTCTAAAAATCCAGAAGGATTAGAAACAAGGGCTTCGTTTGTACAAAATGCAGTTCTTCTCGTTAGTGAGGCAAATAAGATTTCGGAGCAATTATGTGATTATCAGACGAATCTAAATACTAAAATTAGGGAAACGATTAACGACATAAATGGTATAGCACAAGATATTTATAAACTGAATGAGAAAATATCTTTAACTGAAACAAATGGGGATATTGCGAATGATTATAGAGATCAAAGGAATTTGCTTTTGGATAAATTATCAGGGCTTGTTCAAATATCATATAAAGAAAAATCAAATGGCAAGGTAGAGGTTATTGCAGAAGGATATACCCTTGTAAGCTCTGAGAGTGTAAGTGAGATGGAATATATTCAAGTATCACCTATGAGTCCTCTTATTAAACCTATATGGAAGGAAAGTAAACGAGATGTTATAAATACAGATAAAGATATTAATCCATTGATTGGTAATGATAGTGGAGTTCTAAAAAGTTTAATGTATTTACGGGGAGATGGCGAAGCTAATTACGCAACTTCAGATTCTGCTATAAAGAATTTTACTATTCCTAAGATACAAAAGCAGTTTGATACTTTGGTACATGATTTAGTAACTATGATTAATGATATAATAGCACCTCAAACAGGTAATGACGGTCCTACTGGATTAGATGGAAGTCGAAATATAGAGATATTCTCAAGAAAGAATATAGATAGATACGATACTTTGGGGAATTATATTCCTGAAGATGCTTCTAACCCGAGTACATTATATACATATGGAAACATAAAAGTAAATTCTGAAATACTTACAGATTATAATAAAATATGTCTTTCTAAACATGGAGATATTGGTGATAATAGTACCGTAGAGAAGATACTTTCAAGCTGGGATGAAGAAAGAATTGCTTTAAACTCAGGAGATTTAGACCTTAATTATAACGATTATTATTCGCAATTTATAATAGGAATTGGAAGTAAAGGAAATGAGGCAATACAGTACGCACAAAATCAAGAAGTTTTGGTTAGTCAAATAGAAAATGAAAGAGATAAGACGGCAGGGGTTTCACTAGATGAGGAAATGACTAATATTATGAAATACCAACACGCATACAACGCTGCAGCAAGAATGGTAACTATGATGGATGGTATGCTGGATACAATAATTAATAAAATGTGAGTTTGGGGGTGAGGGTATATGAGGTCTTCATTTTTGGAATTTAATATAGCTGCTTCGGGGTTGTTTGCATCGCAGACGGCGTTAAATATTGTTAGTAATAATATATCAAATGCAAATACTGCAGGATATAGTAAACAGGTGGTTAAACAACAAGCTACTATGCCGCTATCAAGTAGTAACGGGAGTGGGATGGTAGGTACTGGTACTGAAGTTCTTGGTATAGAACAAATCAGGGATTTATATTTGGATACTAAATACTGGAGTCAAAACTCAAAGCTTGGAGAAACAGGTGTAAAAAATGAGATGCTTACAAAAATACAGATGCTTTTTAATGAACCATCTGATTATGGGATAAATACTACACTTAATAATTTCTTTAATTCGTTAGAGGATTTAAGTAAGGATACATCTGATGAATCATACTACAGTAGTGTAAAGGAAGCAGCTATGTCCTTGGTCAGCTTCTTTAACGAAACATCCAATTCGCTTACTGCGTATCAAGATGAACTAAACGGAGAAGTTAAAATAAAAGTAGACCAGATAAACTCTATAGCATCTCAGATTAAATCCTTAAACGAACAGATATATAAATTTGAAGTAGACGGAAGTACAGCTAACGATTTGCGAGATCAAAGAGCATTACTTGTAGATGATTTATCAAAGATAGTAGATGTGGAGGTTGAAGAAGTAGAGATAAATTCAAATCTAAAAAACGGGGTCTATAATGCGACAGATAAATCAAAAAGTGATAAGCATTATGTAGTCAAAATAAATGGGCAGATTTTGGTTAATCATTTCGATGCAAATGAACTTGAAGTGGCTCCAAGAAAATATAAAAGTAACCCAGAAGACACAAAAGGTCTCTACAATATAAAATGGGATACAGGATTACCTCTTAATACGCAGGGATTAGGAGGAGAATTAAAGGCTTGCCTAGATTTAAGAGATGGGAACAACGGTAATATTTTTACTGGGGGTGTAGGTTCCGTAGATTTGATTAATAAAAGAGTAACAGTAGGAAGCATATCAAGGGCAGACATTCAAAATGAGGGGATTCTTAGGATAGGGAGTAAGGATATGGAGTATTCATCGTATACATACGATGAAACTACAAATCAGATAACATTCCAGTTACTAGATACCACAGGCATTATAGTTGGAGATAATGTGAGTATAGGATCTGAAAATGACTACAAGGGCATACCTCACTACATAAATAAACTAAACAAGTTTGTAAGAACCTTTGCTAGTGCTTTTAATGAAGGCACATATAGTGATGGAACCAAGATTGATGGCTTGACAGGTAACGTAGGAGGATATAGTGCAGATGGTAGCACAGGTAATTATATATTTACATACAATAAGACAGGAAAAGGAACATTCACAGATTATAATGATATTACAGCAGCAAATTTTTCTTTGTCAAAGGAATTTATCGACAATTCTAGAGTCATTGCTACATCAACGAAGGCGGATTCAGGAGAAAGTGATAATGAAATTATAAATCAATTTTTAACTATAAAAGACAATGGGAGTTTATTTAAAGAAGGAAAGGTTCTAGATTTTGTAGCTTCTATAATCGGGGAGATGGCGGTTGATGCAAAGTATTCAGAAAACTATCAAGATATACAAACTAGTATAGTTAACACAATAACTAACCAAAGACTATCAACTTCTGGGGTTGATCTAAATGAGGAAATGACGAGTATGGTGAGATATCAATCAGCATATAATGCAGCAGCCAGAATGATAACAGTAATAGATGAAATATATGATACAACCATAAATAATATGGGAGCAAGAGGGTAAGGAATGAATGAAAAATAAAATACTATTATAGACTTGTAGAAACTTATGTGAAGTTACCCTCTCCTTAGGAGGGAGAGGGTCAGGGTGAGGGTTGTAGGTATAACAAAGAATAGATGATGGGGGTGTTTGGGGATGAGGGTTACTAATTCTATGCTTTCTAATAATATGTTGCTTAATATGAATAAAAATTTGAAGAAATTGAATTCTCTTGAGGATATTATGTCAACAGGTAAGAAGATTCAGCTTCCTTCTGATAATCCTATAGTAGCAGGAAAGTCGTTAAAGCTAAGAACAAATCTATATGAAAATGAGCAATACAAGACAAATGTAAATGACTCTGAATCATGGATGAGCATAACAGAAAGTGCTATTGATAATATAAATAATATTATGATGAGGATGAGGGAACTATGTGTTGGAGGGGCTTCTGAAACTTTGTCGAGTAGTGATAGAGAGAAAATTGGTGAAGAAGTAAAACAGCTAAGGGAGCAATTGGTGCAAGAATCTAATGCGACTAGTGCTGGAAGGTATATTCTCTCAGGGTTTAAGACGGATAAAAAGGTTATGTTTGATAGTGATGTTTCAGATAGCTATAAGCTAATAAGTAATTTTAATACAACTGATTTAAAACAATTGAAGGTAAATGATAATTATTCATATAAGTTACCGTATTCAAATGTAGAAAACCCAGAGATAACTATAGGCTCTGAAGTTTATACAGTTGGTGGTGCTACATATAATATTGTAGTGAAAAGTGGAAAGGAATCGGATGCTTATGATCCGCCGGCTCCAGGGGCTACTAAAACGGTACACTTAATAAAAGAAACAGGTGAACTTATATTTAATGAAGATCAGTATTCGACTATTACAGATACTATCGAAGTAGAATACAAAAAAACAGGATTTAAGTCAGGTGAGTTAAATCCTATACATTATTTTGATATTGCAGAGGTAGTTAATATAGGTGGAAGTGTTGGCACACTAGATGCAGGCAATCAAGTAAATTTAGGAGCAACAGATATAAATAAGAGATCTATAACCAATTTAACAATTGGAGGAGTAGCACCTGCTACAATTGCATATGCAAACTCTGCGGATACTGTAGTTTTGGGTGCAAATGATGTTAGAGTTGATATAGATACAGGCATGTTAACAGCAGGAACAGGATTTGCAGTAGGAGCATCTGTTGATATGGATGATTATGAAATAATAAATAGAATAGAAGACGAAAATATAAATTATGAAGTAAGCAAAAATACTAAAATGACCATAAATACTCAAGCAAAGGATTTAATTACGGTAGATATGATAGGTGACATAGATAAATTAATATATAATATAGACAACATGGATCAAAAATATTTGACAAAAGAATTTGGTAGTATGCTAACAAAAATAGATAATCATAGTAAAAACACATTAAAATGCCAAGCAAATATTGGTAGTAAAATAAATAGGCTTGACCTAATAAAGGCAAGGCTTGAAAATGATGAGATAAACTATACGCAGCTTAAGTCAGACAACGAAGATGCAGATATGGCTGAAACTATAACAAAATTAACTACACAACAAACTATATATGAAGCATCACTCTCAGCTGGAGCTAAAATAATTCAGATGAGCTTGGTTGATTTTATGAAGTGATGGGACTGTAGAATGAATTGTGTAAAAAGCTTTAACTAATCTCAAATAAGCAAAAATTCAAGTATAAAAATAATACTTGAATTTTTTGCTGTAGTAATGTATACTAAATAATAGAATAAAAAACGAAAGGGGATAAGTTTATATGAAAAAGTTTAATATAACAACAACATGCATAAAAGAAGAACATTATATGGTTGACATAAGTAAAAAGCTAGAGAAAATAAAGAAACTTATAGATGAAGGAATGTATTTTACAATAAACAGAGCAAGACAATATGGTAAGACTACTACTATGAGTAAGTTGTTTTTGACACTTCAAGAAAAATATATTATTATACCAGGAAGTTTAGAGGATTTTGGGGAAGAAGTTTATAAGTCAGAAGGAAAATTTGCAATGGCTTTCCTTTTTATGATAAAGAATATGGTAAAGTTTCAAGATATTGAGTTAGCTGACTATATAAATAAAATAAAACTAGTAGAAAATTTTCAAGAACTATCAGGTAAAATAACAGATATATGCATGCAAAGCAAAAAAGAAATAGTACTCATGATAGATGAGGTAGATAAAGCGAGTAGTAATATAATGTTTTTAGATTTTCTAGCGATACTTAGAAAAAAATATAACGATAGAAAAAATAAGGTAGACAAAACCTTCAAATCGGTAATATTAGCAGGAGTTCACGACGTAAAAAGTCTAAAAATGCATATAAAAGAACGAAGGATACTAACAGAAGGTGAAGCAAAGCTGTTAGATAAAACAACATATAACTCACCATGGAACGTAGCAGAAGATTTTAAAGTAGATATGAGCTTTAATCCTGATGAAATAGCCACGATGCTAGAGGAATATGAAGAAGAAAATCATACGGGCATGGATATAGCAGAAATATCAGAGGAGATATATAAATACACAAGCGGGTATCCATTTTTAGTAAGTAAGATATGTAAGGTAATAGATGAGGAGTTAGATAAAAAATGGGATAAAGTAGGGTTAGAAGAGGC
>MGOW01000007.1 GCA_001797255.1 Clostridiales bacterium GWE2_32_10
TAAGTAGGATAATTATCACAAGCAGAATCATACAAAAAAAATTTAATACTAAGATTAGGGTAAAGTGCTCTAAACTCAGAAAGTATTTGTCAAGTGAAAATTGCCCCTTTTTATAATTTAATTTTGACCCACCTAAGTCAAAAAATAATTACTGGTTTTTCAACCAATCTTCAATTTCTTTCAGCTCTTAGGGATAGGTGTGTAAATAAGAGTTCACTCCCTTCTTTATCAAATGATATATACCCTAGTTCATCAGCTATTATTAAGTCATATCTTTCAAATTGTCGCTCAAGTAATAGCAGACTTCTAGCAGCCCTATGTTCTTTTAGTCGGTTTATTAACATCGGTACGGTTGTAAATAATACTTTATGCCCAGCATGACAGGCTTTAATACCTAAACCTATTGCAAGGTGTGTTTTCCCTGTACCTGGGTTACCTGCTAGTATAATATTTTGACTATTTTCTATAAACTCAAGTGTTTCAAGTTGTTTTAACTTTCGTCTTGCATCTTCTGGTAGGTGTTCTATTTTAAGGTCTTCTAAATATTTTTTATATGGGAACTCCGCTAAACGTATTCTGTTTACTTTTCCTTGTTCGTTTCTATGGTCTGATTCTTTTTGTAGTATACTATGTATAAAGTCGACATATCCTTGGTCTTTTATCTCAGCTTCGTCTATTAGTTCTTTTATATTTCTTGTTGTGTATGCTAGTCTAAGCTCTTTTGAGTATTTTTTTATATCGTTGATTTTTTATGATTTACTCACTACTTACCTCCTCGTATCTAGTTTGGTTATTTATGAAGCTTGCATATTTATTTAGTGCTTCTCTTGAGTTTTTTTCGATTTCATTATTTACTTTATCTGTTTTTGTTGTATAATATTCATTAGTTTGAGTATTATTTACTAATACTTTTATGTTGCTTGTATTTACTTTTATCCGTTTTTCTCTAAGTTCATCAATAGCTTTATATACTTGTTCTAGGCTAGTGTTTGCAATTAGATTAATTAGATGGATAAAGTCTTTATGTGCATCTTTGTAGTGGTTTACAAAGATGTTTTTTAGTCTGTCATTCATTTGTTCCAATGCCAAACTACCTCCTAATGCTCCAGGCTTTCTAAGTAGTGTTGTTTTATAATGTTCAATTGTCATGGTCCATTCTTGTAGTCCGTATTTTCTCTCATGTACTGCAACTTCTTTTTTATTGTAGTAGCAGTATATCTTATCGGTATAAATTTTAACGAATACAAATTTTCCTACTAGCATATCTGGTACAGAATATCGGTTACCTTCAATAATAACAGTTGAATATTTATCCACCCTTAGCTCTGTATCCTTGGCAATATCATATGTTGGCAGTAGATTAGTTAAATATTCTTTTTCGTCACATAGCACTTCTTTTGGTGATTTATCTTCTAAATATTTTTTAGGCATGTCATTTATTTCTGTTAATACACTCAGTAAATACTCATTAGCTTCTTCATCTGAATTAAATTTTATGTTGCCACTAAATGCTTTCTGCCTTACGTAATCAACACTTTTTTCTACATGTCCTTTTTCGTTACCTCTACGAACATTACAGAATCTGTAATTGAATCCATAATACAATGCTATTTTCTTTAATTCTTTGGTTGCCTCTTTTTCATGGCGTCCGACAAATTTAGCTACTGCAACTTTCATGTTATCATATACTACAGTTTTATACACACCTCCTATGTGTTCAAAAAATTTAACATGTGCATCTAAGAAATGTTGCATTTGCTCTCTTCTGTATAATATTGCATATCTATAATTACTTTTAGCACTTGTGAATACTGCCATGCGGTAAGATCTGATTTTACCAGCTATCTCTAATTTTACTTCACCCCAATCAAACTCACAGATTTCGCCTAGTTCATAGGTTTGTTTTATAAATGCTTCCTTACCTTTACACATAAGAGCATTGGCGTAATTATTAACACTACAATAACTTACTTTATAACCTTCATTTATTAAAGCCTCATACATACTTTGTTTATTCATGCATTGCTTTTTAATACCCATTGAAACCTTACGTTCATTCTCAGCTATAAATTCTTTTAGTTTATCAATAATTTCACCTGTCATTACCCTAGATGTACGATTAGATGAATCATACTTAGGCTTTTCTACCATAATTTCTATAAGTTTATCTTGAGGTACATCAACTCCCTCTGTAATCAATTTATTCTTGCTATCTTCAAAATCTGCAATATATTTCTTCACAGTATTTTTGGAAATACCATATTCTCTAGCAAGCTGTCGCTTACTTTTCCCTTCTACTGTATATCCCCTTAATATATCTAATTTAATATCTAATCTAATCACCTTCTCATCCTCCTATAAGTTTTTAATGTTATAGGAGTTATTTTATCATAAAGTGGGTCAGTTTTCAATTATATTAGTGGGTCAGTTTTAGTATATCATAAACAATCGGAGCCTTTGGAAGTTTGAAAGACCTTCTGAAATCATCCTTTAAGTAGCCTTCTGTAAAAAGGTAGCCAAGAAATGCCCTGACACTTCTTATATAGGTTTGAATAGTAGTTTTGCTAATAAGTTTATTTTCAGCTGGGGGGAAAGGGTGATTCTCCATTTTGAGTTTACTTCCATAGCCTAATTTATAACTATTCAAGTCTTGCATAGTAATATCAGATATAAGCTTGTCCTTACCTATGAAATTCACAAAATAACCTAAAGTAGTTTTATAGAATTCTTTTGTCTTTACTGTATTTCCTTTCAAGTATTGCTCAGTTAAAAACATATCAATCGCTTTTTCTAATGTAATCATCATGTATCACCTCTAATTGCTGTTTAATTTTATCTTCTGTATAGTGCAGCTCGTATTTATCACTAAACACCTCAAAATCTTCTAAAAATGAGTTTTCCTTATCTGACATAATACTATCGGTATTAGTCCAAGAAACACCAATATTTTTGAGCTCTAGTCTATCTCTATAAAATGAGGACTTATTCATATTATCTCTAACATAATCATCTCCGAAGTTATGTAGTTGAAGCCAAAATCCAAATAATTTATTAGCTTTTGCTTTACTGAAGGACTTAAATATCTTGTCTTTAGCACTATTTAAAGTATTAGCTTTTTGTAAAGTGTTTTCAGATTCTTTAAGTAACCTTTCAACCTCAGTTTTCCATACATTTTGTAGATATTCTAAAGTTATATCACCAACATATATTGATTTTTTACCAAGATCATATTGTAGCTTTTTTCTTTTTATTTCAATCTCTATTCTAAGTAAAGTATTTGCTTTTTCTTGAATAGCTAAAAGATCTTCTGTAGAAAGATGATTTTTTAGTTTTGTTTTATCGTATTTGATAAATTCCTTCCCCTTATCGTAAAACTTTATGGTAGTCGTGCTTCCAGGTACATTAAGACCATGAACGCCATACCGATGAGTTCTTCTTCTAGAGAAATTAAGTTTATTCATACCTATAAAGTAATCAATCATATTTTCTTTATTATTTAAATCAAAAGCACGAGTGTAGTCTACTCTAAATACCTCCCAATTAATAATATTATCCAGTTTAATATTATAATGGTTTTCAACTAGAAACTTAAAAAACAAGCAATAACCTAGAAAATCATTTGAACCTCCAAAACAATTATGACCTAATATTAACTTGTGTGGTGAACCTTCAACATATAAAGTTCTATCATAATTATTGACTTTCACACTAAGACTTGAATCATAACTTCCTTCTAGAGATTTATTAATAATACTATATTTTAATTCACCACTATCTAAATCTAAGCCTTGATTCATAAATCCTTTTTGACATACCAACTCAAAATCTTTATCAGATAAAGAATTGCTTTTTAACTTAATTGTATCAATCATTTTAAAACCTCCTAAAATTGAATTTTCCCTCTATGGGGACTGTCGTCGGGTGATACTACTACCCGACGAACCGAAATTTTAGGTATAATGCATTATACTCTATTTACAACCGCGACTTTAGTTTTGACAAAGAGCCTCTGACTATATGCAAAACAGCTACAACAGCCATTGCCATCTTTCAGAAGGCAATAGCTGTTGCTTAACGCTAGCATATAACCCACTCATTGTCAAAACCTAAAGCAAATGCTATCGCATTTGTAAAGTCGCTATTATTTGACGTCTAAGATAAGTATAGAATGGATTAGATAAAAATGAAATAGGCTATTTAAAGAAAGTGTTTCAGAAAAATGAAACAATATTTTTTGTTGTAAAATAGGCATTTCCGACCATTTTAACACTTGTAGAAATATGTAATATATTGACATACTATATTTAAAATGGTAAAATCTGATTAAAAAGTTTCATAAGTTTGCAACAAAGGAGGCTATTAAGTGGATTATTTTGATGTGATAAACGAATTGATAGCTGAAAAAGGACTATCGCAAACACAGATTTTTAACAAAAGAAAAGATTTAGATGTAAAAATTTCTAAAAGAGATCTAAGTAATGTAACCAATAAAAAAGTTATTCTCACAGAAGAAAAAAATTGTGAATTATCAAAAATATTAGGATTAGATGAAGAAGAACTTCCATTTATGGCTTACCTACAACACGCACCAGAAGACTTGAAAAAGTTTGTTGAAGATTTTAGAGATATTATTTTAAATATAATTAGATTATATATAAATAGCGGATTACCGGAAGAACAATTTAAAGAAGAAATAGAGAAGCTAAGAAAATCAAGATCATATGAAATAGTAAAAACAGGTTGGGGATGTTTAGATGATATTATTGACGAAAATTCAATTAATATAAAATTTCAAAATAATGAGATTAAATATGCTAAACCTGAATTTGCACCAGGACAAATAATAGATAATAGTATGTATCCTCTAATAGAAAAGGGCAATAGAATTCATTACAGTAGTAAATATGATGTTAAGATAGGGGATTTGGTATTATTAAAGATATTAAACAAAGATAGATATTATAATTGTAATTTCATAAGAAGATATATGATAGATGAAATGGGGAAATATTTATTTAAAGCTATAGATCCTAATTTTCCTTCATTCAGATTAGAAAAAGGTGAATTTGAGATATTGTATAAAGTTGATAGGATAACTAAAAAGGTATGAAATGGGGTGGAAATATGAGTGTATGGATAACACAAAATAAAACAATAATAGATCTAATTTTTCAAGTTGTAGTTGTTGCAACACCAATGTTAGGATGGTATTTTGTATATAAAACAAATAATCAAAGTCTTTATGAAAATAAGAAAATAAATATGAGGGAAAAGTTATTTGATACTATATATAATGAAGTAAAAAAACATTTGTTGAGACCCAATAAATATTTAGAGTATATAGATTACATGAATAAAGTAAAGAGTAATAGAGAAGCTATAATTGAAAAACAAGAAAAAAATGAGAGATTGGATGAAGATTCAGAATTCTGGATGGAATTTTTTGAAGATCAATGGACTAATCATTATATGTCTTTATATATACAACTCACCAAATATAAAGTTATATTTATGAAAAACACAAAGCTAAAAACAACAACTACTAATTTAATTAATAAAATTGAAAACTTAAATGTTTATATAAATAATAATATTGAAAATCTAATGCATGATAGGGATGATAATCTAAAAGATATTAATATAGATATATTTATCAACTTTTTTGAACTTAATCATGAAATTAAACAAATAATAAATGAGTTTTTTGATGAATTGTCAGAGGTATGCTTTAAAGAAATAATCGAATAAAGGAAAGTAATCTAACGTGCAAAATCAAAATAGTCTAGCGTGTTAATAAAGTGAAGCAAACATAGAAAAATCAACGAAACGCTAGATTATAGCCAAGTAGTTAAAAGTGTCTATACTGCTTAAAAGTGTTGAAAATAGCCAGTTTTCGAGGTATTTAACTTAGGATCTAGCGCCGCAGGGTGTGCAGGTTCAACTCCTGTCATCCTCAGAAAAAAGAAGAAGTATAGCAAAAAGCCTTTTATAGGCTTTTTTTGAGATATATGTTGGACTAATTTTCAGTTGACAAATACATATAAAAAAGGATGTTGTATTCTCGCAACATCCTTTTGGTATTAGTGGTATTTTTTTGTTTCTCTAAACTCCTCTACCCCCATAAGAGCTTCTCCGAATCGTTGAAAATGAACTACTTCTCTTTCTCGTAAGAAACTTAAGGCATCTGTTACACCAGGGTCATCAGAAAGTTGGATTAAATATTCGTATGTGGCTCTTGCTTTTTGCTCAGCTGCCATATCTTCGTATAAATTGGCTATAGGATCGTCTTTTGATTGTATAAATGCAGCTGTCCATGCGTATCCAGCAGCATCATGTGGGAAAGGACTTCTTCCGTGAGCGGCAAAATGTGCCTCAAATGGAGTTCCTTTAATTTTTTCTACTGGAGCATCCTTTACTAATTTCCATACTATTGTAGCAATTATTTCCCAATGGGCTAATTCCTCAGTTCCTATATCCGTTAATATTGCTATTGCCTCTTTTGTAGGCATTACAAATCTTTGAGTTAGGTATCTTATTCCCGCTGCTAACTCGCCATCAGCACCACCGAATTGTTCTAATATCATTTCTGCTAAAGCAGGATTGCACGTATTTATTTTAACAGGATATTCTAATTTTTTTTCATAAATCCACATAAATTACCTCCTATAATTTTTATACTATTCTTCCCATGGCCAAGGGCTTTCGACCCATTTCCAAGGGTATGAACTCAAAGCGTATCCAAAATTAGTCAATGGACCGTATTTCTTTTGATACACATTTTTTGTTTTGTTTAATTCAATAGAAAACATATTATAGTCCATTAAAGCTTTCTGATTAGTTGGATGTGTATCTAAAAAAAGATTTAATTCTATCACTGCAAATTCTAATTCTTGAATTTGTAACTTTAACTCCTCACGACTTAACTCCTCGTAATCTAATTCTTGCATGCATATACCTCCTATTTAACACTTGTTTTTAACCATTTTAGCCATATATGGATCATAGAGATTTGGAAAAATAGTTCCTTTCTTCAATGCCTCTGGCAAAGGAAACCTATCTATATAAGGTTGGTTTACTACATAGACTTTAGGTAATCTAATATGTTCAGTCTCTAAATCTTCATAAACCATTTCTTTATTGAGCTCACTCATAACACACACTCCTCTTTTTTAAAAAGTACACTATATAATATTTAAGCAGGGTAAATAATGTTACAAGGTGGGATAAGCAATACAAGTATTTATAAGTTTATCCTGAAATATTCCTTGTATCTATTGACAAAATAGGACAAAAAAAGTACAATAAAAATGTCAATATATTAATTAAATTAAAGGGGGATTTAATGAAATGAAGAAGGGATTAATTTTAGGAGTATTGTTAACAATGTTATTAGTACTTTCAGGCTGTATGAAGGCTGATTATAACATAAACATTAATAAGGATGGTAGTGGGGTTCTAGAGATTGCTATGTTATATAATAATGAAGTTTTAAGTTATATAAGTGATTTGCAGAAATCAAAGGATGAATTGAAGAAAAAAGGGTTTGAAGTATCGGATTACAAAACAGAAACTCAGACAGGATATAAGGGTACTAAGAAGGTTGCAAGTTATGAGGAAATGAGTAAATTATTAGGTGAAATGAATAAAGGAGGAAATGCTGCAAATCAAGGTGTTAATCTGAAAGTAGAAAAGAATAAATTAACAATAACAGGATTACTTGATTTTTCTACAGATAATTCAGAGGAAATGAACACATTACTAAAACAAGTGGAAATAAATATTAACGTAAAAACACCTTTCAAAGTATTGGAGAATAATGCCACAAAGGTTGAAGGAGATGTTTATACTTGGAAAATAGATCTTACTGCAAAAAATGAAATAAAATTTGTAGCAGATACTAGTGATAAAATGCTTATTGTATTAATAATATTAGGAGTAGCAGTATTAATGGTGATTATATTATTTATTACTGTTGCAATAAAAAACATCAACAAAAAGAGAAATGTGGTGATAGAGGATCTGACAGAAAAGGTTGAGTTAGTAGATGAGGAAGAAATACAAAAAGAGATCAAACAAGAAGATAGGGACTATAGTATTGACGGAAATGAAGATGAAAATAAAAATAAAAATTAAAATTTTAAAGGGGGATATTTATGAAAAAGAAATTTGGTTTGATTTGTTTAGTGTTATTAATGGTATGTTCATTCAGTACTGTTAATGCAAGTTTAGGTACATATTCATGGGAAGGTGAATGGGATAGTAACTGGGGTAAAATGGTGATTACCCAAAATGGATCTACTGTTACGGGGACATATACACACGATAGTGGTAAAATTGTTGGTACTGTTTCAGGTAATACATTTACCGGTACATGGTCTGAGTCTCCATCGTATGCCCCAGATCATGATGCGGGTGATATGGAGCTTACTATGGCTTCTGATGGTATGAGTTTTACAGGAAAATGGCGTTACGGCTCAACTGGAAGTTGGGGTAATTGGGAAGGCGGAAAAAGAACAACTCCTATTATCCTTGCACCGTCAACTGAAACACCAGTTATTAACACAATAGGAATTGATCTAGAATATCGAGAAATAGTTTTGCAAATCGATAATCCGATGATGACAGTAAATAAAGTGCAACAGGAGATAGATCCAGGACGTGGTACAGTTCCGATTTTGCATAATGGCAGAACAGTGTTACCTATTCGTGCGGTGGTTGAAGCATTAGGAGGGACTGTGGGTTGGAATGAAAATGAAAAAAAGGTAACTATAAATGTTAGAAACACAACCTTGGAGCTATGGCTTGATAAAAACACAATGCGGTCTGGAGGCATTGAAAAGAAGATTGATGTTGCACCTACAGCAATAAATGGTAGAACTATGGTGCCTGTACGATTTATTATTGATAATATTCCAGGGTGTTTACTTGAATGGAATAACGATACACGTAGTGCTGTTATAAAGTATTAATATCGATATGGGGACTGTCACTCTCAAGCCTGTCTTTTGGCGTGGCAGTCTCGTTTTTTACTTATTATAAAGTTGATTTATATAAATTTAGAAATGAATAAATTTATAATAGTATTTTTTGCTAATCTTTTTTAACCAAATCCCTAGCATCAACTTTATTTTGAAAACTTCTATCCTCTAGTCCTTCTATAAGTACCGTATTATCAGTCCTGTCTATATCCAAAATCCACACAGGAATTCCATTGTACTCGACATTAACAGCACCCTTAGATTCTAAGACTTCCTCAACTTTTTCAATATTCATAAAAACACCTCCAATTTTATTTACATATAGTATTAACACATTACAGCCTTTTTAATCATTGTTTGATGATTTTTGTAAAGAAAAGTAAGTCTAAAAATTATAAAAAATATTGACAAATGTAATAAAATGGTTTATAATTGTAAAAAATGTAAAATTATAAACCAGGAGGATTTGATATGAAGAACAACACACCTAAAATAAAAGAGATGATTATGGGAAAGAATATTCATTATTATGGTACTTATTGTATAGTAGAACAAGAAGGACCGAAATATTTAGGAAATACATGTATGTGTGCTATAAATGAGAAAGGGAAAGTTGATAAAAATGGTAAGGGATGCAAATATACTGCGTTATCAGACGGATATTGTGTTCTAAGAAGTGTCGATGGAAAACGTATGTTATTTAAAGATGGTAAGGAAGTTTCTAAAGGACATTATAACATAAAGGTGAATGAATTTGGAGATGTTGTTACTCTAAAAGATGGGAAAATTTTAGAATCTATAAGAGGAGATGAATTGGATAGGTTTAGAAATGTAGAAGATGACGGAAGTAGCATTGTAAAAAAAGGTGGTATGGACGGATTACAAGATCCACAAACTGGCGAAATAATATTACTTGGTAGAATTATTACAGGAAATGCAACAATGTGTGTTGCTATACAGTTAGATAATTCTTGTGGTGTATATGTACATGGAGAAATGATAGAGAGTATAAGTAGGGGATGGGCTACCCCGTTAGAAAAAGGGAGATACATAAAATATACGAAACATATAATAGATGGTAGAACGACTGAAAAAGCTACATTATGTCAGGTAGAGGGAATTGATTTAGGAAATGACGAGGTTTATAATGGTGGGACTGCAAGGAATATTTTGGATAATCAATATGAGCAAATTACAAGTAAGAAATATCATCATTCTACGCCACAAGAAACTGTAGAACTTTATTAAAAGGAAAATACCACAGAAAACTCTTGATATGTACAATTGCGAGCATGTTTTTGGTGAAAGATTTTGATTTTGTTTGTATAATATAACATTTTGCCATTAAATAAAGAGAGATCGCTTCGTTCCTCGCAACGACAAGGTAGGTGTTTGTAGAGCTTATAAAGTCTGAATAGCTATACCCTAAAAGCACAAATTTAAAAATTTGTGCTTTTTTGATTGAATAAAATAAAATATCTGATATAATTAAATTTAAGTAATTTATTTTTCAAAGGAGATAATATGTCATGGATAAAAAAGTATCAGATTATATTTTAAAACAGGTAGAAAAGCCAGTAAGGTATACTGGTGGGGAGTATAACTCAGTGGTGAAAAATCCGGGGGATGTGGATATAAGGTTTGCATTTTGTTTTCCGGAGGTATATGATATAGGCATGTCATACCTAGGTTTGCAAATATTGTATGGAATGCTTAATGAACGTAGCGACACTTATTGTGAGCGTGTATTTGCTCCGTGGGTAGACATGGAAACGAAGATGAGGGAAAATGATATAAAACTGTTTACCTTAGAAACAGGGGATGAAGTGAGAAAATTTGATTTTCTTGGGTTTAATTTGCTGTATGAAATGACGTATACAAATGTGTTAAATGTACTTGATTTATCTGGTATTTCTATATACAGCAAAGACCGAGGCGAGGACGAACCGATAGTATGTGCAGGAGGTCCATGTGCGAATAATCCTGAGCCACTTGCGGATTTTATAGATTTTTTCAATATCGGGGATGGTGAAGCGAAGCTTGATGAGGTGTTAGATTTATATAAGGAGCATAAGAAAAGTGGTGGAAAGAGAAGAGAATTTTTAGAGAAGATAGCAAGGTTAGATGGAATATACGTTCCTGCTTTTTATGATGTTAAATATAATGAGTATGGTACTATAAAAAGTGTAGATGTAATTAACGAAAATGCGAAGCCAGTTGTAGGCAGAGTAGTTGTAGCTGATTTGAATACATCATACTTCCCAGATAAGCCAATAGTTCCTTTTCTAGAAACCGTACATAATAGAATAACACTTGAGGTTTTTAGAGGCTGTATAAGAGGCTGCAGGTTTTGTAATGCAGGGTTTATGTATAGACCGATAAGGACAAAATCAGTAGATACACTTATGAAGCAGCTTGATGCACAGGTGAAAAACACTGGGTTTGAGGAGATTTCTTTAGTATCACTGAGTACTAGTGATTATAGTGGACTGCCTGAACTAGCTGATAAAATAATTAATAAGTATAGCAAGCAGCACATAAGTCTTTCACTACCATCACTTAGGATAGATGAGTTCTCACTTGACCTTATGAATAGACTTCAAGAAGTTAGAAAAAGTGGGCTTACTTTTGCACCAGAAGCTGGTACGCAGAGAATGAGGGATATGATAAATAAAGGCTTGACCGAAGAGGAAATACTAGAAGGCTGTAGGCTAGCTTTCGAAGGTGGATGGAATAGGGTTAAGCTGTACTTTATGATGGGGCTACCAGGTGAAACGGATGAAGATATAATAGGTATAGCAGACCTTGCACGTAAAATAGTCGGCGAATATTTTAAAGTTCCAAAGGAGATACGTGCAAATGGAATAAGTATAAATATAAGTGCATCATGTTATGTACCGAAGCATAATACACCTTTCCAGTGGGAAAGTCAAAACATCCACGAAGAATTTGAAAGAAAGCAAAGGTTATTAAGGGATGAAATAAAGAAAGTAAAACAAGCAAACTATAAATATCACGATGCCAAGACAAGCGTTGTTGAAGGTGTATTATCAAGGGCAGACAGAAAAATAGGAAAGATTATATACGATGTGTGGAAAAAAGGAGCAAGATTTGAAGGTTGGTCAGATCATTTTGACTACACTAAATGGCAAGAGGCTTTTCTAGAAAATGGGATGAGTATGGATTTCTATAATACGAGGAAACGGGAAGTAGATGAGATTCTTCCTTGGGATCATATAAATGTGGGGGTGAGTAAGAAATTTTTGGTGAAAGAGAAGGAAAAGGCATTACGTGGAGAAGTAACTCCGAACTGTAAAGTGAAGTGCAATAGATGTGGTGACTGGAGGCGTGATGTCGGAGGTGTGAAGTCGGAAAGTATTTGTGAGATGCAGAGAGGTGGAGGGATAATATTATGAAATATAGGGCAAAGTTTACAAAAGGGGATAATGTTAAGTTTGTGGGGCATTTGGATTTGCTTCGGTCTATTCAGCGGACTATAAATAGGGCAGGGATTTTCATAAAATATTCGTGGGGATTTAACCCGCATCAGGTATTTAGTATAGCACAACCGCTTTCGGTTGGACAGACAAGTTTAGGGGAGTACATGGATTTTGAGTTGATGGAAGATATATCAGAGGATGAAGTGAAGCAAAAACTTAATGCTGTAGCACCACGAGGGATAGAGATTTTAAAGGTGAGAAGGTTAAATGAAAGCGAAAAGAAAGTAGCGGCTCTTGTTGAATATGGTGAATATAAGGTAATACTAGATAAAGATATAAGAGATGAACAAATTAAAAATTTCATGTTGCAAGATAAGATAGAAGTAGATAAGGAAACTAAGTCAGGAACTAAAAGAGTTGATATAAAAGGAGACATAGTAAATTTAAAAGCACAGGGTAATGTTTTACATACAACAATCAGTACAGGAAGTATGCAAAACCTGAAAATCGAATTGTTAGTGGAAACTTTATATAAATACGTAGGTTTTGAATATGATGAATATAAAATTGATGTAGAAAGACAAGATCTGTATTATATGCATGAGGGGAAAACCCTAAAAAAGCTGATCTAAAAATCCCCTCTCCCTATTAAGGGAGAGGGCTAGGGTGAGGGTCAAATAGATAAAAAATGGAGGTATGGCTATGTCAAATATATTAGTAGTAGACGATGACGAAAATATTGTAGAGCTTATAAGCTTGTATTTGGTAAAGGAAAAGTATAATGTCTATAAAAAGTATAATGGAATGAATATATTAAAGGAAATCAAGCAAAATAACATAGATTTAGTAATATTAGATGTAATGCTACCAGGTATGAATGGTTATGAAGTATGTGCTGAAATAAGGAGGGAGTTAGATACTCCTATAATTATGCTTACAGCAAAGAGTGAGACTTTTGACAAGATAAAGGGACTTGAGACTGGGGCGGACGACTATGTTACCAAGCCATTTGAACCACAAGAGCTTATATCTAGGGTGAGGGCAGTACTTAGAAGATATAAAAAGGATTCTACAGGATTGCTTGAAATTGACAATATAGAAATAGATATATCAAACTATACCGTCATGTCAAATAATGAAAAGGTTGAAATGACAAAGAAGGAAATAGAACTACTGCATTTCATTGCATTAAATAAAAATCAAGTAATGAGCAGGGATCAGTTACTTGATAAGGTTTGGGGATATGAATATATGGGAGATACAAGAACAGTTGATGTACATATAAAGCGTGTACGAGAAAAGCTTCCTGAATCAGATGTTTGGAGTATAGAAACTATCTGGGGTGTGGGGTATAAGTTTGTGGTTAAATAAAATATTAATTTTGTCATTATGATAGACTTATAAGACTATAGATCATGAATAATACAAAAAACAAAAGACAAAACTAAGATTATAATATTGACAAAGATGGAGTGGTTGAATGGAGCTTACGAAAAGAGAGTTAAGAAATAATATAACATTACGATATATAGATGCTCTGGTTTATAGGTTTGGGCTAGGGATAGTACCACTTGCGACAACTGTTAGTTTTTTTATTAGTAAAGTGATAGATTCTAAGATATTACTCGGTATATTTATAGCACTTGCCACTGCCGCCATCCATATACCACAAGTTATTATGGGGAAGCGTGTGCGTGAAGATGAGAATGTAGATAAAAGCTATATATTTTACTTAATATTAACAGTGATATCATACTTTCTACTAGGTATTTGCATATGGTATGTGAATGACTATACTACTATGGTGATACTCTTTTATATACTATATATGATAAACCAGTTTTTAAGGGGAATATGTATAATGCACAATGTAACATTAACTGGCGACATGGTACCTAGAGGAATGCTTGGTAAGTATTATGGTTATATGAATATGTTTGGTAATATAGGTGATGTTGTGGGTGCTGTTGCTATAGCATATTTTATAATTAATCCATTTCCATTTCCAAAACGATATGCATTTTTATTTTTCATAATGACATTATGTTCAGTACTATCATTAGCGATTATTATGAAGGTAAAGTTTGTGGTTAATCGTGAACAAAGCGAACATCAACATATAAGCTATAAAGAATATTTTAATCAGATGAAAAAAATATTTACACATGATAAAGAATTCTTGAAATTTAATATAAGTAAAATATTTGCGAATTTTGGAACGGCAATATATGCATTTTTGATAATAATAGCAAAAGATAAGATTGGTATAAGTCTTGGAGAAATAGTGATTATAAATATAATAATGTTTGCAGGAGAAGCTTTATTTAGCATTATATGGGGATATATAAACACTTATTATGAATGGGAGTACTCATATGTAATTTGCAGGGTAATCTATGTTGTAAATCTATTATTATTACTATTTTTCTTGAATAAAACAATAGTGTATATTGTGTACTTTTTATACGGTATTGCTATAAGTGGTATAAATGCCACACAAGAGAAGGCGATAATAGACATGGGAGGCAAAAATAAAACTATGTACCTTGCAATTTTTGAAATGGTAGTAGTTCCGTCACTTGTGGCGTCTATGATTTTGATGAGTGTATTGCTTGAGTTTCTAGGATATACAAATTCAATAATAATATCTGCTGTATTGATACTATTAGCAGTAATAATATCAGTGTGGCCAGTAAAAGAAAAAGGGGAGATTTAGAGGATATGCCAGAGTTTAAGGTAGTATCAGAGTTTAAGCCTATGGGGGATCAGCCACAGGCTATAGAAAAATTAACACAGGGAATAGTCGAGGGGAAAAAGCACCAGGTGTTACTTGGTGTTACTGGGTCTGGAAAGACCTTTACTATGGCTAATGTTATAGAGAAGGTACAGAAGCCTACGCTAATTATTGCTCATAATAAAACGCTTGCAGCACAGCTGTATAGTGAGTTTAAAGAATTTTTCCCAGGGAATTCTGTTGAGTATTTTGTAAGCTATTATGATTATTACCAGCCTGAGGCATATGTGCCACAGACGGATACATTTATAGAAAAGGATGCATCTATAAATGATGAGATAGACAAGCTTAGACACTCGGCTACGGCGGCGTTATTTGAAAAGCAAGATGTCATAATAATAGCAAGTGTCTCGTGTATATATGGTTTGGGAGATCCGGAAGAGTATTCTACACTTTCCTTGTCACTAAGAGTAGGTATGAATAGGGATAGGGATGAAGTATTAAGAAAGCTGGTAGACATACAGTATACAAGAAACGATACAGCCTTTAAACGTGGTACATTTAGAGTTAGAGGTGATGTGGTTGAGATTTTGCCAGCATCAGCAGAGAAAAATGCGATACGAGTAGAGTTTTTTGGAGATGAGATAGAAAAGATATCGGAAATAGATGTGCTTACAGGAAAATACATAGGTAGTCGAGAGCATGTACTCATCTTCCCATTTTCTCATTATGTAGTTGGTGATGAAAAAATGGAAATGGCTATAGTAACCATAGAGATAGAGCTTCAAGAGAGATTGAAGGAATTAAGAGGCAAAAATAAATTGCTAGAAGCTCAAAGACTTGAACAAAGGGTAAGCTTTGATATAGAAATGATGAGGGAGCTTGGATATTGCTCTGGTATAGAAAATTATTCGAGGCATTTATCTGGCAGAGAGGTAGGAAGTACACCATATACCTTGCTAGATTATTTTCCAGATGATTATTTAATAATAATAGATGAGTCGCATATGACAATACCTCAAATAAGAGGAATGTATGCAGGTGATAGGGCAAGGAAGACAACCTTGGTTGACTATGGTTTCAGGCTACCATCAGCTATGGATAATAGACCGCTTAACTTTAATGAGTTTGAGGAAAGGGTAAATCAAATAATATACGTATCAGCTACACCGGCTGTCTATGAACACGAAAAATCAGAGCAAACAATCGAACAGCTAATAAGACCTACAGGTCTTATAGATCCATTGGTTGAGGTTAGACCCATAACAGGGCAAATAGATGATTTGATAGGTGAGATAAGAATACGAGTTGAAAAAGGTGAGAAAGTTTTTGTTACTACACTTACAAAAAAGATGTCAGAGGATTTAACAGACTATATGAAACAGGTTGATATTAAAGTACAGTACCTACACTCAGAAGTAAAAACTCTAGAACGTATCAAGATAATACGTGATTTAAGGACAGGCGTTTTTGATGTGTTAGTAGGAATAAATCTTTTACGTGAAGGGCTTGATGTACCCGAAGTGTCATTAGTTGCAATACTTGATGCTGACAAGGAAGGCTTCCTTCGCTCGGAAACTGCACTTATCCAAACGACAGGTAGAGCAGCAAGAAATGTAGGTGGAAAAGTCATTATGTATGCTGACAAAATGACCAACTCCATGCAAAGGGCAATACAGGAAACCGAAAGAAGACGAGCAACACAAGATGAATATAATATAAAAAACAATATAATCCCAAAATCTATAGTTAAAAAAGTAAGAGATATAATACAAGCCTCAAAACTAGCAGAAGACGAGAATATAGAGACACTAGATAACAAGGTTAATAGGCTAGGAGAGGATGAGATAGCTGAACTAATACTTCGACTAGAAGAAGAAATGAAACTAGCAGCTGAGAATCTGGAATTTGAAAAAGCAGCCAAGCTAAGGGATGAGGTAGCAAGGCTGAGAAAGAGGATAAGGGAAGGATGATTTAAATGAGGGGTTATAGAGAAACAATGAGAGTGTAATATATTACACTCTCATTGTTTTTAGACCTTGTATAAATCCTATAATCTGATAACGTTCATTTCCTTTTAATTCACGGTATTCATTTAATAATTGTTGTTCTTCTGTTGTTATTGTTTCTCTACTTCTTATTTCAGATACTCCTAGTAAATAATCAGTACTAACATTAAATATTTCAGCTAGTTTAATTATTGTTTCAATAGGTGGAGTTACTCTTTCGTTTTCATATCTACTTATATAATTTTTTTTCATAAAAAGTTTTTCAGCCAACTGCTCCTGATTTAGATTTTTATTTATTCTTAATTTTTTAATTCGTTCTCCTAACATATATCTCCCTCCATAATAACTATTTAGCCCTTAAAACCACTACAAATACCTACCTTGTTATTGCGAGATACGAAGCAAGCTTTTTTAAAATTTACTATTTTTATTATAATTTAATTCTATAATATATAAAAGTACACTAATATATAAAAGTACACTTTACCCTTAAGCTAATAATTCGAAGTTTTTATAAATCTATAATAGTATTTTATATTTCAGCTATTTTAAGCAG
>MGOW01000008.1 GCA_001797255.1 Clostridiales bacterium GWE2_32_10
TTCCTAGTTTCAATTGCCTCTGCAATGCTTATTTCATCAAGTTTAAGATATACTTGTTTTATTTTGTCATTATATATTATTTTATTTATATCATCAACCTCAGTCAAGCAATAAAAATCCATGTTATATATTCGCAATTCATCCCCAGTTTTAGAAAACTTTATCCACTTTTCATTACAGATTATATTATATAAGCTACATTCATTTAAACTATAATGTTCTTTAAAGCTTTGAATCAATTTTTGCTTCTTTGTATCTTCAGTTATTCCTTTATCTAAAAGAACATTATCAAGTTCTTTTACTAAGTCATTAACTTTGTCTGATTTGAAATTGTGCTATCTATATTAGTTGAGTAGAACGGAAATAGCATATTATATATATCAGGATAATTTAGCAACATTAGTCCTTTATCTTTTATATTGCACAATATATTTGCATTGGCCGCAAAGCTTTTGATTTTTATATCTGAAGGTAATACCTCTTTATCATATGCGTTAATATCTATATCCATTGTATGCCTCCCTTACATCAGCCAGATATTAGTAATATATATCCATCTGGGTCCTTTAGCCCAAACTCAATAGTACCGTAATCTGTTTCCCTCATTTCTATAGCGATTTCTAATTTACTTTTTATATTTTCATACAATTCTTTGACATCATTTTTTAACTCAATTCTAATAACTATTAGTACTGTACTTGTTATTTTATTACCCAACAAAGGAATTTCCGCTTTAGCTTCATCATATTCTTGCAGCATAATGTTAAAATTATTATTCGACAATCGTGCCCATTTAGGCGAATTTTCATTTGGTGCTATTTCATCAACGGTAAAGCCTAATTCACTTTTATAAAATTCTATAGACCTTTGTACAGATTTAACAACTAATTCTGGGACAATCTCTTTGATTTTCATAAATTCCCTCCATACTGTAAATTTGATATTAAGTTAATTTTACATCTACTTCATGTCTTATTTTCTAAATAATTTACTATAACCAACTTTTTTATTACATTTGTCCAATTGTCAAGCCTGACCCCAATTAGGTTTTTACTCAATGTCAATCTCTACGGGACAATGGTCACTGTAGAAAACATCATTATATATTTTCACTCCTCTAACCTTATTTATCAGTTTTTTTGTTACAAATATATAGTCAAATCTAAATCTCCATCCAAAATCTCCACCTAAAGTCCTTGCCCTATACGATAGCCAAGAATATTCTCTTTTTTCTGGGTTAAAATGTCTGTATGTATCTATAAAACCTATATTTAACATCTGTTCAAATTTATCTCTTTCAATATTCAAGAATCCAGAACGTTTTTTATTTTCTTTTGGATGTGATAAATCAATCTCATTGTGTGCTATATTAAAATCTGTGCATAATATTATTTCTTTACCACTATTAGCCAGTTGCTCACATTTTTTTATTAGCGTATCTATATATTCTAGTTTAAAATCTAGCCTCCCCGTTCCATTTGGCACATAAGAATTTATTAATACAAATTTTGAATATTCAACAATAATAGTTCGCCCTTCATCATCAAATTTGTCAACATCTATTTTTGAGGTTATATACATAGGTTTATTCCTATATATAAGTCCTGTTCCACTATATCCTAATTTTTTTGCACTATTTGAGTACAGATTATACCCTTCAATGCTCGGGATTATGTTTTTTATCTGTCCCTCCGTTGCACGAATCTCTTGAAAACAAATTATATCTACCGATGTTTCGTTCAACCATTGTAAAAAACCTTTTTTATATGCTGACCTTATTCCATTAAGATTCCAAGATATAATCTTCATTGCTTGCCCTCCATATTTTAATTCTCTTCTCCATCTCTAAACTTATGCATTCTCTCATGTGATTAGGGTCAGGTCTGAATTATTCACTTACTATTTTTTCTATACCTCACAAAACTTTCTTCCAATCTACCTCAATAACTTTCTTTTATCAGCCAAATATTAGTAATATATATCCATCTGGATCCTTTAGCCCAAACTCACCTGACCCCAATCAGGTGAGTTACTCTCTTTGACTAATTTTCAAAGTAATTCTCCAAAAGCTCTATTTTACAGTTCGTAGCATCTAATCTCATTTTTGCCCCTATTGGCCATGAATAGTTCCATATACAGTGACCAAGTTCATTAATTTTTAATATTGGAAATTCCTTACCTGCTGTTAACTCCAAAATTAAGTCTTCGATATCTCTAAAATGTTTACTATTTGTATCTAAATCAGGAAAATATCCTAAAATTACACCAGCTATTTCATCAAACACCCCTAATATCTTTAACCATTGTAACCATGTATGAATTGTATTTGCATTCCCCATACTTTCTATGCATATAATTTTACCCTTTAATGAGCCTATTTGCCTAGTTGCATAAAGTATCGCGATAAGATCCAAATATCCTGCAATAATTTTGCCTTCAACATTTCCTTCTCTAATACACTTCCATTTTTCATTTACTGTCTTACCGTTGTCATCTATTAGGTTATTAATAGGGGTAATATCAAAACTTCCTGCCTGCCATGTTGCTATTATTTGTTCTTTGATTTCACTCGGAATATCCTTTTGCCCGAATGTAAATATAAGATCAGGTCCGTAAAATACTGTCAATCCAGTTTTATCATGTATCGGTAGTAGAATTGTTGTAGCATCACTTATTCCTGATATCATTTTAGGATTTCTTTTTATCAGTTCATAGTCAAGCCCTTCTAAGAGTTCATTTGCTGTGTCCCCACCTACAGATATCAAAATAAGCTTAACGTTCTTGTCTTCAAACATTTCATGAATGTCAGCTAATCTTTCACTTGGTCTTGCCGCCGAATAGTAATAAGAGCTTTCAGCATACTTTCCTACTTTAACTTTATACCCTAACTCTTCTAATGTTTTTATTCCATGTCGATACATATCCTCTAACCCTTTAATACTTTCCGATGGAGATATTATTCCTATTGTATCTCCCTGCTTTAGCGTTTGTAAACTCATAAAATACCTCCAATTATATTTCCTACATTATTTTTGAGATAAATCAAAATACTATGAAATTAACAAATATGTTATAAGTTATATATTTCTCGTATAAATTCATTTATTGTTACAATCTTTATCGATCTATAAGGATTTAATACAAGCAAAACTTGCTTTATTTCTTTTCTACACTTCCAAGTTTCTGTATTTGATCTAAGATATTATTAAGTACTGTACTCATACTTACTCCTCCCCCTTATCCACATTATTATATAATTTTTTTTATAAATCATCTATTATAGTATAGTATATCATATTTTTTAATATATGTACTACAATTCATCTAATAACTTGCAATTAAAATCAGAGTTGCTGCATTTCATTTCTGAATGCATTATGGCATATATTTCGCAGGCTGCATCTTGTGGATTATCTGATTCATTATTTACTACGTAATCAGCTTTATCTTTAAAATTAGAGATTCCACTTTCATTATCTTCAAGTGCTCTTTTGGCTATCGCTTCTTCAGGGTCTCCTCTTAATCTTATTCTTTCTTCTCTTGTTCTCTCATCTACATCGATATATATTGTTGTAAGCTTGTTGCCATTATTGGTCAGAGTATTAATTCCCTCTATATCTAATGTCAAAATTCCATTCTCCATTTTAATATCATCTACCGAGTATGCATAATATGCACCATTAAATTTTGTAAATTCCGCCCAAAATCCAGTTTTTTCAAGCTGATAGAATGCTTCCGTAGTTATAAAATTATAATCAACTCCATCAATTTCCTCTTTCCTTGGTTTTTTAGTTGTCCATGATATTGGTTTCTCATAACCATATTTTTTACATAATATGCTCATTATTGTTGTCTTTCCGGCTCCTGCCGGTGCTATCAGTGCTATCATTTTTGTTCATCTCCATTCCAATTCGATACTCTGGTATGTTCTCCTACTTTCTTACTTGGTCTGTTCATTATCTTCTCGAATTTATTCCAAAAAGCTTCTGTCAAATCTATATCCATGGTTACACAATTACCTAAAAGTAATATTAGCAAATCCGCATGTTCCTCTGTTATATCACCTTTATTTTTAGTTATACACTGGCATACCTCACCTACTTCTTCCATCATAAGATTCATTCTATAATACATCGTCTTAGTATCTTTAGTTCTGATATCGAATCCGTGTTTTTTGTGAAATTTCTCTACTGCATTCATCATTTCTTTCAAGTTTTCTTTATTCATAGTTATCCTCCTCGTATACCTTGGTTAATATCAAAATTTATGTTTGTACAGCATCTCTGTTATTTTTAGTCATATACTATCATCCTTTTCTTCCTTTGTCAATATTTCTAGAAAAATCTACCACTAAATTCTTATTATAAGTTACAGTTCAGACCTATAGCTATCATTGGGAGCCTGTTTTTTGGCGTGGCAATCTGTTTTTTAATTTTAAAGACAGATCGCCACGTCGGGAAAAACGCCCTCCTCGCGATGACAAAATAGGGATTATATCTCTTTATGACCTCTAAATTATAACTATTATAACTTGAAGAAAGTAGCAATATTATAAATATCCCTACTTTCTTCACTTAGTTATCTAAATAATTTACTTACAAAAGTTATTACTTGATAATAGCATTTTATTGTATTGCTTCGCTTTCCAAAATTTCTGAATCCCAAAACTTCCATTTACCATTTTCCTTACACATTGTTTGCCTTAATTTTGTCCTATTATTTTCAAACGGATATTCTCCTGCAATTTTTTTGAATTCATATGTTATGTCAACTATAGCCGTATCATCTTCAATACTTATTATTTTTGCATCCACTAATTTATATGAAATGTCATAATTTTCAAATAAATATTGCATTGCACTAATTTGCTGTTGTAGTTCTTCATATGTATATTTGTTTGAAAGATCATCTGCACTACCTTGTACATCTTCATTTTGAGCATGCATAACGCTCGCATTAATTGCTTGTAATATAGCTTTTTCATCTTCGCTTAATGGATATGTATTTTGAACAAGCTTATCATCTGCTATTTTTATAAGCTCTAAAGAATTTTTACTATTTAGAACTATGATAGCATCATCTCCATAAACAACTAGTCTTCCATCCTCTAACATTCCACACGTACTTATTTTATTAAAATTAGAGCTATCATAAGCATATACTTCTTTACCTGATATAGCATAAATAAATTTGCCTTCATTATCAAAAACTACATCATCAAAATCTTTATCTAGTTTACCTATATATTTCATATCGTCTCCAGCTAATTGTTTACAGCCAAATACCTCGCCTGAATATGTAAGTATTATATTGCCTTTCGGATCTAATTTAAAGTTATGATTCATTTCATAGTCACCATGATATGGTGAGTCATAACCTCCCGGGTATACCGGATCAGTAAATATACCATTTGCTACATTATATGCTCTTATATCTTCAGGTGAAAGTCCTGGTGCTAATGTATACACTCTCTTTAGAGCCTGATTATACTTAGTATAGGATTTTTGATATATACCTGTTCTTGAAACCTCACTTTTATTTGATATAGAATAGCTCACCATATCAGTATGCTGATCTGAGCCACCTGATATATATATATATCCATTATCGCCTACTGCTACATCAAATGGATCAATAGTTAATGTGATATAACTCTTTATCTTAAGTGTTTTCGTATCTATTATTGCGATAGTACCAGTTTGCTCTTCTTCATTCCAAACATATTGATGTTCTTTATCTAGTAAAGTAACATATATCTCTGTTCCTTCTTTATTTATGTCCATACGTTCTGACATTTTGTCAAAAGTAAGAGTTCCTATTGTTTGCTTCTTATCATAATCAAGTGCTTCTAAAACTTTGTTTTCTTTACTTAATATATAAATAACTGATGTTTTTGGATTTTTTAACATACATGATACGTTATATGGTATTGATTTTATTATAGGATTATCTGTTGCATTAGGAGTTTCTTCCTGTTCTATAGGATCAGAACTGTTTTTAGCTATTAATCTATAAATAAGAGTAGCAGCTTCTGCCCTATTAAGTTTACCTTGGGGTCTAAATGTATTATCTTCATAACCTTTCATAATGTTTTTTTCAACAGCTATCGCTACATATTTTCTTTGTTCTTGTGGTATTTGTGTATAATCTTTAAATATACTAATATCATTTGTATGGTTTTGATTTTCATATCCTAATGCCTTTATTAAAGCAATTGCTACATCAAGCCTTGTTGGGCTTTCTGCTGGCTTAAAATAATTTTCATTTCCTGTTTCATAACCACTTAAGTATTTTTTAGCCGTTTCCACATAGCCGTATGACCAATTAGTTTTCGAAACATCACGAAACGATGGAGTTCCGGGATAATTCAACTCTTGTTTTAATGCAAGAACCATGATTTTTGCGAATTGTTCTCTAGTAACCAATTCACTTGGTTTAAATGTATTATCTGGGTATCCTGCTATTATTCCTTCGGTAGACATACTTGATACTCCATCATACGCCCAATGACCATAAGGTAAATCACTAAATTGTTGTGCATAAGAAAAACTTTGAAACATGCACAAAAATACAACACTCAAAAAAATAACTTTTTTCATAATTTTTTGTCTCCTTTTTATATTTATTATCATATTAGCTTTCATACCTGCAAAAGCTAATTGAAAGCCTATAAAATATAACCTTTTTTAATTTTAAAGCAAATATTAAGCGTTAACTCCTATTGGAATATTGCTGACTTCACACAGTATCTACTGTATAATACATATTATAACAAATGATCACATAATGTCAAGTATTATTATTCGCTTTTAGCTCCTTCTTATGAATTCATTTACATCTTAAATATTTAGTATTTTTTAAATTTACTACAATAATTATGCTGATAATTACTAAAAGAAACCATGAACTTATCTTACTTATATGTACCATATTCCATATTTTTATCTGATCTGGATATTTCCATGCTCCAAAGTATGTAGATATATTTTCTGCAACCCATATAAAAAATCCAATGAATAGAAAAGATAGAATTAGAGGCATTCTGTATTGTTTCGTACTCACCTTAAATTCTACAACAGATTTCCACAAAACTAGGACTAGTCCTGCTGTAATAACCCATCTCATATCAAACATAAAATGATGTGTAAAGAAATTAAGATAAATTATAATCGCTATGGGATACATTATATATTTAGAAGGCCAATTTAGAAACTTTAATTCAAGTCGCTTCCATGACTGGCAAATATAGCTTGCAACACTGGCATACATAAATCCACTATATAGTGGTACTTCTCCTATTTTAGTAAATGCATATTCTGGGTAAGCCCAAGAGCCCATATGCACTTTATACACCTCAAGACATAATCCTAAGATATGAAATAAACATATTACTTTTAGCTCGTCTATCGTCTCTAGCTTAAAATACACCATTAAAAGCTGTACTATTAAACACGCTATTAATATAAAATCGTACCGATATAAATATGGTATATGTACTAATTTTGAAACTGCTAATATAATAAATATACTAGCTGGAAATATACAAGATAATGCTTGCTGTATTCCAAAATATACTAGATATTTTATATGCTTCATATCCATCTCCTCATTTCTACTTTTCATCTTTTATCTAAGAATATTAGTATTTATTTTTCTCATTCTTGTCCATTTTTTCCCATACAAACAATACTATACTAGCCACTAGATAACATAAAATATCTTTTATATCAAAACGGGCTCCAATAATTATAGAGAAAAGCTTATTTTCCTGAAGGTTCAACATCTTCACAATCTGAAAATACTGTGCAAGCTCTACTAGCGTTGAAAATATAAATAGATATAACGGGAGTAGCTTTATCTGCTTTTCTACTATACCTCTGATAAAACTATACATTAGAAAAACAATCAGAACATCCCCTATATATGGTCTTATAATCGTATCATGTACAAAAAGAGCAATCATCACTTCGACTACTACTAAAATCAAAAATATACCCATATATATTTTATTTATCTTCATGTCTAACACCTACTTTTTCATTCACACTAACCACTTGTAATTTTAAATTTTTATCTTTTTATAAAACCATCTTTCACCTAATTTATTTCAACTCCAAAAAGCTCTGCAATTTTTGCTTGTGTAAGCCATACATTTTCGTCTTTTAGAAATATCTCTACTTTTACCTTTCCATTTGGAGTTTTATATAATAAAAATTCTGTAAAGCCACTTGTAACTTGCAATTCTTTTTTCATGCTAGTTCACCTCCATTTCTTATTTTCACATATAACACCATCTACTTAGGCTTAAATTCAAAATATGTCCAATTATCAAGCCTGACCCCATTTTTAGTTTCCACAGGCAAAGCCTAATCCAATTAGGGCATTTGTATTTTCGAGTTTTAAGTGTTTTTTCATTTCATCATCATATATGCCGCCTACCTCAACTCCGCATAATTTTTCTTGGGCAATTCTAAGCCCTAAAGTTTGTGCGTAGTGACCAACTTCTATAAGGAAGAAGCGTCCTCCTCTTTCACCATATTTTTTTGTTACTCTCTCTACAAATCCTACAAAAACAAATAGAACAGAAGGATTTCCTTCGACCCTCAGTCCACAATGTTCGTTCACTTCTTGAAAACTACCGCAGTCATTAACAATAGATAGCGAGTGAAAATCCGGATTATAATAAACTACTTTTTTATTTAACGGACCTCTTACGTTAAATAAAAAAGCATATACTTCCACTGGGTACTTAGCCCCTGCTGAAGGAATGATTCTTGTCATGTTTTCTTTTTGAGAAAAACCATAAAATAGTGACCCTAGTTGCTTTTCGGTAAGCTCATACTCTGAAAATTTTCTTTTACTCTCTCTTCTATCTAAAATTTTTGCAAGGTTATCGTTAGGTTTTTTAAGCTGTAGTTCTTCTGTAGGATAAAATAATTGAGGGATGGTTTTTGATGTTCTTGCGTCTTCATTTAGCTTATTTGATAATTGAAGTGCGTTATATTTATTGAATTTTGAATTTTCCCAAAACAAATCAAACGTAGGAGATTCTGAAAATTCTTTTAAATTATTTGAGTTTTTCAAATAGAATCCCTCCGTTTCCATGGCAATTCAAACGAACCCGTTCCTTCAGGCGTTTTCTCATTAAAGCAATTCGGACACCATGGCAATTTGAATACTTTATCATATTTTATTGTAAAATCATTTAGATTGAATGTAAATACTTGATTAACAAGCTCTGGGCAGTTCCCAAATTTCTGAAAAATTTTTATATGTTCAAAAATAAATGAAGCTATTATCTCTGCACTTTTAGTTGCGGAAGGTACCCTTGGTGGCTCTGCATCTCCCCAGTTTCTTGTAATCCTACCTATAAAACATCCTAGACATGCTGTTTCCTTTGGGAAAACCATCGGTCCCACCGATATCGTGTGATCATATGCAACATCAATGAAGATATGTGGAATATCTACTTCTTTATAATCACTCATTATATCTGACAAGTTGCCAGAAGTTCTTATTAATATTAGCAGGTCTGATGTTTTTAGATTATTTGAAATAGAAATATCTTGTGACTCAGATATAAACTGAGTAAGTAGCATTTGTATTTTTTCATTTTTGCTACCATACCATTTAAAGTTAACACTTATATTACTTGTTGTATCTCCCTCACTTTCTTTCCCTTTATAAATAACTCCTGCCATTTCAAGCTTGTTAATTATAGGCTGTAGTGATTTTTCTTTAGCATATAGCTCATCTAAATTATTACTTTTGTAAGCATCGTATATTATTTGTGCTTGTTCTTCTGGCACTTCATCAAGAAAATAAATTTCATCTGAGCCTTTAGTAATGAATAGCTTTTTTTCTTCTATAATAATGTTCCAATTCAAGCTTTTTTGAAACTTCTTATCACTCATTGTCATCTACTCCTATCTTTCTCATTCATCCTAAAGGATGAGGAAATTTATTTGGAAAATCTATGTCTTTCACAGGAATATGTGCATATCTCCACGACACATCACTAGTTTTTCCACCCAAGAAAGGTGTGCTTTCATCTCCATGGATTAGTGAAAGCTCTGGCGATAAGACTCTGACGACCTTTAGCCCAGTCTCCTTCACATCTTTCGATGTTATATCACGATAAAAGATTCTAATCTTTTCTTTTTCTAACTTCTCTAGTAAGTCCTCTAAAACATTTTTAGGATTATAATCGGTTATTTTTATATTATCCTTCTTAACACTATGGTCATATGTAATACGTTTTTTAATGAGCGGAACCTTTTCCCATAGCTCAGGATACAGGGTATAATAAACAGCATGCTCATCAAAGCTTTTAAGGTCATCTGGGTTTTTAAGCTTTAAATTTGGATGATATACATCATAAAATCCCGCAAAGATACATCCCTGCATCCACTCTACATATGCCTTTTCAATAGCTTTTTCGTATGTTTCGCGACACGCAACTCCCATGGATATTCTTTTTTTATTCCTTTGCTTCAAATACCCACATATCATAATAACGGGGTAAGGATTCCAGTCTTGTGTAACATCAAAGCAATACACTTTGCCATTCCTAGATAACACTGGCTCTAGGTACTTAGCGGCAAGCTGGATTTCTCTCCCACCTAAGGAGTTTAGCCAATATGTTGCAAGTGCATCTCTTTCAAGCATTTCTTCAGTTGCAAGAAGCAACGCCTGATATTCGTCAAAGTGTGCTGCCACTCCAGTTGACGTTGAAGGCAGCAAAGCAGGATTCACTTTAGTACCTAACCCTATAAGCTCTTGTGGTACCCAAACCTTTTCATTATCATAAAGTGAATATACTTCTCCAAAGAATGCATCGTTCAGATCAACTTTTTTCCAGATAAAATTCGGATTATTATATTGCTCTTCAGAAAATAGCGAGAATTCACCATGCAATATTACCTTTTCATCTCCTATTTCTGACAGCTTCTTTACTGGAAAATCTGTTACTGCCGAGGAATACCTTTCTAAAGACTCTGCGATAGCCCCCATTATTGCATAATTTTTATCCCGGTTGATACTACCACTAGCCGATTGCCATGGCTCTACTGCATCATTAGGTACAGATATGTTAAAAATACCTTCTATATCTGAAAACGTATTTTCTACTTCTTGAAAAGGCAATGTAATCCCACACCTAAATCCTGCGGATTTTTCTAAAATATACTGATTTATACTTTTATATAATTTCATGTAAACCTCCGTTCAAGTTATATTTAATGAAATGTTAATGCGGCCCAAGCAAATGCCTCAATTATAATAAAAATTAAATACAATATTGGTGTAATTATCACTAACTGTGTCATTCTTTTTTTAATACTTTTATATCTATTAACTAAGTTATTTAGATACATTAAATATATTATCGTTCCAGGCAAAAATATTAACGGTAAAAATAATTCATTATCTACGCCTAATGGTAACATACGAAGCATTATTACTTGAATCATTATAACTATAACAACTGGTATAAAAAAGAAACCTAAAATCCCAAACTTCACTTTTTCTTTTTTTACCTCATCCTCATTTATTTCTGATATGTACTCAGTAGCTTTTACAAAATTTCGTGTTGTTATTGCAGTAAATGCTACTGTAGAAACAATACAACAACAGCAGCAGCTACAACAGCCACCACATGTCGGGGTTGCCACGCTGGTTCTTACTTTTTCATTATCAAATTGAGACACTAGCCTAATCATAAAATGCACTCTCCTTTGTTATGTATAATTAATGTTTAATATATAAATTATAACATTATCTCCTTTATTTTGCAATAACTTTTTTGTTTTAAATTATATCACACCTTCCCAGAACTCATCATTGATATAAGTATCCACACCCCAAGTAATCCAGCTGTTACATATCCTATAAGCCCAATTACCGATATTTCAAATACTTTAGGTCCTATTCCTGCACTTATTATAACTGATGAGGCAAGTATTAGCGAAGCCGCTATGATGGCGAATACTAGTCTATTTATCATCTTGCCTATTTCACGAATACTTTTTTCTAGCTTAGAGTGGTTTAGCTCTAAACTAAGCCTTCCGTCTATCGTTTTATTCATTAGTTCAAGAAATTTGTTTGGTATTCTTACTCCATTTTTTGCAAGAATATATATGTTCTCTGCCTGTTCTATTAAGTCCTTCTTAAGGTCTATTGATTTTAAAATATTTTTCCTAAAATACGGATATATTACTTCTATTATACTCATTTTAGGAGCCAATTCTTCTATAATACCTTCTATTGTCATAAGCCCCTTTGCCAGTAATACGATATCCTTAGGAAGTTTAAGTCCGTTTTCAGTGCACGTCCTAAAAACCTGATTTATCAAGCTTGAAAGCTTTATGTTTTCCAGATTTTCGTCTGCATAATTATTATACATATCTTCTATATCATCATAGATTTTTTGTCTGTCTATCTCCTTCTTTGGTGCTGTTAGCTGAATTATAATCCTCGTGAGAGTCTGTATATCCCCAGAAATTACAGCAGTTAACATTTTACTTAGCTTGCTTTTTAGTTTATTTGATAGTACTCCTACAAGTCCAAAATCTATATATATTATTTTATTATCATTTATTAGAATATTGCCCGGATGCGGGTCAGCATGAAAAAAGCCATCCTCCACAATCTGCTTAATATAATTTATCATCAAGTTTTTTCCTATTTCAGTAGTTGAACAAACTCCCTCTAATAGTTCTTTTTGTCCCACGCTTATTCCTTCTGCATAATCCATTATTATTAAGTCGTTTGTTGTATATTCTTCATATACCTTTATACAGCTTAGCTTTGTGTCATCCTTGTTATATTCATAGAATTTCTTTATATTATTTTGCTCGCTATAAAAGTCTAATTCTATTTTTAGTGCTTTTTCTATTTCGCCTATTAAATCTACTGGATTTAATACTGTATTTTTCATGGCTAATCTAGTTATTAGTGCCACATCTTTAAGCAGCTTTAAATCATTTTCTATTATCTCTTTTATATGTAGTCTCTTCACCTTTACTACTACCTTTTCTCCTGTCTTTAGCCTTGCAGCGTGCACTTGAGCAATTGACCCGGATGCTATTGGTGTTTCTTCTATTACTTCAAAAACATTTTCTACATCACCCTTTATATTATCCATTATAATCTTCTTAATAATGCTCGGCTCTTCTGGTTTTACATTGTCCTGTAATATTTTAAGCTCCGTAATATATGCTTCATCTAATATATCTAGCCTTGTCGATAATATTTGTCCGATTTTAATAAATGTAGGTCCTAGCTCTTCAAGCATAAACCTAACCTTAACCGGATCAATAGACCTATTTCTCACTATTACCCCAATAATTTGCTTTATCCTAGCTCTTCTACTCATATACATCACCTTCTAGTGTTTTTTAATACTTTTATATTATTTACATAAATCAAAAAACTAGACCTTTAATTCGAGAATTAAATTTTATATTATGGTTAAAATAGTTATAGGAGTGGATGTTATGGATATTAGAGAGTACTTAAGTCCTGAGCGAGTCTCTACGAGAATACTACTACAAGCCAAAAGTTTAGCAAAGGGAAATGATGAATACGCTGAATGTATGAAACATTCCGTTATTTTAGGATTTGAAGAAGCAAGAAAAGAATTAGGTGGAAAGCTACCTGATATATCGAAGCAAACATATAAGATTACGATTAAGAAATTTGATGAATGGATACGACAAAAAAATAATTCCTAGGAATTATTTTTTTGTCTAGTTTTCAAATCTTTGACTTCAAGGAAAATTCGAAAAAACAAATAACTTTGCTGTAACTATTCAAACTTCATAAACCGCTACAAGCACTTACTTGAAAAATAAAGTTTTTTGTTGTAAAAGCAATAATTATAGTGTATAATCAAAATACCTCCAGCTAAGAAAGGAGGTGTGCGTGGTGGACATTACCATAATTGGTGAAGTGATTCTTTTGGTAACAGTATTAGAAGTAATACGAACTATCAGAAAATGAACTCAAAAAAAAGACAGTAGCAGCAACTACTGTCTTTTGTGCATGAATGAATCTTTACCATAAGATACTAATATTATATCATGACATGTCAAGCATGTCAATAGTAGTATATTATCTTTATGTGAAATATATACATGACTAAGTAAAAAGCTAGGTTGTCAAACCTAACTCCACTTTCTAAACTATCACCTCAAAAATCCTCCTACCGTCTACTTCTATCCACTCAATCTTATATTCCTTTTTCTCTTTCCTAAAATCAAATACTACCATATAACCAGTATCTTCTTTTTGTATCTTCATATAGTTTAGCAGTTGCTCTACTCCACGTTCCTCGTATTTATCCCCATGCCAGATTTTCAGTTCTATTATGTACTTTTCTATTCCGTATTTTACTACTATATCCATCTTTTTACTATCTCGCATTTCAGGTTCTATGAAGTAGTCTCCTATTCCGTTTATTATTGGTTTTATAAATGCTAGAAATATTAGTCGCCCATTCTTTTCTAAAAAATTATCATCATTTTTTCTGTATTCCTGCCTCATTAGCTCTTGAAATTTTTCTATTACTAGTTCCATGTCTAATATCCCGTTGTTTACAAATTTATTTCGTTCTGCATATCTTGATTCTATTCCTTAGCTTGTTTCCCTTTTTGATATCATGTAGTTATATATTATTTTTTCGAATATTATATTGTGTATCTTTACTTTTTCGTTTGCACTCTCTTTTATTATTCCATACATCATTGCCCTACTCTGGATTGGATTGTGAATATTGAAAACTATACGTCTACCCGCTACTATAATATTATATATGACATTGTATAATTCTTCATCATTTTCCAAATTTTTTATTAAGCTTTCAAATAGTGTGCTATTTTCCTTCAATATTATTTTAACTGCCTGTTCTATTCCTTGAATACTCCATCTCTCACTCTCAACAGGTAGTTTTTCATCTATTACCTTACATACTTTACTCACCAAAAACGGATACCCACTTGTGTATTTGTATATTTCCTCCGATAGTTTTTCTATTTTCATATCTACTTTATTTTCTTTTTTGTATTCCTCTAGCATAGTAGCTATTTCTTTCGGGTTAAATGCCATGTCTACTTCAAAATCAGCCGCTATGTTCCATGGGCTGTTATATCTATCTGATGCTATTTCTTTTGCTTCGTCTTCTGTTATTACTTTTATTCCCTATCATTGATATCGTCGTAGTTTTCCCGAACTGTCTGCTTCGATTTATTGTGAAATACGCTCCATCTTCTATCATCATTTCTATCTTTTTTATTTTATCAGTTGTATCTACCATATAATGTTTTTCTTTTATACAAACCCCTGCTATATTAAATTTCTTCATAAAATCCTCACCCTCTCTTTTTTATTCTGTATATTAGTATACATTATCACAACAAAAACTTCAAGCATTATTTTTATAAAAGGGTGTAAAAATTAATATGAGGTTAGATAACATTTATTGTTTCGCTAAAACTGACCTCATTCATTATTATTTATTAATCACCTATACTATCTAAGCACTTTTTCCATCTGTACCATTTCTTGCCTGTCTTCTTATTATGAAGAATCCCATAACAGCTGTAATAAAAGCACTTAATACATTTACCATCAAATCTTCCATTGTATCTGATATAGCCATATGTCCAACAAGTAATGTGCCATCCTTTAGTGCATATTTTTGCAAATTCATTGATAATAAGCCATCAAATATATATTCATATATTTCCCACGCTACACCTAGAGATATTGCAAAGAAAAAAGCAAATAGTGCAACAAGCATAGGACTTAAACGAATATTTACATGTTCTGTTTTATTAAGAATATTAACGATCATAAAACCTATTATTCCTAGCATTGCACCACCAAATACATGCACCGCTGTGTCCCAATGAGGAATGATATAGTAAAGCCTTTTTACCTCTCCTAGATATATTGCACAATACAAAAACATGAAAAAAAACAAGTACATATAGTTAGGTATACTAATAAAACGTTTTTTTGTAATTATCGATGGAAGTATCATAATAATAGCACCTAATATACTTAAAACAAGTGCTAATACATACTCATTCTTCATATACTCAATCCCAATTCCCATTGTTCCTGTCAGAGAAACAATAACTTTAAAAATCAAATATATAATACATAATATAAACGTAATAAATAGTATTCTACCTATAATTCCTTTCCAGTTATAATTTCTTTTTTGATTAATGGTTTTCATTTATATTCTCCCACTTTTTAAATTTTCTTTTTTTATTTCTATCTCTTTAGTATTAGATTTTACGCTTATATTATACTATAACATCTTTCATTAAACAGATAACCACTATAAATTGTATCGATGTTATTTATATTAATTCTCTCTCTATTTTAAACCTAAATTTTTCTAAAGGTTTTATTTTATTATTTTTATGTCCTTGCACTTTGAAGCGTTTTTTTCATATTATAAAAATATATTATAAAAA
>MGOW01000009.1:0-6843 GCA_001797255.1 Clostridiales bacterium GWE2_32_10
TGGTTAGACCCCCGTTTTGAGGAATCTAACACATTCATATAAAATTTAACTAAATGACATTGGAGTATGAACTGTAACAATTTGTTAAGTGTAACACTTGGACTCAGTTTAACAGATGACTATTGGGTGGTGTCTTACGGAAATAATTACGTTTTATCTTTTTATAAAATTTTTAGAAATATCTTGAAAAAGTTTGTAATGTATGATAAGATTATTATAATAAAAATTAAAAAATGGAGGATTATTATGACAAAATTTATTTTCGTTACAGGTGGGGTTGTTTCAGGTTTAGGTAAAGGGATAGCTGCTGCGAGCATAGGGTTATTACTTAAAAACAAGGGGCTTAAGGTAGCAGTTGAAAAGTTTGACCCTTATTTAAATGTAGATCCAGGCACTATGAGCCCATATCAGCATGGTGAGGTTTTCGTTACAGAAGATGGAGGAGAAACTGACCTTGATTTGGGTCATTATGAGAGATTTATAGGGGATAACCTTGTAAAGGAATGTAGCCTTTCTTCAGGGCAAATTTATTCTGAAATAATAAATAAGGAAAGAAAAGGTGATTATCTAGGTGGTACAGTTCAAGTTGTTCCACATGTGACTGATATAATAAAAAACAGAATAAGAAATCTAGCAGAAAGCTCTGATGCCGATGTTGTTATTACTGAAATAGGGGGTACAGTTGGGGAAATAGAAGCTGAGTCGTTTTTGGAATCCATACGACAGTTTCGTTCAGAAATAGGTGGAGCAAATGCACTATTTATTCACTTAACACTTATTCCGTTCTTGAAACTTTCTGGCGAGCTTAAAACAAAGCCAACTCAACACTCGGTAAAAGAATTACAAAGACATGGAATAAATCCAGATATGATAATATGTAGATCAGAAATATCAATACCAGATGAGTTATTAGATAAAGTTGCGACGTTTTGTAATGTAGATAGAAAATATGTTTTTGAGGGTATAGATGTTGATACTATATACGATGTTCCTATAAACTTTCATGAAAACGAGATGGAAGAACGGATCTGTGAAAGACTGGGAATACCTACAGAAAGAAAAAATATTGATAAATGGAAAACGCTTGTAAATAACTATAAAAATCCAGAAAAAGAGGTAAAAATAGCTATAGTAGGTAAATATGTTGCTCTAGCTGATGCATACCTAAGCGTTTCTGAATCTTTAAAGCATGCGGGTGCATATCATAAATGTAAAGTAAATATAGAATGGGTAAACTCAGAGGATATAGAGCTGGATGGAGCGGACAAGTACCTTACAGGCTTATCAGGAATACTGGTGCCTGGTGGGTTCGGCAATAGAGGTATTGAAGGGAAAATAATGGCTGCGAAATATGCAAGAGAGAATAAAATACCGTACCTTGGAATATGCCTTGGTATGCAGATAGCGGTTATTGAGTTTGCACGTAATGTGTGTGGGTTAAAGGATGCGAACAGTAGTGAATTTGGGTTATTTGAACATCAAGTTATAGATCTGATGGAAAAACAAGTGGGCGTGACAAATAAAGGCGGAACTATGAGACTTGGTAGCTATCCTTGTACATTGAAAGAAAATACACTTGCCTACAAGGCATACGGAGAAATGTTTATAGATGAAAGACACAGACATAGATATGAATTCAACAATACATACCGAGACATACTAAAAAACCACGGCATGATACTCGCAGGAACCAGCCCTGATAACATGCTTGTCGAAATAATAGAACTAAAAGACCACCCATGGTTCGTCGCATCACAATTCCATCCTGAGTTTAAATCAAGACTGTATAAGCCACATCCGTTGTTTAGGGATTTTGTAGGGGTGGCGGTAAAAAACTAATTTGCATCTGTAGGGGTCGTACCTTGTGTCGACCCTTGTTGGGTTAGTTATAAATTATATGAGATAAAGGAGATATTGTGATGAAAGAATTTAATATAACAACAACATGTATACCAGAAAAGCATTACATGGTAGATACAAGTAAAAAATTAGATAAAATAATAAAAATGCTTATAGAAAAAGATAAATATTTTACAATAAATAGAGCCCGTCAATATGGCAAAACAACAACGATGTTTCGGCTTATGGACATATTAGAAGAAAAATATATAGTTATAAAAACAAGCTTTGAAGGAAAAAGTTATTTATTCAAAGACGAAGAAACATTTGCAACAGACATATTCGTACTATTTGCAGAAAGCTTTCGGTTTACGGATAAAGAAATATACGCTAAGCTACAAAAATATGGAGTAGCTAATATGAAAAACATGAAAGATGTGTCAAGCGAGATAACCAGGCTATGTGAAGAAAGTGAAAAAGAGATAATACTTATGATAGATGAAATAGACAAAGCAAGTAACTTTGTAGTTTTTATGGACTTTTTGGGAGAACTACGTGATAAATATATAAATACACAAAACAACATGGATAGAACCTTCAAATCAGTAATACTAGCAGGAGTAAGTGATATAAAAAATCTAAAAGTACATATATCAGAAAGAAGAGTGTTAACATCTAATGAAGCAGAAAAGCTTCAAAAAGGAGAATACAACTCACCATGGAATGTAGCAGCAGATTTTGAAATAGATATGAACTTCAGTCCAGAGGAAATAGCCACAATGTTAGAGGAATATGAAAAAGATAATAAAATAGGAATGAATATAGAAAAGATAAGCAAAGTGATATATGAGTATACAAATGGATATCCTTTTTTAGTAAGTAAAATATGTAAATTAATAGACGAAAGACTAGAAAAAGACTGGAGTACAAATGGAATACAAGAATCGATAAAGATAATGGTGGATGAAAAAAATACATTATTTGATGATATAATAAAAAACTTAAAGAACGATCCAAAGCTATATAATACAATATACGAAATAATAGTAGAAGGCAAAGAAAAGCCATATAATTACTATACATATGAAAAAGGAATAATATATGGAATACTAGCCAAGGGAGAAAATGGAAAGCTAAGAATACACAATAAAATATTTGAAATACTAATCTATAGCTATATGGCTTCAGAAAGAGATGAAGAAAAAGGAGAAGTATTAAAATATGACTACAGAACAAACTTTATAGACGAACAAGGGGATTTAAAAGTCCCAACGATACTTGAAAAATTCCAACTACTAATGAAGCAAGAATATAGAGAAGTAGATAAAAAGTTTGTAGAACAGGAAGGTAGACTACTATTTTTATGCTTTATCAGACCAATAATAAATGGAACAGGCTTCTACTTTGTAGAGCCAAGAACAAGGCAAGATAATAGAATGGATATAGTGATAACATATAATAGAAAGCAATATATAATAGAGCTAAAAATATGGCATGGAGAAAAGTACGAAGAAAAGGGAATAGACCAGCTAGCAAGATATCTTGATATACAAAATGAGGATGAAGGATATATGGTGATATTTAATTTTAACAAAAGCAAGGAATATACGAGGGAATGGATGGGTGTAGATGGGAAGAGGATATATGAAGTGATTGTATAGGTGCGGAGTTTTAAATTACCGATAGCAATAATTATAAAAGGAGAATACCAATGTATATAAAGATAAAAGGGGCTAGGGAACATAATTTGAAAAATATTTCAGTAGATATTCCGAGAAATAAGCTAGTTGTTCTAACTGGTGTTTCGGGCTCTGGTAAGTCAACTTTGGCGTTTGATACTATTTTCTCAGAGAGTCAACGAGATTACTTGGACTCAATGAGCACATATGCAAGAAGGAGTATGCCGAGAATGACCAAGGCTAAGGTTGATTCTATAGAAGGGTTATCTCCTTGTATAATAATTGATTTTAAACAATTGGCTAGAAATCCTAGATCTACAGTGGGAACAGTAACGGAAGTCTATGCTTTCATTAGACTGCTTTATTCAAGGATGGGAACACCTATATTGAGTTCGGAAGAATTTTCTTTTAATACCCCAATGGGTGCATGTAAAAATTGTGGAGGGCTGGGTGTTGAGCTTAAGCCGTTCTGTTGCAACCCTTTCTAATGGCGAGAGTCAGAAAGTTAAGCTTGCAAGACAGCTTGGGAGTTCACTAACAGAGATGATTTATATTTTAGATGAGCCTACTGCAGGTCTTCACGCAAGAGATGTTGAAAAGGTTACGGAAATCTTGCGAAAGCTGGTGGCTAAACCTAACACAGTTATAGCTGTTGAACACAATAAGAATGTGATGTTAAATGCGGATTATATTATCGACATAGGACCTGGCGCAGGTAGCTACGGTGGAGAGATTGTCGCGGAAGGTGCTGTAGAAAAATTAAAGATGCAACAAACAACAATCTAAAAAATGTAAATGTAAAAGTACCCAAAGGTGTACTGACTTGTTTAACAGGTGTATCAGGATCGGGAAAAAGTTCATTAATAGAAGTTTTTCTAAAACAAAATCCTAAGTCTATAGTTGTAGACCAGTCGCAGATTGGTGCCAGTCCAAGATCTAACCCAGCGACATATACAGGAACATTTGATTTAATCAGGAAGGTGTTTTCACAAGAAAATTTTAAGGAGGCTTCTTTATTTACATTCAATCTGGATTATTGATATGGGACCAGAGGGTGGTAAGAATGGAGGGAAGATTATTGCAGAAGGAACTCCAGAAGATATTGTGAAGGTTGCGAGTTCTTTAACAGGTAAATATTTGGCTAAGGAGTTATAAATAAGAAATATCAGAACTGTTACAAGATATAAAGGCAAGATTATCATTTTTAACGAAATTAACATAAAACGGAGGAACAATACTAATGAATATAAGACAGGCTTGGTTATGGCTAACTAATATAGATGGGATTGGTAATAAGAAAATAAGTAAATTATTTGGTGCTTTTGACTCACCTATGGATATTTATAATGCAAATGAGGGTGACTTAAGGCAAGTAATGGGGCTTGCTGCTAAGGATATTACTGAAATAGAGAAGTCAAAAGGGAAATTTGATATAAAAAAGTACGAAGAATATATGCTTGAAAACGAGATAAAATATATAACAATACAGGATAAGAACTATCCAAAACTATTAAAAAATATATATGATCCACCTTATATTTTATACTATAAAGGGAGTTTGCCTAATAAAAATGATGTAATGGTGGGTGTGGTAGGCTCAAGGCATTGTACCGAATACGGTAAAAAAGTTGCATATAATATATCAAAAAGTCTTGCAGAGGCTAATGTAACTATAGTTAGTGGCATGGCAATAGGTACAGATACATTTGCACATAAAGGAGCACTTGATGGCAAGGGCAAGACTATAGCAGTACTTGGGTGTGGGGTAGATATATGTTATCCTAAAAGCAATAAAGATTTGATGAAGGAAATAATAAAAAATGGGGCAGTTATTTCGGAGTATCCACCTAAACTAGAGCCGATAAGGCAGTTGTTTCCTGCAAGAAATCGAATTATAAGTGGGCTTAGCAAGGGCGTTCTAGTAGTTGAGGCAGCCATAAAAAGTGGCTCGCTTATAACTGTAAATCAAGCACTAGAACAAGGGCGAGATGTATTTAGTATACCAGGGAATATAACAAGTGAGCTAAGTGGAGGAACAAATCAGCTTATAAAGCAAGGTGCAATAGCGGTTACAAAACACATGGATATACTTTTAGAGATTGGAGTAGCTGAACCAAAGGTAGTTTCTGCAGCTAAGATTATTCACCAAGAAGAAATAGAAAATGCAAAAGAAATTATAGAAGAAGAAAATATTTTTGATAAACTACTTGACGAAGATGAAAAAATTGTGTATGCTTGTATAAATTTAAAAAACAGTTACATAGATGACCTAGCAAGTGAGTCAAAGTTTGATATTAGCAAACTGCAGCATGTACTCACAATGTTAGAGATAAAAGGTATTATTAAACAATTACCAGGAAAAAGATTTGAAAGGTTGATGTAGATGTCAAAATATTTATTAATAGTAGAATCACCTGCGAAGTCTAAGACTATAGGAAAGTTTTTAGGAAAAGACTACAAGATAGAAGCTTCAATGGGACATATAAGGGATTTGCCAAAAAGTAAGCTAGGTATTGATATTGAAAATGAATTTGAGCCACAATATATAAATATTCGAGGTAAGGCTCCCCTTATAAAGAAATTAAAGCAAGATGCACATAAAGCAGATAAAATATTCTTAGCAACTGACCCTGATAGAGAGGGAGAAGCTATTTCGTGGCACTTAAAAAATGCTTTAAATCTTGATGATGAAAAGACATATAGGGTAGCATTTAACGAAATAACAAAAACTGCTGTTATAGAAGCTGTTAAAAATGCAAGAAATATAAACATGGATTTAGTTGATGCACAACAAACACGTAGAATACTCGACCGTATTGTTGGTTATATGATAAGTCCACTTCTTTGGAAAAAGGTCGCAAAGGGTCTGAGTGCAGGTAGAGTACAATCGGTTGCATTAAGACTTATATGTGATCGAGAAGAAGAGATAGAACATTTTATAAAAGAAGAGTATTGGTCACTAAAAGCATACCTAAACAAAGAAAAGTTAAAATCTTCATTTGAAGCTAATTTGCATGGGAAAAACGGCAAAAAGATTAAAATCACAAGCCAAAATGAGATGCAGGCTGTCCTTGATGATGTTAAAAAAGAGAAATTTGTAGTAAAGAATGTAAAACACGGTGAAAAACACAAAAATTCATTGCCACCTTTTATTACAAGTACCTTACAACAAACAGCATTTTCGAAGCTAAATTTTGGTGCAAGTAAAACAATGCAGATAGCACAGCAATTATATGAAGGGATTAATATAAAAGGTGAGGGGCATATAGGTCTCATAACCTACATGCGTACAGACTCAACAAGACTTTCGGATGAGTTTAAAAAT
>MGOW01000009.1:6854-16863 GCA_001797255.1 Clostridiales bacterium GWE2_32_10
CTTTATAAAGTCAACCTACGGTGCTGAATACGTAAATACGAAGGACGCCAAATTTAAAAATAAGGGTAAATCACAGGATGCACATGAAGCGGTCAGAATAACAGATGTGACCAAAACACCTTATAATATGTCAGATTCACTAACTAAAGACCAGTATAAGCTTTACAAGCTTATCTGGGAGAGAAGTGTTGCTACACAGATGGCAGCCGCAGTTTATAGTACTCATACTGTAGATATAGATGTAGGGGAATATGATTTTAAAGCTTCGGGATCAAATATAAAATTTGAAGGATTTCTTAAAGTATATAACTTGGCAGAGGAAGAGGAAGCAAAAAATCCTATTCCAGAGTTAGAAATAGGGGAAGTTCTGAATTTAAAGAATTTAGAAGAGAAACAACACTTTACAGAACCACCCCCAAGATACACAGAAGCATCTTTAGTTAAGACTTTAGAGGAAAATGGAATAGGTCGTCCGAGCACGTATGCAGCTATAATATACACAATAACTGCAAGAAAATACGTTACCAAAGACGGAAAAAGTCTAGTCCCAACGGAGCTTGGAAATATAGTAAATGGGATTATGGAAAATCATTTTGAAAAAATTGTTGATGTGCATTTTACCGCGGGGCTTGAAAAAGAATTAGATGAAATAGCAGAAGGAAAAGTAGACTGGAAACAAATAATAAAGACGTTTTATGAAGATTTCAATCCAACACTAAAGCTTGCAGAAACAACAATAGGCAAGGTAGAATTCAAAGATGAAGAAACCGATATAAAATGCGAAAAGTGTGGCAGGAACATGGTCATAAAACGTGGCAGATACGGAGATTTCCTAGCATGTCCGGGATTTCCAGATTGCAAAAATGCAAAGCCTATAAAGAAAGAAATAGGTATAAAATGTCCTAAATGTGAAGGTGCTATACTAGAGAAAAAAAGCAAAAAAGGGATATTATACTATGGTTGTGAAAACTCCCCCACCTGCGATTTTGTAGCCTGGCACAAACCAATAAACGAAAAATGCCCAGTATGTGGGGATATATTGGTTGAGAAAGGGAGAAAGACGAAGAAGGTTGTGTGTAATAACGGGAAATGTAAGTATACGAAGTAGATTACCGATTCTGTCATTGCGAAGAATGAAGCAATCCCGTTTTTAGTAGGTTGAAAGAGAGATTGCTTCGTACCTCGCAACGACAAAAAGGTATTAAATAGTTTGTAGACGGTAGAATGGGGAATGATACATATGTATGACGAAAGAATAAACGAATTAGCACGTAGAATTGTAGAGAGGGAAATAAAGTGTATTATCTTTGATTTTGATGGTACTTTAGTGAATTCAGCAGGTGTGCAAGATACTTTTTATAAAAATTTATTAAGAAAATATGAAATAGAAGATACAGAGGAAGAAATTTATTATATAAGAAAATTAAATAATTTTGTCAAATTATCAGCGTATTTATATAAAAAATATAATGTTACAGCAAAGCAAGAAGAAATGCAAGAATTTTGGAATAAAGACTCAGCAGAAATATATAGGACTGAAGTAGTGGCATTTCTAGAAAAAGAGCAATATTTAGATAAATTTAAACCAGTTGTAACATCAAACGGATTGCGAAGAAAGCCAGAATTAGATATTTTTAAAGTAGCTTTAGAAACAGTTTGTGAAGGTGGAATTATTTCTAAAGAGGAAGTAATAGTTATAGAAGATAACTCATCAGGCTTTATACCAGCTAGATTATTAGGACTTGAAGTTTTTGCAGTATTTGAAACAGGTAGTGAATCAGAAGAGGAAATAGAAAACATCAAAAGACAAACGGATGGTTTTATAGGAGATTTTCTTACACTACTTAAAATAATGAGTAAATTAGAAGTGTTAAAATCTGAAGAATTAGTTTTAGAGCCTAATATATAGTATATGGATATATTACCAAAAGTTATATTTCAAAAAATATAACTTTTTTCTTTATTTCTCTTGCGTTTGTGAAAAAAAAATATTATAATATAAAGTGTTAAATTATAATTAAAATTTAGTTTCAAAATAATATCTAGCGCGGGGGTGTTAGTTTATGATTATGAATAATCTATTTTCAAATACAAAAGTACTAGAGAAGGCTTTAGATGCCTCGATTTTGCGAAATGAAGTAATAGCTAATAATATAGCAAATGTTGACACACCAGACTTTAAACGAAAAGCTGTTAAGTTCGAGGAAATGCTGAGAAATGTTGTAAATACAAGTGGTGGAGAAAATGGTAATGTAGATAGTATAGAGCCAGAGGTCTACACAGATCTTGCAAATCTAAGCTATAGGTCAGATGGTAATAATGTAGATATAGACACAGAAATGGCTGATATGGCTAAAAATACAATGAAATATAACGTTCTAATATCACAAATGAACAGCAGATTTAGAGATCTAAAAACTGTTATGAAAAGTAGTTATTAACTAGGGGGTGTCGTACATATGTCGTTTTTTAGTTCAATGGATGTAAGCTCAAGTGGTCTTACTGCTCAGAGGCTTAGGATGGATTTGATTTCTCAGAATATAGCGAATGCGGATACTACAAGAACAGAAGAAGGAACACCATATAGAAGAAAAACCTTAACATTTGAAGAAAAGAAGAGAAGCTTTAGTGACGTATTTAACTCTAAAATGAGATCAATAGTTGGGAATGCACAAGACGATAGTAATGAAGATTCAGGAGAAAGTATAGGTGCAGGGGTTAAAGTCGGCAAGATAGTAGAAGATCAGTCTCCATTTAAAAAAGTATATGACCCAGGTAACCCAGAGGCTGACTCAGATGGATATGTAAGCATGCCTAATGTAGACATAGTTCAAGAAATGGTGAATATGATATCAGCCAGCAGAACCTACGAGGCAAATGTTACATCTATGAACACAAGCAAATCAATGGCAATGAAAGCATTAGAAATAGGAAGAGGCTAAGGGGGGTAATGTATGGCGATAAGTCCGATAGGTAGAGTAAATGAAATATATAAACAAACTTCACAAGCACTTAAGGGTACTTCAAATGATGGTGACAATGACACAGGTGCATTTAAGATGTTGTTTGATGCGGCAAAGAATGTAGCTTACGATACTACAAAGTTGCAGAACATAGCAGAGAATACAACAACAGATTTTGTTACAGGTAAGATTGATAATATACATAAGGTTTTAATAGATCAAGAGAAGGCAAATGTTGCCTTACAATTCACCGTAGAGCTTAGAAATAAAGCAATCGATGCATACAAGGAAATAATGAGGCTCCAAATGTAGTAATAGCAAAAGTATTTGTAGGGGTCGTACCTTGTGTCGACCCGTTCTAGAATTGACGAGTTAACTTCTCCCCTCTCTACTTCGTAGAGAGGGGCTGGGGGTGAGTTAGGGGGGAGATAAATGGGAACTACTTTGGAGAGAATGGCTCAACAGATTGCTGAAAAGTGGAATCAGATAGATAGAGGGGAAAAGATAAAGTTAAGCCTTATATTGGTGGTTGCTCTATCTATATTAGGGATAGCGGTGTTTTTGTTTACAAAATCTTCATATGTTAGATTGGTAGATGAACAGATTTCATATAAAACTATGGGTGAAATAAAGACGTTGTTAGATTCTAGTAAAATACAATACACGATTTCAGATGATGGACAAGCTATAATGGTAAATCAAAAAGATTTAGGTAAAGCAAGAATAGCTGTGTCTACCGAAAATATTTTAGGTAGTGAGTATTCATGGAGTGATTATACAAAGGAAAACATGATGGGATTAACTGAGGCAGAGAAAAATAATAGATATATAAAATTAAAGGAAGAGGAATTAGCTAGTGCTATTAAAAAAATTGATGGAATTAAAGATGCTGTAGTTAAGTTAACTATACCTGAAGAAAGTCCATTTGTAACCGATGACAAAAAAGCATCAAAAGCAGGGATACAAATTTCGCTTACTAAAGAACTTACTAAAAAAGAAGCAATGGGTATTGCAAAGTTTGTTGCGGCAAGTGTAGAAAATCTTAGTATAAATAATATAAACATAACTGATACAAGCTCAAGTGTATTATTTTCAGGAGATGATATGAACGACCCAGCAACTGGAAATTTGTCTAAGTATGATGAAGTGAGAGTTACAAAAGAAAATGAAGTGAGAAATAAAGTCAAAGATTTATTATCAGGCATGTATGATGATATTAAAGTTACACCAAATCTAAAAATAAATTTTGATAGATATAAAGAAACAAGTGAAAAGGTTTCCTCTCCATTCGAGGATGGTAAAAAGGGTATTCCTATAACTGAACAAACTCAAAAAACAGCTACTGAGTCAGGGGCAACTCCGGCTGAGCCGGGGTATGAAAGTAACTCTGGAACGACTGATTATTATACTGGAAATACTAATACATCTAAATCATCGTCAGAAAATTCCAGTACAACGTATGCCGTAAATAAAACAGTCTCAGAGCTAGAAAAAAGTACAGGGGATGCATTGCTTGACGAGTCTTCTCTTTCAGTAGTAGTTTACCAAAATAAAGTATACGAGTATACAGAAATTAAAAAGCAAGGACTACTTAAAGACACAACATGGCAGGATTATATGACTAAGATAAAATCTACAGTAACACCACTTACACTAGATACTAATATAACAGATCTTGTCAAAAAAGGTACAGGAATTTTAGATGTAAAAATAACAGGGTTTGAAAAGCCTGTGTTTATTGAGGAACAAGCAGTTAAATTAGATTTTACTGGATATATTCCTGTAGCAGTTACGATTTTATTTATTGCTTTTCTTGCAGTTGTTTTGATGAAAAAATCGAAAAATGTAGAAGTAACACATATGGAGCCCGAATTATCAGTTGAGCAAATGCTTGTATCAACAAAATCAAGACCTCGTAGAGGTGGCGGGATGGAGGATTTACCAGAATTACAGGAACATGATTCGGAGACTAAAAAGAGAATAGAGGATTTTATACAAGAAAAACCACAATTAGTTGCGCAACTACTTAAAAACTGGATAGCTGAGGATTGGGAGTGATTAGATGGCAGGCTTTAAAAATGAATATCGTGGTGTCGAAAAGGCAGCAATGTTGCTTATAACTTTGGGACCAGAGAAGGCAGCTGAAATTTTTAAATTTCTTGCTGATGAGGAAATAGAAGAGTTGACAATGGAGATAGCAAATACAACATCGGTTGCACCTCAATTGAAAGATAAAATATTGAACGAGTTTTATGAAATATGTTTAGCTCAAGAATACATAACAGAGGGTGGTATTCAATATGCACAGCAAGTTTTACAGAAAGCTTTAGGTAAGGATAGGGCACATGATCTTATATCAAAGCTTACGATGTCACTTCAAGTTAAACCCTTTGAATTTGCAAGAAAAGCAGATGCTACCCAACTTATTAACTTTATACAAGATGAGCATCCTCAAACTATAGCACTAGTTCTTTCTTATTTAGGTTCTCATCAGGCAGGAAATATCCTATCCGCATTACCAAAAGATAAACAAGCAGAAGTTGTTAAGAGAATTGCTGTTATGGATAGAACGTCTCCAGAAGTTATTAGGGAAGTAGAAAGAGTGCTTGAAACAAAGGTTTCAGCAACAGTTTCACAAGAGTTTGCTTCTGTTGGAGGAGTGGATTCTGTTGTTGAAATCTTAAACTCAGTTGATAGAGGTACAGAAAAAAATATTATGGAAACATTAGAAATAGAAGACGTTGAGCTTGCTGAAGATATAAAAAATAAAATGTTTGTATTTGAAGATATTATTACCCTTGATAATAAATCTATACAGAGAGTTCTTAAAGATGTTGACAATAGTAAACTTGCTATAGCACTTAAAGGTGCCAATACAGATGTTCAGGATACTATACTATCTAATGTATCTAAGAGACTTGCTGTTATGATAAAAGAAGATATGGAGTTTATGGGACCTGTTAAACTCAGAGATGTTGAGGAAGCACAACAAGAAATAGTTAATGTGGTACGTAAGCTAGAGGAAGCAGGCGAAATAATCATTGCTCGTGGTGGAGGAGATGAAGTAATTGTCTAGTATTATAAAAGCGAATTATATAAGCTTAAGTAAAGTGGAAGTATTTGATTATAAAAATCAGATTAGAGATAAGTCGAATGATTATTCTTCTGATGAGGTAGATGTTATAGATGTTCAAACAATAGATGATGATATTCTCTACGATAGAGAGTTAGAGGAAGAAGTTCGAAAAAGAGTAGAAAAACTTTTAGGCAATGCTAAAGCTGAAGCTGAACAAATAAAGAAGAATGCACATGAACAAGGTCGTAATGAAGGGATGAAGGATGCAGAAAAATATAAGCAAAATTTAGCTTCGGAATCTAATTCGAAATTAAAACTAGAATTAGATAAAATGAATAAAGGCAACATGGAGTATCTTAAAAAGCTAGAAACTAAACTAGTTGAAATGGTAATAAATGTATCGAAAAAAATAGTTTCTGAAGCATTAAAGCTTGATGATAAACTTATACTTGACGTTATAATAGCAGGTATTACTAAAATTACTGATGTTGACAATTTAAATATTAAAGTAAGTAGTAAGGATTTTGATACAGTAGTAAAAAATAAAACTGATATACTCAATTATTTTGCATCAGATGTTAAAATAAACTATACTAAGGATGAGACAATGAAAACAGGGGATTGTATTATAGAAACTCCATATGGAATAATTGATTGTGGAGTAGACACGAAACTCAAATCTATTTTAGAGGATATAAAGGCGGTGAATATGTAGATGTTCCTAGAGTATATAATAAATATATTTAATATCATATATGGACTTTACCAATCAAATATATTTATTAAAATATCGGTTGTTGTTATGCTTATTTGCATAATATATTTAACTAGAAATTATTTAGTAAATACAGCAGTATATATAGCAAAAAAAATAATTTTCAGGTCAAATATAGATAGAATAAATAATTCAGCTATAAATAAGTTGAAGGCCCCTTTAAGACTTTTAGTAACGGTAGTGCTTATGTATTTAGTAATAGTAAATTTTCTAAACTTAGATGTAGGTGTTCTTGTTTTTTTAAATAGGACATTAAAATCACTTATAGCAGTATCAATATTTTGGTCACTATATAGAATTGACACATTTGTTATACATTTGTTTTACAAGGGGTATTCAAGAATTTCTGACAATGAAAATGATTTGCTCATTCCCTTTTTCAGAAATATGTATAAAATATTGATAGGTATAATTGGTATAATAATAGTAGTAGAGCAATGGTATAATATAGGTGTAATACTTACAGGACTTGGTATTGGAGGACTTGCATTTGCACTAGCAGCAAAAGATACAGCAGCGAACCTATTTGGAAGTATAATGATTATACTTGATCGAACCTTTAAAATAGGCGATTATATACAAACTAAACATGGAGAAGGCATAATTGAAGATATTGGTTTTAGAAGCACTAGAATTCGTACATTAGAAGAAACCGTCATTATGATACCTAATTCTATAATGAGTAATGAAGAAATCATAAACTGTTCAAAACGTGAAAAAAGAAGAGTTAAATTTATACTAGGGATTACGTACTCAGCCACTAGTTCTCAAATTGAAGTAATAACTAATGAAATAAAAGAAATATTACTTACAGATAATGAGGTAGAAAATAATGATTTTTACGTTGCATTTACTACTTTTGGAGATAGTGCACTTGAGATATTAGTTCAGTACTATACAACCACTAGTAATTATGGAGAATATTTAAGCATACAAGAAAAAATAAATATAAAGATAATGGATGCATTAAATAAAAACAAGCTATCCGTAGCATTCCCATCTACAAGTATATATGTAGAAAATGTAGGAGAAATAACAAAAAGATAGCACTTAAACATAGAAAATTGTCATTGCGAGCCTGTTTTTTGGCAAAGCAATCTCGTTTGGGGGTGGTTTGGTGAGTGATATTTATGATTTTAAAAAATATAAAAAGAATAAGCAGAAGAATAATTCTTTCTATGCTTTAGGTATTATATTAGTTTTTATATTGCTTATTTTAGGTATCATGTACTCGCCTTTATTTGAAGTAATAGATGTAGAAGTAATAGGAAATAAGCTCTATACAAAAGAGGAAATTATAGCAATGTTAGATTTAAGTGATGGAAATAATTTCTTTTATTTACTTACGAAAGATATAAAATCAAATCTAAAAAAATCTAACAAAATACAAGATGTTAATGCAGAGTTTGTTTTCCCAAATAGGATTAAATTAAATGTTGTAGAAAATCCACCACTAGGATACATTTGCCAAGGTAATAACTATATATATATTGATAAAGAAGGTGTAGTTATTGAAATATCAAATAAGTCACCTAAAAACCTTCCGATAATTACAGGATTAGATGTTGATAATTTTAAAGAAGGAAAGCAAATTAATATTAATAACAAAGAAATGTTTTTAGATATTGGGAATTTAATAAATGTATTACAAAAATATGGATTGACTAAAGAAAAGCTTATGTTAGATATTTCAAATAAGTTTGAGATACATATTTATATAAATAATGTAGATGTAAAATTTGGACCATTATATGAAATTGATGAAAAAGTTAAAAAGCTAGTGGAGGTTTTAAAACATATTTCACCAAAAGATAGGGGAACCCTTGATTTATCACTATATGAGGACAAAATTATATTCTCACCTATAGAGTAAAGGAAGTTTTATTATAAAAAATTAAAAAAAATGTAAGATTTTACTTGCAAAATCTTAAAAAACGTAGTATTATTAGAGTAAGTATTTTAACTAGAATAAACATGGGTTATATAAAGGAGGATTTACTGTGCGAGATTTAAACACAATAAACAATATTAGCCTAGCCAAAATAAAGGTTGTAGGTGTAGGTGGCGGAGGAAATAACGCCGTAGATAGGATGATAGAAGAAGGAGTTACAGGAGTAGAATTTATAGCTATAAATACAGATGGACAAGCATTGAAAAGATCCTTAGCCCCAACTAAAATTCAAATAGGGGAAAAATTAACTAAAGGTCTTGGCGCTGGAGCAAATCCAGATATAGGCGCAAAATCTGCCGAAGAAAGCTGTGAAGAAATAGCAAAAGCTATAGAAGGTGCAGATATGGTTTTTGTTACTGCAGGTATGGGTGGTGGAACTGGAACAGGTGCTGCTCCTATTATAGCAGGTATTGCAAAAGATAAGAATATACTTACAGTTGGGGTTGTTACAAAACCTTTCAAATTCGAAGGAAAGAAAAGAATGGAAAATGCTGAAAATGGTATAGCTGATCTTATGAAAAATGTTGATACGCTTATAACTATATCAAATGATAAGCTATTGTCAATAGTTGATAGAGGAACATCAATGATTACAGCATTTAAGAAGGCTGATGAGGTACTAAGACAAGGTGTAAGGGGAATATCGGATATTATAACACATCCTGGTATTATAAATCTTGACTTTGCAGATGTTAGGACTATAATGGCGGGAAAAGGTGTGGCACATATGGGTATAGGTGTAGCATCTGGTGAAAATAAGATGGAAAAAGCTGCTAAAATGGCTATTCATAGTCCACTACTTGATACTACTATAGATGGAGCAAGAGGAGTTCTTGTAAATATTACAGGTGGGTTAGATATGGGATTACTCGAAGCACATGAAGCTGCCGACCTTATAAAAGAATCTCTCGATCCAAATGCTGAGATTATCTTTGGTGCTGCTATAAATGAAACATTAAAAGATGAGGTTATAATTACTGTTATAGCAACAGGTTTTGATATTGAAGTCTCTAACTTATTTGAAAAAGATGGGTTTAAAAACATAAGAAAAGAACTTCAGGCTGATCAAGAAACACTAGATTCTGATGTAATATCAACTGAAAAATATGATCAGTCAGAGGAAGGCTCTATAGATATACCGTTTTTCTTACAAAGAAGAAAGTAATTTAATTATTGATAAACTTTAATGTCTGTATAATGGGGTTAAATCCCTCGCCTTCCAGGCGAAACCTTTAGGTCAACCT
>MGOW01000010.1:0-10110 GCA_001797255.1 Clostridiales bacterium GWE2_32_10
ATAAAACTAAAAACGAGATTGCTACTCCGAAGAACAGGTTCGCAATTACAAACTTAGGTTTAAATAGTTATCATCATGAAACAATTATTACATAAAATGTATCTTTTGTCTTGACAAGTTACATTCTATGTAATATAATACAAAAAAGTTACATAAAATGTAACTTTTTTGTATTGCTAAGTCTAAATTAAACAAAGGAGATGGGTTAATTTGAAAATGGCAAAAAATATTTTTGGATTTACATTATTAGAATTACTAGCAGTTCTAGTAATAATGGCAGCATTAGCAGTAATAGCAGTGCCATTATTTATGAGTAAAGGTGATGAAGCAAAGCAAGTAGCAAATGAAGCAAATCTAAAAATGTTGCAAACACAAGCTCAGTCATATTTATGGCAGGAAGATGTAATGTATCCACAACCAAATATAATAGATGATATAATAGCAAAAGGATACATAAAAGAAAAGCCAATGAATCCACTAAAAACAGGAGATTATGTAGTATCTGTAGATACAAGCGGAGCCGTTACAGTAGGAACAAGTGAGCACACTTCTCGTTTAGGTAATATTACTTTAATTAAAGTAGGGAGGGGCAGTGATCCAGTTTGGGATAATCCGTTTAGCAGAGACATTCTAAATTATACAGTTTCTACAACTGCTGGTAATGTTAAAATTACTCCATTATTAGAAGATACAACATCAACATATACAATGAGGGTAAATGGAAATGTTCTCCCGACTACCGAGAATGTAGCAGTACCATCTAATGTAACAATAGAGGTAAATTCTCCTTTCGGTATTGACTCTATAATTTATACGTTGGCTTTAACTCATTAATCATCTTGCCACGCCAAAAAACAGGCTCGAGAGTGACAGCTATAGGTTTGAACTGTAACAAGGGAAGTAAACAGAAAATAAAATATGGAGTAAAAACAAGAACATATGAACAGCTAAGTGACAACATAACGAGGATGTGTATGGATATGGGCAAAGAAATAGTACTAATAATAGATGAAGTAGACCAAGCAAGTAACAACGCGGTTTTTTTAAAATTTTTAGGAGTACTTAGGAAAAAATATTTAATAAGAGATAAAGTAAAAACCTTTAAATCAGTAATATTAGCAGGAGTACACGACATAAAAAGTCTAAAGCTACTAATCCACGAACAAAAAGTAATAACAGCCGATGAAGCAAAAGAAATAGCCTCAGACAGATACAACAGCCCATGGAACATAGCGGCAGATTTTGAGGTAGATATGACATTTAATAAAGAAGAAATAGCTACGATGTTGGTGGAATATGAAAAAGAAAACAAAGTAGACATGAACATAAAAGAAGTATCAGAGGAGATATATAAATATACAAGCGGATATCCATTTTTGGTGAGTAAGATATGTAAGGTAATAGACGAAAAGCTAAATAAAATATGGACATTATACGGGATACAAGAAGCCATAAAGATAATATTAGAAGAGAAGAACACATTATTTGAGAGTCTGATAAAAAACCTAGAAAATGATGAAAAAATGTATAATATGATAGAAAGAATAATAGTAAACGGTGAAAATATAGAATATAATACAGATGAACCATTAATAGACAAAGCTACGATGTACTCGATAATAAAAAGAGGAGAAAATAAAAGAATAGAGGTACATAACAAAATATTTGAAACAAGAATATATAACTACATGATAATCAAAAAGACAATATATAAAACAATAAAACCAAACTACGAAAGTAGAAACCAGTTTATATTAGCAGATGGGAACATAGATATAATAAAAATTCTAGATAAATTTCAAGAACTAATGAAAGAGGAATATAGAGAAGAAACAGAAAAATTTTCAGAAAAAGAAGGAAGACTAATATTCCTAGCATTCATAAAACCAATAATAAACGGAACAGGGTTCTACGATGTAGAAGTAGAAACAAGGACAAACAAAAGAATGGATATAATAATAACATATAACCAAAAAAGATATATAATAGAGCTAAAAAAGTGGTACGGAAGAGCAAGAGAAGAAAAAGGTTATAATCAGCTAGCAGGATATATGAAAATAAAGGGGGCAAAAGAAGGGTATATGGTGGTATTTGACTTCAGTAAAGAGAAGAGCTATAAGAATGAATGGATAGAGGTAGATGGAAGGCGAATATATGAGGTGATAGCTTAGCTTCCACAATGAATAAAACTAAAATTCAAGCATAAAAATAATGCTTGAATTTTTTGCTGTAGTAATGTATACTAATTATAAAATAAAAAAACGAAAGGGGAAAAGTTTGATATGAAAGAATTTAATATAGCAGGTGTATGCATACCTGAAATGCATTATATGGTAGATATATCGGCGAAGTTAGAAAATATAACTAAATTGATAAATAAAGGAAAATATTTCACGATAAACAGAAGTAGGCAGTTTGGCAAAACAACGACATTGTATATGCTAGAGCAAAAAATAAAAGAAAAGTATATAGTCATTTCCACAAGCTTTGAAGGAATAGGTGGGGATATATTACAAGATGAAAAGAAATTTAGTAGTAGAATATTAGGAATATTTGCGGATGATATGAGGTTTGTAGACAAAGAGATGTCAGATAAGCTAAACGGACTAAATACGGGGATAGAAAATTTAGATGATTTATCAAAGACTATAACGGAACTATGTTACAACAGTGAAAAGAAAATAGTACTAATGATAGACGAGGTAGATAAAAGCTGCGATAACCAGTTGTTTCTACACTTTCTTGGAATGCTTAGAAATAAATACTTAGATAGAGATAAAAAGAAAGATTATACATTTCATAGTGTAATACTCGCTGGAGTGCATGATGTAAAAAGCCTAAAATTAAAGCTAAGACCTGAAGAGGAAACAAAGTACAACAGCCCATGGAACATAGCAGAAGATTTTGAAGTGGACATGACATTTAATAGAGAAGAAATAGCTACGATGCTAAATGAGTATGAGGAAGAAAATAAAATAGGTATGGATATAGGCGAAATATCAGAAGAGATATACAAATATACAAGTGGATATCCATTTTTAGTAAGCAAAATTTGTAAAGTAATAGATGAGAAAATAAATAAAATTTGGACAATAGAGAGTGTTGAACAGGCAGTTAAGATAATATTAAAAGAAAATAATACGTTATTTGAGTCATTAATAAAAAACTTAGAAAATGATAGAAAATTATACGGAGTAATATATGAAGTTATAGTAAATGGCGTGCGTATTGGATTTAACATACATAACCAGGTTCAAAGCAAAGCTGCTATGTATGGAATAATAAAATCTGAAAATGATAGGGTAAAAGTCCAAAACATAATATTTGAAAAATTAATATATAACTATATGATATCAAATAGAGAAACAAGTAGTAAAATAGAAACAAAATATGCAGACCGAAACAAATTTGTAAATAGCGGAATACTCGATATGGAACTAATACTAGACAAGTTTCAAGAACTAATGATGCAGGAATATAGAGAAAAAGATGAAGATTTCATAGAAAAGAAAGGACGATTAATATTTTTAGAATTTATAAAGCCAATAATAAACGGAGTAGGAGACTACTTCATAGAACCAGAAATGATAGATAACAAGAAGATGGATATAGTAATAAAATACGGGATAGAAAAATATATAATAGAGCTAAAAATCTGGCGAGGAGAAAAATACGAAGAGAGAGGAGTAGAACAGCTACTAGACTATATGAAAATACAGAAAGAAGAGACGGGATATATGGTGGTGTTTGACTTTAGAAAAGAGAAGAAGGAATATAAGAATGAATGGATAGAGGTAGAGGGAAGGCGGATATATGAAGTTGTGGTTTAGACTCTCCACCCTGTCTTTGCGAGGAACTAAGCAATCGTCCTTTATTACTGAATTTATATAGGATTTCTAAAAATATAAAAACTAAATTGTTTCGTTTGGAAAAAATTTTTTTAGGATTTTTCATAAATATGTTGCAAAAAATATAGAAAATTGGTACAATGGATATATGATACGCGAAAATTGTATTTTTTGATATGACAAGGGGTGTGAGAAATAATGAAGGCAGGAGATTTAGCATTGGGATTAGTTGTAATAATTGTAATTTTATTATTTCTAATACCGCTTCCACCATTTTTATTAGATTTACTGTTAACAATAAATATAGGTCTTGCACTTGTGATATTGCTTAATGCATTATTTTCAAAGGAATCCTTGGATATGTACTTATTTCCAACGATACTGCTACTTACAACATTGTTTAGACTAGGATTAACCTTAGCATCCACTAGGCTAGTGCTTGGAGAAGGTGAAGCAGGGAAGGTAATAGAGACATTTGGTTCGTTTGTTGCTGGTGGTAAGATTGTTGTAGGTATAATATTATTTATAATAATAGTAATAATTCAATTTTTAGTTATAACAAAGGGTGCAGAAAGAGTGGCAGAGGTATCAGCAAGATTTACATTAGATGCTATGCCAGGGAAGCAAATGGCAATAGATGCTGACCTAAACTCAGGTGTAATAGATGAAAAGGAAGCAAGGGACAGAAGAACAAAAATACAAGAAGAAGCATCCTTTTATGGGTCAATGGATGGAGCAAGTAAATTTGTAAAAAATGATGCTATAGTTAGTATAATAGTAATATTTGTAAATATTATAGGTGGATTAATTCTTGGTATGACAGGTATATCAGGTGGTGCACCTCTAGACTTTGGGGAAGCATTAAACAAGTATACAATACTTACAATAGGTGACGGACTTGTAGCACAACTACCTGCACTTCTTATTTCGGTAGCGACAGGTATATTAGTAACTAAAGCAGCTAAAGAAACAGACATGAGCTTTGAATTAGTTAAACAATTGTTTAGTATACCTAAGGTGTTATACCTTACAGGTGGGGTTCTAACGTTTTTAGGGATATTTACACCGCTACCATGGTATTCAATGGTTACGTCAGGTGTGTTGTGTATATTAGGTGCTAATGCTATGGATAAGAATTTAAAACGAAATGCTATGGTTGAAGAAGTATCAACAGAGGATGTAGAGGTAGACGAGATAAGAAAGCCAGAGAATGTTGTATCATTACTCCAAGTTGATCCTATAGAGCTAGAGTTTGGGTATGGTATAATACCGCTTGCGGATACTAATCAAGGTGGAGATTTGCTTGATAGAGTAGTAATGATAAGGCGGCAAATTGCCCTTGAACTTGGTACTATAGTTCCTATAATAAGATTAAGAGATAATATACAGCTAAATCCTAACCAATACATAATAAAAATAAAAGGGGTTGAAATAGTAAAAGGTGATATTATGTTTGATCACTATATGGCTATGAATCCAGGATATGTTGAAGAAGAGATTGATGGTATAGACACTGTTGAGCCAGCCTTTGGGTTACCGGCTTTGTGGATTACAGAAAAACAAAGGGAAAAAGCTGAATCATTCGGTTACACCGTTGTTGATCCACCGTCAATAATAGCTACACATCTTACAGAAATTATCAAATCTCATTTACATGAACTACTTACAAGACAAGATGTTCAAACACTTATAAATAAAGTAAAAGAGACTAATGATGTTCTAGTTGACGAATTGGTACCAAAGCTTATGAATATAGGTGAAATACAAAAAGTACTTGCAAATCTGCTTCGCGAGGGTATATCTATAAGAGATTTGGTAACTATATTTGAGACACTTGCAGACTATGCTCATAATATAAAAGATACAGATGTATTAACAGAATACGTTAGACAAACATTAGGAAGGGCTATATCTAAAAAGTGTTTTGACAAAGGTCAAACGAATAGTGTACTTACACTTGACCCAGAACTAGAACAACAAATAATGGATTCGGTACAGCAATCAGAGCGTGGAGCATACATAGCTCTTGAACCTAAAATTATAACTCAGATGATAGATAAGATAAATAAAGAGGTATCTAAATTGACTTCTTCTGGTGGACAACCAATAATATTAACATCACCAATAGTTAGATTATATTTTAAAAAAATTATTGAGCCAATATTACCTAATATTGCAGTATTATCTTTTAATGAAATAGATAACTGGGTAGAAGTACAATCAGTAGGGATGGTGAGCATAAGTGAAGATTAAGAGGTATGAAGGCAGGTCTAAAAAAGAAGTATTAGAAAAAATCAGGGAGGAGCTTGGAAGCGAAGCCTTGATATTGAGTGAGAGAATAATACAACCTAAAGGGATTTTTAAACTTTTTCAAAAATCAGGAATAGAAGTAACAGTTACTTTAGATGATATGAGTAGACCTAGAAATAATTTTAATAATCAGTTAGAGGAAAAAATGAGTAAATTTGAAGATCAACATAAGGCTAAAGAAGTAGAGATGGAAAAACAAAGCGAGACGATAAAAAATTTAGAAAATAAGCTTGACAACTTGGAAAATTTAATAAAGACAATGACTGATAAAATAGTTTCAAAAGTAAAAGATGATGACACTAAAAAATACAAAAATAACATACTACAACTTTTCTACGATAATCTCATGAAAAATGAGGTAGACAAACATCTAGCAGAAGAAATATTAAAGGATTTGGATGATATTGATGAAAAGAACAATGTAAATGATTTAGTTAGAATAGTGTATAACAGAATAATAGAATTTTTAGGCAAACCAGAAGAAATAAAGATTGACAAAGAAGAAGGAAAGCCTAAAGTAGTTGCATTTATAGGACCTACTGGAGTAGGAAAAACAACTACGATAGCAAAGGTAATAGCAAAATTTATACTCGATAATAAAAAAAGTGTAGGACTAATTACTGCTGATACATATAGAATTGCGGCAGTAGAACAGTTAAAAACATATGCAGAAATTTTAGGAGCCTCTATAGAGGTAATATATTCACCTGATGAACTAGCCCCTAAAATAGAAAGCTATAAAGAGAAGGAATTAATATTTTTAGATACAGCAGGACGTTCACATAAAAATGAAGAGCAATTTAAGGAGTTACAGGATCTGTTAAGAAGGCTTGATAAAAAGGAGGTATTTCTTGTTCTTAGTTTAGCTACTAAATATAGGGATACTCTTGATATAATAAATAAGTATGCAGAAATAGTAGAAGATTATAAAATAATATTTACTAAAATGGATGAGACTCTTGGTCTTGGAAATATATTAAATGTTAAAATGCATACAAAGAAGCCTTTATCATATATTACATTTGGACAAGATGTACCAGATGATATAGAGTTGATGAATACAGAAAAAATTGCAAAATTGCTTTTGGGGAGTTATGAAAAATGAAAGATCAAGCTCAAAAATTGAGGGAGCTAATTAATAGGCGAAATAGAAGTACAAAGCGTACATGTTCAGCAAAGGTAGTAGCTATTACAAGTGGTAAAGGTGGTGTAGGTAAAACTAATGTAGCATTAAACTTAGCTATCGAATTTAATGCTAGTGGCAAAAAAGTTATAATACTTGATGGTGATTTAGGGCTTGCGAATATAGAAGTGCTACTTGGTACTATGCCTAAATATAACCTATCAGATGTGATATTTGGTAGAAAGATAATTACAGATATAATAACCGAGGGACCAAATGATGTGAAATTTATTTCTGGAGGCTCTGGAATAGGTGAACTTACAAGACTTACTGAAATACAGATAAAGAATTTTGCTCAAAATTTAAACTTATTAGATAAAATAGTAGACATAATAATAATAGATACAGGAGCAGGGATATCAGATACAGTTATGACATTTCTAAGTATCGCAGATGAGGTAATTTTAGTTACAACACCAGAGCCAACAGCGATTACTGACGCATATGCGCTTCTAAAGGTTTTTTCAGATAAGGTAAAGGGGAATGATATAAACATAAAGCTTGTTGTAAATAGAGTTAGAGATGAAAGAGAAGGTCATAGGGTATATGAAAAAATTAAAAAAGTTACAGATAAATTCTTAAATATAAATATGGAAAATATTGGAAGCTTACCTGACGATGAAAATCTAGAAAAGTCTGTAAGGCGTCAACAAGCCGTTATAGTAAGATATCCTAAAAGTGATGTTTCAAAAGCATTAAAAAATGTATCAGAAAAAATACTAGATATAAAAGGTGATGTAAATAGTAATAAAGGATTAAAAATGTTTATCGAAATAGTAAAGAATAAAGTTAATTTGACAAAAAAATAAAATGTTGTATTTTTAAAAAAATATGTTATAATAAAAAGGACTCACCCCTAACCCCTCTCTAAAAGAGAGGTAGACGTAGGAGAAAAACAGGGGGAGCTTAAAATGGGGGTGTAGAAAGATGGATGTAATGCAATATTTGCAGATATTTATTGAGGAAAGCAGAGAACATTTACAAAATCTAAATGATAACTTACTGCAACTAGAGAATGACCCTGATAATATGGATATTTTGAATGAAATTTTTAGAGCAGCGCATACATTAAAAGGAATGTCAGGAACAATGGGATTTAATAATATGCAGAAGCTTACACATATAATGGAAAATGTTTTATCAGAAATAAGAGAGGGTAAATTGAGTGTGAGTTCGAAGATGGTGGATGTATTATTTAAATCTTTAGATGCACTAGAAAAACATGTTGATGAGATTACAGAAAAAGGCAAAGAAACCTCAAATGAGCATAAGAGATTAATAAATGACTTGAGCTCTTTATTAGAGGATAAGAAAAGTACTACTAAAAAAGAGCAAAATAGAGATAACAACATGATAGGGCTAAAAATTAATATGGGATTAAATTCTTCAGAAAATGATTATATTAGAGATGTGATTTCTGAAGGCAAAAAAGTTTATGAGATAAAGGTATTATTAAGTGAAAATTGCCTTCTAAAGGGAGCGAGAGCATATTTAGTAGTTAAGAACATACAAGATTTTGGTGAAATATATAAAGCAACTCCTAATATAAAAGATTTGGAGGATGAAAAGTTTGATTTTGAATTCTCTTTTATAGTTATTACTCTTGATGAAAAGAGGATATTTGAGGAAGAATTATCTTCTATTGCCGAGGTAGTGAGTGTAGAGATTTCAGATTATCAGACTAATATGAAAACAGAAAACACTCAAGAACAAGTGGATACCGAAAAAATAATAGTTAAAGAACCAGAAAAAGAAGAAAAACAAGAAATCAAAGACGAAGATAAAGATAAAGAAGAAAGAAAATCAGAGGATAAAAAACTACCTTCTAGTAAGACTGTAAGAGTTGATATAACAAGGCTTGATAATCTTATGAATCTAGTTAGTGAGTTAATAATTGTTAAAACTAGATTAGAGGAAGATGCAAAAACAAACGGAAGTAATGAAGCGGTAGAATATCTAGAAAGGGTTACAACAAACTTACATGATGCTGTTATGAAGGTGCGAATGGTTCCTGTTGAAAGAGTATTTAATAGATTTCCTAGAATGATAAGAGATCTTGCTCAAAGCTTAAATAAAAATATTATATTGAAGATGTCAGGAGAAGAAACAGAATTAGATAGGACAGTTATAGATGAGATAGGGGATCCTTTAATACATTTATTAAGAAATGCTGCTGATCATGGACTTGAAACTTCAGAGGAAAGAATAAATACAGGCAAACCAAAGCAGGGAACTATAAATCTACGAGCATATCAAGATGGAAATAATGTTATTATAGAAGTTGAAGATGATGGACAAGGGATAGATTATGAAAAAGTACGTAAAAAAGCTATAGAGAACAATATTGTTAGTATGGAGGCATCAGTAAACCTATCAGAAAATGAATTATTGCAATTTATATTTGTTCCTAGCTTTAGTACTGCAGATAAGATAACAAATGTTTCAGGACGTGGAGTTGGTCTAGATGTTGTAAAAACTAAAATAGAAGCTTTAGGTGGAAATGTAGAAGTAAAGTCAGAAAAGGGAAAAGGAACTAAATTCATAGTTAGGTTACCACTTACATTAGCTATTATTCAAGCACTTATGGTTAAAATATGCAATGAAAAGTATGCTATACCACTAAATATAATTCAAACTATAGAAGATATACGGATAGAAGATATAAAACACACTCAAAAGAAAGAGACCATAATACTTAGGGATAAGGTTATACCTATAATAAGACTAGATAAAGAGCTTGAAATACAAAAGGATGGGAAAAAAGAACAG
>MGOW01000010.1:10159-26553 GCA_001797255.1 Clostridiales bacterium GWE2_32_10
TTATTATTGATTCATTGATTGGTGAACAAGAAATCGTAATAAAATCACTGGGCAAATACCTGAATTCTATAAAAATGATAGCTGGAGCAACAATACTCGGAAATGGTGAAGTAGCATTGATACTTGATATAAACACATTGGTATGAGGGGAGGGTGTATTTTATGAAAAACGAAAAGAATTTGAATTCTAACGATATTAAGCAGTATATAATATTTGATCTAGAAGAGGAAGAATATGCAATAAGTATAGAAGAGATTGAGTCAATAAATAGAATACAAAGTATCACGAGGGTTCCTAAATCGCCGTATTACATCAATGGTGTAATAAATGTTAGAGGGGATATAATACCTGTCATGAGTCTAAGGAAAAAGCTTGATTTTTATGAAGATGTTTTTACAAACAGTACTAGAATAATTATTATAAAGAAGCAAGATGCAAGTATAGCTATAATTGTGGATAAAGTGAAAGAGGTTATTGGACTTGATTCTAAGAATATAGAATCATTTCAGGAAACAAACTCAAAAATGGGTGCAGATTTCATAAAGGGTGTAGGCAAGATTAATAATAGAATAGTTACAATAATAAATATAGGAAAGCTAATTGAAAACATCGAAGACGAACTTTGTAATGTTATGAGGTGAAAATATGCACAGTAAATTGAACGAAGTGCATTTCGATGTGCTTAAAGAAATAGGTAATATTGGAGCAGGAAATGCAACTACTGCATTATCAAAGATGCTTAATAAAACTATACTAATGGCGGTACCTGAGGTAAAAATAGTGGAACTTAAAAATGTGTCAGCTATATTAGGTGGAGAAGAAACCATAGTTGCTGGCGTTTTAGTTAGAATTTCAGGGGATATTGAAGGCATTATGATGTATATTTTAGAGTATAAAACTATTCTTAGAATTTTGAATACTTTATTGCATACTAATACGACATGTATTGACAAGCTGAGTGAAATGGACATATCGACGTTAAAGGAGATAGGAAGCATATTAACAGGCTCGTATCTTACAGCACTATCAAAACTTACTAATTTAAACATGCTACAGTCAGTGCCAATGCTTGCATTTGACATGGCTGGTGCTGTTTTAAGCGTTCCGGCAATACAATTTGGTAAAACAGGTGATAGTGTTTTATTTATAAAAACAAGTTTTAATCATGGCGATGATGAGGTGGGGGGTTATTACATATTAATACCAGAAATAAATTCATTTGAAAAAATAATGAAATCGCTAGGGGTAATGTAATATGATCAATGTAGATAATATCGAGATAGTGAAAGTGGGTATGGGAGATCTTAATATTGTAACAAATCCTGGAATGATAACTACTTTGGGACTAGGGTCATGTGTTGCAATAGTACTTTATGATAATACAACAAAAATAGCTGGTATGGCACATGTTATGTTACCGAATAGTAAAATGATAGCAAATAATAGTAATAGGGCAAAATTTATGGATACTGCTATAATCGATTTGATTAGTATTATGGAAGGAGCAGGTGTAAAAAAGCGAAATTTAGTAGCAAAAATTGCTGGTGGTGCACAAATGTTTGATTTTGATAGTAATGATGATATATTTAGTGTAGGACGAAAAAATATTCAGGCAAGTAGAGATGTACTACATGAATTAAATATTCCTATAATAGCTGAAGATACAGGCAAAAACTACGGACGAACAGTTGAATTTTATACACAAGATGGTTCGTTTAAAATAAAAAGCATAGGAAAAGAAGAAAAAATAATTTGATTTTGGGGGTGGTACTTTGAGTTCTATTATTAAAGATAGTGAAGAGCTTGAAAAACTTTGGAGGGAATATGCAAAAAATAATGATCAAGAACTTAAGGATAAGATAATAGTAGGGTACGCTCCTTTGGTTAAATATATTGCAGGAAGGGTAAATATGTATTTGTGTAATAACGTTGAATTTGAGGAGTTAGTTAGTTATGGGGTATTTGGATTGATTGATGCAACTAATAAGTTTCAACTGACTAGAAATGTAAAGTTTGAGACATACGCATCTTTAAGAATACGAGGAGCAATATTGGATAGCGTTAGAAAGATGGATTGGATACCTAGATCCTTAAGGCATAAGCAAAAAAAGATAGATCAAGTAATGAGTGAACTTGAAGCAGAATTAGGTAGAGAAGCTACTGATGAAGAATTAGCAGAAAAGCTAGGGATAACTATAGATGAAGTTCAAGGTGTATTAGCAGAGACAAATATATCAGCAATGGTTTCTTTAGATGAATATACAGAACAAAATTATGAATCAAATATAGATGGCTTTGTTACCAGAAAGGCAGAAGAACCGGAATATAGGCTAGAACAAAAAGAAATGAAGGATATTCTAAGGTCAGCATTAAGTTCACTTTCAGAAAGAGAACAAAAAATTATATACTTATATTATTTTGAGGAAATGACGTTAAAAGAAATAAGTAAAACATTAGATATTTCAGAATCAAGAATATCACAGATACATTCGAAGGCTATAGTACGACTAAGAGGTAAATTGGGTCAATATAATTACCTTATCTAACTGACAAATAAAAGAAGGGAGTATTTCTATGGATGAGACGGGAAATCAGCAACAAGAAAGGAAAAATGAAACATTAACAGTGAAATTATCACCTGATAAAATGAGTGCATTTGTTGTATTTCACGCGGCTGAAAATGGTGGTAATAACCTAACAAAAGATGAAATAGACAAATACATTCATAATGAAGGCATAAAACAAGTAATGAATCAAGAAACTTTAGAAAGTATATATAAGAATAGAGCATATGAAACTTTATATAATATTGCTAAAGGAAAAGAACCTATAAAAGGTGAGGATGGTAAGATAATATATAATTTTCAAACTCAAAAAAAGGTAAAACCTAAAGAAAGGGAAGATGGTACTGTTGATTTTTATGATTTAAATCTTGTTGAGAATGTTCACTATGGAGATGTTCTGGCTGTTATTATTCCCCCGTCTGATGGTTACGATGGCTATAATGTTCTTGGAGAAATTGTACCATCTACAAAAGGGATTCGGCCTAATATTAAAAAGGGAAGAAACGTTGAAATAAGCGAAGACGGATCAAAGCTTTTTGCAACAAAAGATGGGCAAGTTGGTGTGATAGATGGAAAAATTGTTGTAAATGAGGTATATGAAGTAGAGTCTGATGTTAACACAGGTACAGGTAATATAAATTTTGTGGGTAGTGTTATTATTCGTGGTAATGTGCTTACTGATTTTAAGGTATACGCAGCTGGTAATATAGATGTGTATGGAGTTGTAGAAGGTGCAAGGATAGAGGCTAAAGGGACGATAAACTTGCACAGAGGAGTACTTGGAAATGGAAAAGCTAATATAAAAGCTGGGGGAGATCTCATATCAAAATATATAGAAAATTGCAATGTTTCGGTGGATGGAAATATATTGAGTGAAGCAATAATGCATTCAAATGTTAGATGTAGCAAACACGTAGAAGTTCAAGGTAAGAATGGACTGATTTTAGGTGGAGTTGTTACGGCTGGAAAGCTTATAAAAGCTAAAGTGGTAGGTTCGGAATTAGGGATGCATACTGAACTAAAGGTTGGTGTAGATCCAAATTTAGTTGAATTATATAAAAAAAATAAAGAAGAGATTCAAAAATTGAAAATTGAAAAAGCAAAATCATATCAGATACAAGAACTTCTATGTGCTAAAAATAGAAAAAATATGCTTGATTATGAAAAGAAGGAGTTATTAGAAAAGATAATTAAAACTAATAATTCATTAGCAACAAGATTAGAGGAATTAGAAGAATCACAGGATTTGCTTATGCAAAAAATTAATGAGATTGATAACGGAGAAATAAAAGTAGAACAAAAGATATGCCCAAATGTTGATATATATATATCTAGTGCATACATGAAGACAACAGAAGATATAGTTAGATGTAAACTAAGAAAAGAAGGAGCAGACATAAAAATATCTGCTTATTAATGGAGATGATTTTATATGAGTATAAGACCTATAGATATGCAAGCAGTAGCAGCAACAAATAGTGAATACAGCAAAGTACAGCAAAATACTAATGCACACCAAGAAGTGTTGCAGCACGCAATATCACAAAACATGAAGAAGACTGATGAAGTCCGCCAAAGCAAAGTCCAGAAATCAGAAAAATCAGAGTATAAAAGAATCAATGAAGATGATAGTAATAAAGAGGATAATGAAAAGAAAAAGAAAAAATACAAAAAATATACAAAAAATAGAAAGATAGAAGAGGATGAGGAAATAGAAGATAGTGACAATGCTGAAGGGCATATTGACTTGAAGATATAACAAGCAAGAGATATTTGTACTTTGTTATCTGTATACGGAGGTGTTTGGATGCTTTTTTTGATAATTAGCATATCGTTATTTTTCATTGGTTTGATAATATTTATATTTGGATATATAGGTAAACATGAGTTGATTAAAGAGGGATATATTGAAACGTCCAACTTATCTAAGTTTACAAAAGAAAAGGAAGAAATAAGTCTGAAGATTGACGAAGCTGATAAGGTTTTAAGGGAGTTGAATAAGTTCTCTACGTATATTTCAAAAGAGCTTGAGTCAAAGCATAAGGAACTTTTGTTTTTGTATCAATTAATAGATGAAAAACAAGAATCTTTAAAGAAAAGTGAAATTAAAAGTGAAAATAATGTGTCCAAGCAAGAAAAGAAGAGTATAGTGGAGGAGTTAAAGCCAGTAGAAATAACTACAACTACACAACATGATAACATATTAAAGACCTGTCAAACAATACAAGAAAAGGTTCAATTTTTATATAAAACAGGAAAATCAATAGATGAAATAGCTAGAACATTAAACAAAGGTAAGAATGAAATAAGACTTATGATTGATATGGGCAAAAAGGAGTGATAAGATTTGAGAACTGTTAGAGTTGGATTTATGATGGGACTTGGTATTGGGCTTATGCTTGTTTCGGCGATCATATTTACTGCACAGATGTATGATCTAAATGAAATTACCCTAGAAAGTAAGACAAATAAAGTGGTAGAAAAGGTTTCACCGCAAAATGATACAGATGCACGAACTAAAAAAATCCCAGATACCGTTTCTAAAGATGTGTCAGAAACAAATGGAACAGATCAAACAGATGGAGTAGATGAAACAAAAGAAGAAATTATATCTATAAAGATATCGAAAGGTAATGACTTATATGATGTATCACAAATACTATATGATAATAAACTGATAGAAAGTAAATATGAGTTTCAAGATTATGTACAAAAGCGATATAGAGGCAAAAAACTAAATATAAAGACAGGAGTATTTAATATATCAAATAAGAGTGGATTTGAGGAGATTACGAAGACTATAACACAGTAAAATAATATTTTTACCTGAGTTATAGTCTTTTATTTAAATTATGCTTGCAAATATAAGAAAGATATAGTAAAATTATAAAGAAACGAACCCCCCTCTCTAAAAACAGAGAGGGGGAGAGGGTGAGTTGACTGGAGGGGATTTTATGTATAAAAGAATTCTTATTAAATTAAGTGGAGAGGCTTTAGTGGGTGATAAAAGATTTGGTTTTGATGAAAGACCAGCAACGTTGGTTGCAGAGGAAATTAGGGAAATAGTAAGTAAAGGAATAGAAGTGGCATTAGTTGTTGGGGCGGGTAATATATGGCGTGGTAGAGATAATAGAAATATGGATATGACCAAATCACACCATATAGGTATACTTTCCACGGTAATTAATGCTATTTATATGGGAGATATCTTGCGTATGAATGGTGTGGAAACGATAGTTCAAACGCCATTTGTAGTTGGGTCAATGACAGAACAATTTGTAAAAGAAAAAGCTATTGATTACATGAAAAAAGGTAAAGTAGTAATTTTTGCAGGTGGAACAGGACATCCATTTTTCTCTACTGATACTGGAGCTGCACTTAGGGCGATAGAGATTGAGGCTGATATTTTGCTATTAGCAAAAAGCATAGATGCTGTATACGACGCTGATCCTAAGCAAAACATAGGTGCAAAAAAATATGATGAAATAACATGTCAAGACATTATAAAAAAGGGGCTAAGAGTAGTAGACCTTACAGCAACAAGTCTATGTTTAGAAAACGGGATGAATATGAGACTTTTTGCGTTAAGTGAGGAACGTAGTATACTCAAAATTTTAAACGGTGAAAGACTAGGAACAATAATAATGGCAGAATAAATGTAAAATTTTAATTAAAGTACTTGAAAAAATATATAAAATAGGGTAATATAATAATTAAAAGTAAATTTTAAAATTGGAGGGATATATTATATGAGTTATGATTTAGGACAGTTAGATAGTAAGATGAATGGGATATTAGAAATGCTAGAAAGGGATTTGACTACGGTAAGGGCAGGTAGGGCTAATCCGCATATATTGGACAAGGTTAGGGTTGATTATTATGGTGTGCCTACACCTATTGGGCAGGTTGCAAATGTGGTGGTACCAGAGGCAAAATCACTTGAGATAAAGCCATGGGATGGTAGTTTGTTAAAGGAAATAGAAAAGGCTATAATTGCTTCACCAGATATTGATTTAAACCCAACAAATGATGGTAAGATTATAAGACTTAAATTTCCAGAGCTTACAGAGGCAAGAAGGAAGGAATTAGTCAAGGATATAAAGAAACGTGCAGAAAACTCAAAGGTTGCGATAAGAAATGCTAGACGAGATGAACTAGAGGCCGCAAAGAAGAGACAAAAGGATAATAAAATAACAGAAGATGAATTAAAGACAGTAGAAAAGGATGTTCAAGATTTAACAGATAAATACATTAAAAAGATAGATGAAATAATAAATTCAAAAGAAAAAGAAATAATGACAGTGTAGATAAGGATGTGAATGTGATTTATGAACATTGATATAAATAATTTGCCAGAGCACGTAGCAATCATAATGGATGGAAATAGAAGATGGGCTAAGGTAAAAGGTGTTTCTAAAGCAAAAGGACATAGAGAAGGTGCAAAGGCTTTAAAGCAATTGGTCAAAGACGCTAGCGTTTTAGGATTGAAATATTTAACGGTGTATGCATTTTCAACTGAAAATTGGAAAAGGGAAAAAGATGAAGTAAATGAGATCATGAATCTGCTTAGAGAGTTTTTAAATGAATGTGAAAAAGACTATGCGAATGAAGATTATGTGGTTGACTTTATCGGAGATTCAAAGATGCTTGCAAAAGATATACAGGACAAAATGGATAGGGTAAGAGAAAAAACAAGGAATAAAAACGGGATGCATTTGTACATAGCTATAAATTATGGCGGCAGGGATGAAATAATAAGGGCTATAAAAAAGCTTGTAGCTAGCGGGACTAAAGACATTACGGAACAAATATTTGCTAAATTTTTAGATATAACTGGAGTACCAGACCCAGAGCTTATTATAAGAACAAGTGGGGAAAAACGAATTAGCAATTTTTTATCTTGGCAGTCAGCATATAGTGAATTTTACTTTACAGATACATATTGGCCGGACTTTACTATAGAGGATTTAAAAGAAGCAATAGCTGATTTCCAAAATAGAAATAGAAGATTTGGGGGCATTTGATGTGTTAATGAGAATACTAAGTAGTGCGATAGGGTTAATTATATTATTTGCAATACTTTTAACCGATAAGCCTATACTTTATTTTGCGACTGCTGTCGTGGGTGTTATGGGGTTAAAAGAATTTTATGATGCGATGAAGCAAAAAAGCAATCCACTTAGTAAAACGGGACTTATTTTTGGTGCAGTTTACATATTATTAATAGAAAAATTTAATTTATACGAAGGCAACTTTGTTATACTACTCCTAATTATGTTTTTAGCGGTATTTATTGTTATAATAATAAACCACAAAGAGCATAATATAACCGATGCATCTATCACTATTACAGGTTTTTTTTATGTTTGCGTGCTACTTTCTTATGTGCCGCTAGTTAGAAATTTGCCCGATGGACAATTTTATGTATGGCTTATTTTTATAGTTGCATGGGGAAGTGATACAGGTGCATATTTAGTAGGACTTACACTTGGAAAAGCAAAGCTATGTCCTGATATAAGCCCAAAAAAAACAATTGCAGGTGCAGTGGGTGGATTATTATTTAGTATAATTTTTGTTTTAATATATATGTCTATATTAATAAAATATTATGATATGAATATAAATAATCATATAGGTATGGCATTATTAATTGGGACTTTAGGAAGTATTATATCACAAATAGGTGATTTGGCAGCCTCTGTTATAAAAAGGTACACAGAGATAAAGGATTTTGGAGAAATAATGCCAGGGCATGGAGGAATACTAGACAGATTTGATAGTATATTATTCGTAGCACCGTTTATTTATTATATAACCACACTAATCATCCTATAAAAATCCCCTCTCCCTTCTCAGGGAGAGGGCCAGGGTGAGGGTGAAAAGGTAATAAACGTAAAAAAGAAAAGGGGGAAATTTAAATGATTTCAATAATAGTAGCAATAATAGTTTTTTCTATTCTTGTACTTGTTCATGAATTTGGACATTTTATAGTTGCAAGGATGAATGGTGTCACAGTAAATGAATTTGCCATAGGTATGGGACCAAAGCTTGTTTCAAAAAAATATGGAGATACATTATATTCACTAAGAATATTACCACTTGGGGGCTTTTGTAACATGTTAGGAGAAGAAGAAAGCTCAAAGGACAACAATGCTTTCTGTAACAAAAGTGTTTGGCAAAGAATGGCTATAGTTTTTGCGGGGGCATTTATGAATTTTATTTATGCACTTATTGCTATAATGATAGCTGTTAGCCTTATGGATAAGGTTACGTTACCGGTAGTAGATACTGTAATACCTAATTCACCAGCTTCTGCTGCTGGACTTATGAAAGGTGATAAGGTATTATATATCAATGGAACTAAGGTAGGAATGATGGATGATATATTATTTGAAATGGTGGTACTTAACACACCAGAAAAAAATGTTGAAATAATAGTAGAGAGAAATGGTGAAAGAAAAAAAATAAATTCATCATTTAATGCAGGCATAATGATAGCCGCAATACCTACAGACCTAGAAGGAAAAACAAATCTAAAAGTTGGGGATCACGTAATAAATATTAACGGAAAAGATGCTTACTATATTAAAGATATAGAAAAAGAGTTAATGGGTAAAGAAAAAGTAAATGTGCAAGTTCTAAGGGATAATAAAGTAGAAACATTTAAAGATGAAAATACAAAGACACTAATTATAAATCAAAATAGAATAAAAAGACAGCTTGGTTTCCTACCACTCGAAAAAAGTCTGAATTTTGTAGAATACATTGATTATAGCGTTAAAAGATTTGAATTTTTCGTTAGGAATACATGGGTTAGCTTAGGAAAGGTAGTAACAGGACAAGTAAGCACCAAGCTTGTATCGGGACCGATTGGTATAGTTAAATACATAGGTGATACCTATGATAAAAGTGTAGAGGCAAGTCCAGACTTTATGGATAAGGTAAGAAACGTTGCAGTTAATCTACTTATGTTTTCGGCACTACTCAGTGCAAATCTAGGCGTTATAAACTTATTACCTTTGCCAGCACTAGATGGAGGGCGACTAGTATTTATGTTCGTTGAACTTATACGTGGAAAGCCAGTGAACGTTGAAAAGGAAAACTGGGTGCATGTATTAGGCTTTGCAATGCTTATGGTACTTATGGTTCTGGTGTTTTACAATGATATAATGAAGCTGGTGAAAGGGATAGTTTAACCAACCTTCTACCTCCCCTCTCTATGAAGCAGAGAGGGGAGGACTTTTACTAACAAGAAAAGTAATACTAATAAACAGTTTAAGAAAAGATTTCTACTTTGAACAAAATTGGGGGTGAGTTATGAAGATAGCAGGATATAATTTAGGATGCAAGGTTAATAAATACGAGCTTGATGCTGTGCTTGAGCAGTTTGAGGAAAATGGGTATGAGGTAGTCGGCTTTAGTGAAGCTGCGGATGTGTATATTATAAATACATGTGCGGTTACTCAGCTTGCGGAAAAAAAATCTAGGCAAATGATACATAGAGCCAAAGCTCAAAACCCAAATGCTATATTTGTTGCTTCAGGGTGTTACGCACAAAAAGAGGGAGCGAGTATTGCTGATGTTGATATAATAGTGGGAACAAGTAACAAAGGAACGATATTTAATAATGTAGAGAAGTACATAAAAAATAGAGAAAAAATAGTTAAGATAGAGGATATAAAAGAAGTGAAAAGTTATGATAGTATGAAAATATCTAGTACTCAAGAAAGGACACGTGCATATGTTAAAATACAAGACGGTTGTAAAAATTATTGCTCGTATTGTATAATCCCGTATCTTAGAGGCAGAGTGCGTAGCAGAAATATAAATGAGGTGTTAGATGAAATAAAAGTTTTAGCCAATAAAGGATATAAAGAAATAGTACTTGCAGGGATAGAGGTTGCTTCATATGGAGAAGATTTAGGAGACATACGGCTTATAAATGTACTAGAAGCAGCAAACAAGATAGACGGGTTAGAGAGAATAAGGCTAAGTTCGATGTATCCAACAGTAGTGAATGATGATTTTGTAGGCAGAATAAAAAAGCTAAAAAACGTATGTAATCATCTGCATCTATCTTTGCAAAGTGGGTGTGATTCTACACTAAAAAGAATGAATAGACGATATACTACAGAAAACTTTAGGAAAACTATGAAAATTTTAAAACAAAATATACCTGATATAGCAGTAACAACCGATATTATAGTAGGCTTCCCAGGCGAGACAGATCAAGAATTTGAAGCTACATACAGCTTTGTGCAAGAAATGGGGTTTAATAAAATACACGTATTCAAGTATTCCAAAAGAACCGGCACAAAAGCAGAAAATTTAGAAAGTCAAGTAGATGAACAAATTAAAAATGAACGTAGCTATAATCTTATAAAGTTAGGTAAGGAAATGGAGAAAAGATATTTAGAACAATACATAGGACGAGATCTGGATGTGTTGTTTGAGGGAAGAATAAAAGGGAAAGAAGATACTTATGTGGGGCATAGTATGAACTATTTGAAGGTTGTAGTGGAGTCTGATGTTGAGTTGACAAATGAGATAGGGCTGGTTAGGATAGAAAGTGTGAATAGTGGTATTTGTGTAGGGAAGGATTATGGTGAACGAATGATAGGGGGGCGTTAAGCATGAAACGAGTGATGGGACTAGATTATGGTGAGAAGACAATAGGGGTTGCGGTAAGTGATTTGCTGATGTTTACTGCACAGGGAGTGGAGATAATACGAAGAGATAATCCAGTGGATTTGAGTAAAAGTATGGTGAGGCTTAAAGAGTTAATAGAAATGTATGAAGTGGACAAAATAGTATTAGGGTTTCCTAAAAACATGAACAATACTGTAGGTGAACGTGGTGAAAAAACCCAGAAATTCAAAGAAAAGTTAGAAAAAGATCTAGGGCTTGATGTGATTTTAATCGACGAACGACTAACAACAATGCAAGCTGAGAAGATGCTAATACAAGCCGACGTAAGTAGGCAAAAAAGAAAAAAGGTAATAGACAAAATGGCAGCTGTACTCATTTTGCAAGCATACCTTGATCAAAGTACAAATAATAAATAACAAAGTACAAATAACAAAGAATACAAATTATATTTTGAACTTTGTACTTTGAACTTTGTACTTTGAACTTTGTACTTTGTACTTTACATCTCACCAATCGGGTCTTGTTTTTATGTTGAAGCTGTAGTTATTTTGGTAATTATTATCCCAATTACCATTAGCATCATAGAAAGAAAAATTTAAACATTGTTTATCTTTTACAGATACGATAGCCTCAAAGTCGTTATTTGCATTTCGATACATTTGTATGTTAGAAACATCTGACCAGTTTTTTGTATTATCAGTGTAGCCGAGATGGGCGTATATATTGTTGTCTCCAGTTTGTGTTAAATATCCAGTATAATTAATTTTTAACTTATCACCTGCTACTGGTGTTTTAGGTGTTAATATTATAGCATTTTGATTTATATCCATTATATTCGACCTCCTAGTAAATATTATGAACTATGGTTTTTGAATTTATGCAATAAAGTTAGCAATAATTTGAGATTAGTAATTAATAGAACGGAGTTGATTTCATGCGTCAAATACTTCATATAGATATAAATTCATTTTTTGCTTCTTGTGAGCAGGTTGTAGATAAAAATATGAGAGGAAAACCGATTGCTGTCGTGAGTAGTATAGAAGGACGAAACGCTATACTACTTGCAGTTAGTTATGAGGCGAAGGCTTGTGGTATAAAAAGAACGATGAGTATAAGAGAGGCAAAAAATTTATGTCCTGGCTTGAATTTGAAAGTAGCAAACCATCAGTTATATCAAGAATTTTCAAAAAAGTTTGTAGATATTCTTTGTGAGTATGCACCAATAGTTGAAAATACATCTATTGATGAGGCATACTTAGATATGAGTGGAACTGAACGGTTATATGGGGATATAAAAGATTTTGCTAAAAAACTACAAGGAATAATATTAAATCAACTCTTACTTCCAACCTCAATAGGAATTTCAGATAATAAATTACTTGCAAAAATGGCATCTGATTATAAAAAGCCAATGGGGATAACAGAACTTTATGGGAAAAATATCAAAAAGCTTATGTGGGCGCTTTCTGTGGATAATCTAATCGGTGTTGGTGAAAAAACTTTAGAAATACTTAAAAGACTTGGGATATATACGATAGGGGAGTTAGCAGTATTTGATGAAACTCAACTTAAAATGTATTTCGGAGATAAAACAACACACATGCTCCACAACTTTGCAAATGGAATAGATAATTCACAAGTGCTACATTATGATATAGACAGTGCCAAAAGTGTAGGAAGTGAAATTACTTTTGAAAAGGATGTGATTCTAGAGGATATAATAAAAAAACAGCTATTAATAATAGCAGAAAAAGTAGCATCAAGGCTTAGAAAAATAAACAAGAGGGCAAGGACGGTTACTCTAAAAATAAAGTATAATAATTTTACTGTAGTAACTAGAAGTCATACACTAGACAAGACTTTTAATACGACAGATACTATATATAAAACAGCAGTAAATCTATATAAAGAGCATTGCATAAAAACCATACCAATAAGACTTATAGGAATACAATTATCAGGGATATGCGAAGCATGTGCTGAACAGCTATCGCTATTTTCTATACAGAGTGATATAAAAAATGAGAAGGTAGAAAAGACGATAGATGAGATAAGAAGGAAGTACGGGTATAATTCAATACGAAGGGGACGGTAGTATGTTTATTACTATCTTTGCGAGGTACGAAGCAATCTCTTTTTCCCTCACCCTAGACCTCTCCCTGAGGGAGAGGGGAATTCTACGTATATTTTACTCTTTTCTTAATTTGGCGTATATCGCGTCCATAAAATTCTAACGTTTTATAATTCCCTAGTACTCTTGATACTATTCTTGCTGAATATGTTTTTTGTAGGTTCTCTAATGTGAAATTAGTAGAGATAACAGTAGTCTTTTTATGTAATAGCCTAGTATTTATACAATTAAAAAATGAAGCATTAGATAATGTAGTATGGAATTCAGTTCCTAAGTCATCAATTATAAGCAAATCAGCCTTGAAGATTGAATCTAGGAAGTTAGTTCGCTCCTCAGTTTCATCATCCTTTTTATTAAATCTATCATCTTCTATAAGCTTAAATAACTCGAAGGCTGTTAAATATAATACTCCCTTACCAGCATCAAGCAAATCCTTTGCTATACAGTTGCAAAGGTATGTTTTTCCAGTTCCAGGACTACCATAAAACAAAAGATTGGTAAATTGTTTATCAAAATTATGTGCGAAGTCGTGGGCTATCTGGTATATTCTTTTTATATTTTCTTGTGGGGTAAGTTTTTGTGTAGGATATTTTTCATCAGAATAATATTCGAAATTAAAATTGTCGAAGTTTTCCTCACTTAAAATTTCTTTTATATTTGAGCTAGCATATGCAGCCAACATTAGTTCTTGTTCAAAACAGGTGCAAGGTTTATTATTTATAAATCCTGTATCGTTACATTTTTTACAAGAATATTTAATTTGTAAATAATCTTTTGGATATCCATTTTCTATTAAAAGCTGAACTTTCTCGGACTCAAGAGCATGAGTTTCTGTTTGGATTTTAGATAATAATTTATTTGTTGATGTTGGATCCTCTATTATAGCACGGGATAGTCTTAGCCCAGTATTAAATAGTAGACTATCAATTTGCTTTACTCTAGGTAAAATAGAATAAATTTCGTTTTTTTGCAAATCTAATGTATGTTCAGCATTAAATCTTTTTTTATCAAATTTCGCAATAATTTGCTTGTAAATGTTTTGTGGTACAGACATTAATGTTCACTCCTTCTAATTCTTATTACTAGATATTCGTTTTAGATCTTCGTCAATAAACTCTTGTTCTAGACGTTTTATTTCATCGAAATCCCAATCAGGTTGATCAAAATTAACAAACTTGGTATTCGGTTTAGACTCAGGAGCTGTCATCTTAGGTCCTCGAGTTAAATATTTTTCAGCCTCAGCTAACGTCTTAATATTTTTTTCGCATAATGAAACTGCTATTTTTTCAATGTATGCAAGCATAGAGTTTATACTTGCAATTCCTTTAGTATGAGAATATGTAACTAAAAAGTTATATATATCCAGTGGAAGTATAAGGTTATCAAACATACTTATAATTTGAGTTAAGTTTTTAGGTGAAAAACTAGACGCATATTTTGACTCTATAAAACCTATGAATTCTTTTATTTCGGTGTTATACTTTAATATATGACCTATTTCTTCAGGTGTATAATCATGCGTAATCGGGATTTTTTTACCTTCCTTATCATCATTTGTAAGTTTATTTGAAGAAGGAAGATTATCGGTTAGATTTATAAAATTTATACAATAGTTCGTTGTTTTAGTATTAGTTTCTAAAGTCATAAGTCCAACAGACTCCCAGTATTTCACAGCGTTTACAACGTCTGACTCAAGTAAAGATAGGTTGGCTGCTACACTTTTTAATGATGTCTGAGTATTTGTATAGAAAAATCTATACAAATAAATGTATATTTTTACATACGTTGCATTTGCTTTTGGCAAATATTTCTCGATAAATATGTTTGAAATAGGAGTTGAATTATTTATTTGTTTAGTTTTAAATGTTATTGTGCTCATAAAAAGACCTCCGAATAGTTCGATTCAAAGTGCAAAATTTAAAGTGCACAGTTATATTATAAATAATTATATCATAAATTCTTAAAAAATGATAGAAAAAAATAAAAAAAGATGATAAAATAGATTTAATATAAAAACTAAATTTTTCAGAAAGTTACTTGTAAACATTCTTTAAATATGTTAGAATGAAAATATAAAGTAATACTGTAAATAATATGAGGTGATAAAAAATGTTAAAAGAAAAACTAAAAAAAATTATTAACAAAGCAAAGAAAGGCTTTACATTACTAGAATTATTAATAGTATTAGTAATAATGGCAGCACTAGCAGTAATAGCAGTACCGATATTTATAAATAAAGCAGATGAGGCCAAGCAACTAGCCCAAAAAGCAACGATGTTAACCTTAGAAAACCAAGCACAAAGCTATATATGGGAAGTTGGAGTATTAGGAGCAACAGAGGATATCCTATCTGACATGATAGCAGCAGGGTACATAAAAGAAGTACCAGAAAACTTGTATAAAAATGTACCAAACAATAGTGACAAAACCTACGTAACATCAGTAGACAGCGAATGGAAAGCAACAGCGATCCTAACAGCAGGAACAGCAACAGATAATGGAGTAACATACAACAAGCCGGATTTAGTAGAAGGAATGGTACCAGTAAAATGGAACGGTACAAGCTGGACACTAGCAGATGTAGCCAATACAGCAAATGACTGGTACAAATACAATGGAGACTTGGACAATATAACAGATGCTAATAAAAATGATGGGGTGGTTACAGCAGTAAACACAAACGGGGAAAAATGGGCAAACGTAATGCTACGAGACGGATGTAACGGAAGTACAGCATTCAACGGAAGTATGATGGTATGGATCCCGAGATATACCTATAAAGTAGACAAAACAAACAAAAGAATATACATCAAATACACAGCAGGAGCAGCCGACGACACAAGCGGAGGCTACCTAAAACATCCAGCCTTCAAACTGGGCAGTCAGGAACTCACCGGAATATGGGTAGCTAAATTTGAAGCAAGTCCAAAAGAAGGAGTAGGTAACAGTGCCGCAACAGATGATGTACTAACAAAACACATACAAATAAAACCAGACGTAGCAAGCTGGAGATACATAAGAATAGGAAACATGTTCACAGTGTGCAGAA
>MGOW01000011.1:0-2979 GCA_001797255.1 Clostridiales bacterium GWE2_32_10
TGCATTTTTAATCTTATCAACTAAATGTTGCTTAGGAACTGCTCCTAAAATTTGATCTTTTATTTCCCCACCTTTAAATATCATAAATGTAGGAACACTCATTATTCTATATTGTTGGGCTAAGTCTTGTGCCTTGTCTATGTCTACTTTAAATATTCTCGCCTGACCTTTTAATTCTTGTTCTAATTCATCTATAACAGATGACATCATTTTGCAAGGTCCACACCATGTAGCATAAAAGTCTACTAAAACTGGTTCTGTAGAATTTATAACCTCGTCTTTAAATGTTTCTGCAGTAATATGTTGTGCCATTTTCAAATCCCCCCCTAGAAATTTATTTGTGTTTTATTAATTAGCATACTCATTATTTAATATTTTATGCTAGATACATTTTACTATTTTTAGATTTCTTTGTCAATTAATATTGGAAAGTTTTTTTATTTAATTACTATTTACATCTCTGACAAAAACTGCTATAATTATCTTGTCCTCCAGAAATTGAAAGGAGGTGCATACAGATTGCATGCAGTAGGAGCATTAGATGTAATATTCACTATAGTATTAATCATACTAGTACGTGAATTACGCCTAAAATAAAAAGTAAAAAGGAACGGTAGGAGCCGTTCCTTTTTTGCATACATGATTGCATCAATAATGTATATTATACAACACATATTCCCGTTTGTCAATATGCATTGATAATCTTTTTTAGTATATGCATCGGTCAAAATTTTATTCAAAACTTATATTTACTACTTCATTATCCTCATTTATCCATATTTCATAATCATCTATCCCAGTATACAGGTTATCTAACTTAATATAATCTTTAACTTTAAACCAATGGTATTTTTTGCTATTATCATAAAAATATATCTTTCTAGCATTCGTATCAACCTTTCCGATATCAACATCTTTAATGACAACAACTCCAAGCTTTTCTTCTAAAATATTATATCTATCCTCATCACTAGTTAGTTTAATACCTTTACTACCTGATTCGACAAGATCATATACCAACCCTTGCCACATTGGTTTTTTTAATATTCTATAGCATAGCTCTATAACTTCTTTTTTAGTCATTATTTGATTAGCTTTAGATATATAATTAGTATCCGTTATTCCATAAAAGTATGCATATGTTGTATAATTTTCAGGCCAAAATAGAGTATTCTCAGTGGGCTCTGCGGCTACATAATACATATTTTCATCATACCACTGTCCATTTTCTTCTGCGACATCACTTCCCCCAATCATTCTAACTAGCATAGTTACAAACTCAGCATATGTAACCTTATCATCTGGTCTAAAGGCCTCTTGGTCCCAAGTAATTATCCTCGTACCTGCAGCTACATTTACGTATCTATTTGCCCAGTGTCCCTTCATATCCTTGAAGTTTACCACATCTCCAGCATAATCTACCAGCTTTCCTTTTCCTATTACTCTAACCAGTATTTCTACTGCTTCTGCCCTAGTAATTGTTTGGTCATCCACATTATCCTTTATATCACTGTCACCTAAAACACCTAAAGAATATAAAACATTCTTTTCCTTTTCATATTCCATCGGACTTAAAACTAGGGTCTGTGCAAAGGTATTTCCACAAGCTTCAGCCAAAACAATAAATACTAAGACAAATACAATAAATATTTTTTTTACACTAACACCTCTTTCTCTCTTTAAATAATCAATTAATATTTTTATAATTTTAACATTAATTTTCCATAAAATCAAGAGATGTAATCAATTTTTAATATCCTATTTACATCTCTGACAAAAAATGCTATAATTATCTTGTCCTCCAGAAATTGAAAGGAGGTGTATATATTTGCACTACGTATCAGCATTGGACGTTATCTTTGTATAGTACTAACAGTACTTATAAGAGAATCTCGTTCAAAATGAACAGTAAAAAAGGAACGGTAGCACCCGTTCCTTTTTGTATATATTTGCACTTTGTTTATACTTAGATCATACAACACATATTTCCATTTGTCAATATGCTTTGATAATCTTTTTTAGTATATGCATTTTAAAGCTTAGTTATTTCTTCTCTCATCATTTCATTTACCATCTGTGGATTTGCCTTTCCTTTTGTTTCTTTCATAACTGCACCCACAAGTGACATAAATGCTTTTTCACGTCCTGCACGATAATCTTCAATAGCTTGTGGATTGGCTGCTATAACTTTTCTTACTATTTCCCTTATTTCGTCGCTATTATCCATTTGCTTCAAGCCTTTTTCTTCTATTATAGTATTAGGTGCCTTGCCTGTTTCCCACATTTCTTCTAGCACCTTTTTACCTATGCTATTACTTATTGTTCCGCTTTCTATTGCTAGTGCGAGTTCATTTAGGTGTTTTGGGCTAAATGGTATTTTGAAATCTTCTTTTTCTTCTTCTGTGTCAAGTTTTTTGTATATGTCTACTATTATTATATTGGCAACTGATTTAGGATTTTTTACTCCTTCTATTGATGCTTCAAAGAACTCGGCTACATTTTTATAATCCCCGATTAAATTTGCATCATATTGAGTAAGCCCTAGCTTGTTTATATATTTTGCTTTCTTGATTTCTGGTAGTTCTGGCAAAGTAGCTCTTATTTTTTCTATTGTTTCTTTCGTCGTTACTATCGGCATCAAGTCTGGCTCTGGGAAATATCTATAGTCGTGTGCCTCTTCTTTCCCCCTCATGCTTTCTGTTACTCCACGTGCCTCTTCCCATCTTCTAGTTTCTTGTACTATAGTTCCGCCTGCTTCTATTACATCTATTTGTCTTTTTGATTCGTATTCTATCGCTTTTACTATAAATGTAAATGAATTCATGTTTTTTAGCTCTGTTCTTGTTCCGAACTTTGTATCACCTTTTTTGCGAACTGATATGTTTACATCACATCTAAGCGAGCCTTCTTGCATTTTACAGTCTGAGACTTCTATGTATTTTAGGATAGTTTTTAGTTTTTCTAGGTAAACCTTTACCT
>MGOW01000011.1:3006-15723 GCA_001797255.1 Clostridiales bacterium GWE2_32_10
ATACAATCTCTATAAGTGGTACTCCTCCTCTATTATAGTCAACCAAAGAGCCTGGTACATTTTCATGTAAAAGCTTGCCTGCATCTTCTTCTATATGTATTCTAGTTATACATATATTTTTGCCTACACCATCTGCTACTATGCCCACTTTTCCCTCATAACAAAGAGGCAGGTCGTATTGTGATACTTGATAAGCCTTTGGAAGATCTGGGTAGAAATAATTCTTCCTATCTTGTTTGCTATACTCCTGTATCTTACATTCGGTGGCAAGCCCTGCACGTATTGCAAACTCCACTACTTTTTCATTTAGTACCGGCAAAGACCCCGGTAATCCTATACAAACTGGACAACAATGCGTGTTAGGATCTCCTCCAAACTCTGTTGTACAGTTACAATATATCTTTGTATTAGTTTTAAGCTCCACATGGGTTTCAAGCCCCATTACTATTTCATAATCATTATATGACATACTTATTCTCCTTTCGTTTATATATATCATTTGTCTCTTTTTGTCATTAAAATCTTGATAAATTCTAAGACCAAACAAACGTCTTTCTTCTGGACTTAAATTTAATTTTATTCCAGTATCTTCTTCTGTTTGTCTAGCTATTTCTTCTATCTGCTCATCCGTTAATTCATCCATCATACTCATTTTCTCTACAATCCAGCCCCATTATCAAGCCCCAGCTCCCGCTCCATTGCATGTGCCAGCTTTATTATCCCAAATTCATCAAAATGCTTCCCTACAAGCTGCATTCCTATCGGCATTCCTTGTGAGTCGAAGCCGCAATTCATGCTCATGGCAGGTACTCCGGCTATGTTTATAGGTACTGTACATATGTCGTTCATGTACATCTCAAGCGGGTTGTCCGAGTTTTTGCCAAATTCAAATGCTACTGTTGGTCCTGTTGGGGTAAGTATCATGTCGTATTTATCAAATATTTTATCGAACTCATCATTTATAAGAGTCCTAACTTGTTGTGCTTTTTTATAGTATGCGTCATAATACCCTGAACTTAAAACGTAGGTTCCTAACATAATTCTACGTTTTACCTCGTCTCCAAATCCTTCTGAACGAGTCTTTTTATATAAATCATCCAAGCTTTCTACGTCCTTTGCTCTATATCCAAATCTTACACCATCATATCTTGCTAGGTTTGAAGACGCTTCTGCACAGGCTATAATGTAGTAAACTGACAATGCATAGTCACTCATTGGCATGCTAACTTCCTCTATAGTAGCTCCCATGCTTTCATATTTTTTAGAAACATTCATAATAGCAATCCTTACTTCTTCATTTATTCCGTGTCCAAAAAACTCCTTTGGTAGGGCAATCTTCATACCTTTTATATCTTGATTTAAAGCATTTGTGAAATCTGGATGCTCTTGTGGATATGAGGTAGAGTCTTTAGGGTCATGTCCAACTATGTTATTCATAATCAGTGCCATATCATGAACATCTTTTGTGAATGTTCCTATTTGGTCAAGTGATGACGCAAAAGCCACTAATCCGTATCGTGATACAGAACCATATGTAGGCTTCATACCTACAAGTCCGCAGTAGTGAGCAGGCTGACGTATAGATCCTCCTGTGTCTGAACCTAGTGCAAACGGAGCCTCATTAGCCGCTACAGCTGCCGCTGATCCTCCTGAGCTCCCTCCAGGAACTCTATTTAAATCCCATGGATTTTTTGTCTTCTTGTAGTAAGATGTTTCCGTAGACGAACCCATCGCAAACTCGTCCATATTTGTCTTACCTAATAAAACACATCCTGCATTATTTAGTTTATCTACAACAGTTGCATTATATGGTGGTATAAAGTTATTAAGTATCTTCGAACCACATGTAGTTAGTATTCCATCTGTACACATATTATCCTTTATTGCCATAGGTATTCCTTCGAGTGCTCCTAGCTTTTCACCATTTTTCCTTTTATTATCTGATATCTCTGCTTGTTTTAAAGCCACATCTTCTGTTACCGTAATAAATGCTTGCACCTTTTCTTCTACTTCGCCTATTCTGTTCAAATAGTCCTTTGTTATTTCAACACTTGTAGTTTCTTTTTTATCTAGCATGTTTTTTAATTCATGCACTGTTTTATTTTTTATATCCATCTTCTTGCCTCCTGTAAATTTATTCTACTACCTTATTTCTCACCCAAAAGCAACCATAGCTTTTCTCTGGTGCATTTTGCAATATTTTTTCTCTATCCATTGATTTCGCTGCCTCATCTTTTCTGAAAACATTCTGTAGTGGCAATATCGCAGCTGTAGGTGAGATACCACTCACATCTACTTCATCTAGCCTTTTTGCATATTGAACTATATCTGATAGATTTTTTCTAAATTTATCAACTTTTTCATCTTTTAAATATAGCTTACCTAATTTCGCAACATGTAAAACATCTTCTTTAGTTATTTGCATATTTTTCTACCTCCATTTTGGTTATTTGTTATTTACTATATCACATTTTTTTAAATTTGGCAAATAAATTTAGCTAAAAATTTTTTCTAAGTTAATAAGCTTTATATTATTATTATCGTTTTCACTCATTAAAATCAAGCTTTCTTCAAATCCTGATTTTGAAAATAAGTAGTAGTATACTTTTTTACCTTCTATATCTATACACTCTACCTTTTCTTTTAGCTCATTTAAAACCTTTAGTTTCATCTTTTCATTTCTCCACTTACATTCACAAAACATAATATTGTCGTTATCTAAGGCTGTTATATCTATTTCTTCCTGCCTCATTCTTATTTTATTATTTCCCCACCACTTTCCTATCTTTTCAAATAAAAAAGGTAGCTCTCTTTTTATATTCGCTTTTCTTAAATACTCTACACATATATCTTCAAAAATATGTCCTATATAAACGCTAATATCCTCATCTAGGTTTTTATAAACAACATCTACTTCCCCTTGCTCTAGAAGCTCTTTGTTATTTATAATGTATTTATAATAGAATTTAAACAAATTATCTTTTAATACATAAATAGCTTTTTTCGAATTTGATTTTTCAGTAATAGGTATTACTTTATCAAGCAATCTAAGCTCTATTAAGGTTTTTATATAATTCGCTGTTTTATCAGTTTTTTCTCCTATTGTGGTAGCGATTTCATTTAATTTGCTTGCCCCATTTGCAATTGCAGTCAATATCGAATTATATACTGCCACCTCTCGTAATTCTTGCCTTAGCAAATCAATAGGCTCTGTGTATAAATACGAACCATAATCAAGCACATATGATTTTATATTTTCATCTAAGCTTTTATTAGGATCTAGTTGATTTAAATAGTGTGGCGTTCCACCTACGATGCTATATAGCTTAACAATATCATCTTTTGTATAATCCTTAAACATGCTTTGCACTTCGTATATAGAAAATGGTTTTATCTCCATTTGATAGGTTCGTCTTCCATATAGAGGGCTGTTATACCCGAGCACTTCTTTTTCCATAAAGCTAATACTTGAGCCACACAATATAAGAAATAATTTACTGTTTTTAAAATTATGATCAATCATATTTTGCAGTATCGAAGCTATAGTTTTATTACTATTTATCAAATACGGAAACTCATCCATAACCAACACTACTCTTTCATCCTTTGCCTGACTATATAAAAACTTGCAACCATCCTCAAAATCCGAGAATTCTTTTATATAATCAACTTTAAAATAACTAGTGACAGACTTTGTAAATTTTTTCAAGTTTAATTTTTCATTCATTATCTCTGCACTAAAAAAAATATGTTCCTTATCTTTACAAAATTCGGATATCAAAGTAGTCTTTCCAACCCTCCGCCTTCCATATATAACTACCATCTGAAACTTATCCTGTTCATATAATTCGCCTAATTTACTCAATTCCTTTTCCCTACCTATAAACATAGTACCCCTCCATTATAATAAACTTATTCTAGAATAAGTTTATTATAAATAAGTTTCAGCAAAAAGTCAATAAAAATTTTAACTAAACTATCACTCCCCCACCAACTAACACATCACCATCATAAAAAACAACTGCCTGTCCCTTGGTTATTGCCCGTTGTGGTTGGTCAAACCTGCACTCTAGTGTATCATCATCTATCATACGTATCGTTGCTTTTGCGGGGAGCTGCGAGTATCTTATTTTTGCAGCTACTTGCATTTCGTCTGTCAGTCTTTCAAATGGTATGAAATTCAAGTCATGGGCAATCAAAACATCACTAAATAAATCCTCATTATCTCCCAACACAACTATATTATTTTTTACATCTATATCAACAACATACAAAGGTCTCGCTAGTGATAGTTCTAATCCTCTTCTCTGTCCTATGGTGTAGTTGATTACTCCTTTATGCTTTCCGATAACTTTGCCACTCTTATCTACAAAATTTCCCGTCTTTGACTTATAATCGGTATTTTTTTCTATGAAATCCGTATAATCTTTATCTACAAAACATATTTCCTGACTTTCTGGCTTATTTGCTACTATAAGTCCAATTTCCCCTGCTTTTTTTCGTACTTCTTCTTTTGAATAGTCAGCTAACGGAAATAACACATGTGCTAATTGCTCTTGCGATAAACTATATAATACATATGTCTGGTCTTTTTTGTCATTTGCAGCTTTTTTGATTTCATATCGTTTAGTTGGATCATTATAATTTACCCTTGCATAATGCCCTGTTGCAATATAATCCGCCCCTAGAGTTTTTGCCTCGTTTATAAGGGCACCAAACTTTATGTATCTATTGCACATTATACAAGGATTGGGAGTTTTGCCATTTATATATTCAGATATAAAATAATCAACAACAGCTTTCTTGAAACCGTCCCTAAAGTCAAGCACGTAGTGCTCTATACCTAGCGTATGTGCTACATTTTGAGCATCGATAATAGCAGTATTCTCTGTCCCTTTTTCCCATAAATTCATCGTTGCCCCTATAACCTCATAGCCTTGTTCTTTTAGCAGTACTGCTGTTACAGAACTATCCACTCCACCACTCATACCTACAACAACTTTTTCCAAATCACTCAACACCCTTTTTATTTTTGTAATCTTCTATTGCAGCCTTTATTGCTTCCTCAGCAAGCAGTGAACAATGTATTTTAGCAGTTGGAAGACCATCTAGTGCTTCCATGACTGCCTTATTCGTTACATTTAATGCCTCATCTACAGTTTTACCTTTTATAAGTTCTGTTGCTATGCTGCTTGTAGCCACCGCCGCTCCACAGCCAAAGGTTTTAAACTTTACATCTTTTATTACATTATCCTCAATCACTAGATATATTCGCATTATATCCCCACATTTCGCATTACCTACTGTACCTACTCCATCTGCTTTTTCTATCTCACCCATATTTCTAGGGTTGTTAAAATGATCCATTACTTTATTGCTATACATCGCTATTACCTCCATTCTTCATAAAATCTTCGTACAATGGTGACATTGCCCTTAGCCTTTGTATTATTTCTTTTAATTTTTCTATAGTAAAATCTATTTCCTCTTTTGTTGTTTCGTCAGATAATGTTAGTCTTAATGACCCATGTGCTATTTCATGCGGAAGCCCTATTGCAAGTAGTACATGAGATGGGTCAAGCGATCCTGATGTACACGCTGAACCACTAGATGCACATATTCCAAAGTTATCTAACCCAAGTAAAAGACTTTCTCCTTCGATAAATCTAATGCAAAAATTTGCATTATTGGGTAGCCTGTCTACTCTATCCCCATTCAATCTGCTATGTGGTACTTCGCTTAGCACTGTATCTATTAGATAATCCCTTAGTTCCACTAATTTCTTATTTTTTTCTTCTCTATTTTCTACTGAAAGCTCTAGTGCTTTTGCTAGTCCAATTATCCCTGGCACATTTTCAGTACCTGCACGTTTGCCTTTTTCTTGCCCGCCACCATGCATAAATGAATTTATTTTTGTGCCTTTTTTTATATATAATGCCCCAACCCCTTTAGGTCCGTTAAATTTATGCCCTGAAAGACTTAGTAGGTCTATATTCTCTTTGACTACATCAATATTAAGCTTTCCTACTGCTTGTACAGCGTCTGTATGAAATACTATGCCCTTTTCTCTGGCGATATTCCCTATCTCTGCAATAGGCATTATTACTCCTATCTCATTATTTGCGTACATAATCGTTATAAGTATGGTCGTACCTTTTATATGCTTTTCAATATCACCTATATTTATCTTCCCTTCGCTATCTACATCTAAATAAGTAACCTCAAATCCTTCTTTTTCAAGCTCCATACATGTATGCAACACAGCGTGATGTTCTATTTTTGTAGTGATTATGTGATTACCTTTCTTCTTGTTTGCCCTAGCTATTTGCTTTATAGCCCAGTTATCGCTTTCTGTTCCACTAGCTGTAAAATATATCTCATCTTTTTCTGCCCCAATTATTTTGGCAACTTTCTCCCGTGCTTCCTCTAGCTTCCGCTTTGCATCTCTCGAAAGCTTATAAAGACTTGATGGATTCCCATAAAAACTTGTAAAATACGGTAGCATTTCATCTACTACTTCCTTTTTCACTGGTGTAGTCGCACTATTATCTAAGTATATCATTCAATTTCCTCCCCTTTTTTAATTTCCTGCTTAATCATATCTAGAAGCGTCGTGTTTTTTAACACATTCTCCACTGCTTCATTTATCTTCACCCAAAGCTTTCTGGCTTTGCAGGTGTAGTGATTGTTACATTTTTCGAAGACATGTATGTCCATACATTCTGTTACATCTATATTATCCTCCAGAACGCTTAAAATATCAAACATATTTATACATTTTGGGTCTTTTCCTAATATGTATCCTCCGTTTACTCCTCGAGAACTTTTTACTAACCCTGATTTTTTTAGCTTAGCTATTATTTTTTCTAGATATCTATCTGATATTTTTTGCCTCGTAGAAATATCACTTATTGAAACATACTCCCCATTTTTAGAGTTTTCAGCTATATCAATAATAGCCCGCAACCCATATTCTCCCTTTGTTGATAACTTCATAATTGATACCTCCCTATTTCATACTGATTTAGTAGGAATTATAAATATAATATCATGCTTGTTATAAAAAGTCAAGAAAAAAATATACTTGTTCCTTAGGTTGACAACATTGACTATTCAGGCCTATAACAAAATAAAGATTCTCTCAATATACCTTATTCTCCATCATATACGCCTTCACATCTTCAACTATACATTTATCCAAGTCCGTAAACCTGCCTTCTCTGAAATAACTCCTTACATTCGTTGCACACATACCCATTAATGTCTCCTTATCAATGCCTATATTGTCTATTACAATAATTTTATTCTTATATTTTGTTAATAACTCATCGTTTTCAACTATTTTATTAATATCGTCCTCATCTCTTTTTATAACCACGTGATAATATTTTTGTAGTAGCTCCTCCGAATCATTCCAACTTGTAAAATGTTCTAGATTATCCGTACCCATTACAAACGCTAGCTGCTCATCAAATATTTCTGCAAATATGTCCATATACTCTATGGTAGTAAGCTGCTCTGGAGTTCTCATATCTAGGCTAGATATTTTTACCCTCCTATTATCTGAGAAACATAGCTTTAGCATATTATATCGGTGAATAGCTTTGGCTAAATCAGGCTTTCCATAATTGTCTGCTAAAGGTAGCAATATTATTTTATGTATTTCATCTATATTCAAAACACTTTCTACTATTTTCATATGTGCTATAGTTACAGGATTAAATGAACCTCCGTACACTGCAATCATACACCCACCTCCATATTATTTTATTTTTTTCCTTAATATATCATAATAATTTACACCTTGTAATCTTATTAACTTTATAGTCTTTTCTACTTTTTTAATCGTTATTTCATCCTCTTCGTTTAGTTCAATGCCCTTTTGTCCGTCTATAGTGAGCATAGGGGTTTCTTTTTCGTTTTCTAATTTATCCTGTATCTTTATGCATATTTCATGTCTATAAGATACAACTATAGGTCTTGCTGCCAGTGAATGTGGGCATATCGGGGTTATCGCTATAATACGTGTATCGGGCATAAGTATAGGTCCTCCTGCTGATAGGTTGTACGCTGTTGAGCCAGTAGGAGTTGATACTACGACTCCATCTGCTGAGTATTTAGCGACACAGCCCTTGTTTATGTAGACTTCTAACCCTATCATTCTAGAAAATGATCCTCTGTTTATCACAATGTCGTTTAAACCAACTAAACTTCTCTGTTCACTTTTAGATTTTATAATCGCCTCTATCATTATTCTTTCTTCTATATCATACTTATCCTCTTCAAGCATCATAACGATATTTTCCATGTCAGTTATTTCGACTTCCGCCAAAAAACCTATTCTGCCTAAGTTTATACCTATTATAGGTATCTCGTAATCATACACTTCACGAACCAAGCCTAGTATAGTACCATCTCCACCTATAACTATAATTATATCTATATTTTTTTCTTGTATTTCATCTAGTTGTACACAAGCCTCTTTTAAATCTATACCACAAACACCTCGATAATTTAACCATATATTTTTATTGTGGCTTCTTAAAATTTTTACTATTTTTTTTGTTACCTCTAACCCTTTATCTTTGTCTACATTTGTATATATTAAAACATTTTGCATGATTTATCGCCTCATTTTATTAAATTTAAAGCACTGAAATATTTCAGTGCTTTATATACTAAATTCATTTTTTAATTTCTACTTTCTTCTCAAACACACCCTCAAACTCTGCTCCTGTAATCTTTTCTTTTTCAAGTAATAACTCCGTAGTTTTGTGTAGTACATCTATATTTTCTTTAAGTATCTTCTCTGCTTCTTTGTAGCAATCAGCTATTATCCCTCTCACTTCTTCATCAATCTCTCTAGCTACCTCTTCGCTATAGTTATTCTTAGTACCCCAGTCTCTGCCTATGAATATTTCATTGCTATCACTACCATATTGTATAGGTCCTAGCTTCTCACTCATTCCGTACTTGGTAACCATACCTCTTGCTATATTTGTGGCTCTTTGGATATCGTTACTTGCACCTGTCGTTATGTCATTAAAAATCATATCTTCAGCTATTCTTCCACCTAGCAGTACCATTATTTCTTGTTTCATAAATGACTTTGATAGAGTCATTCTATCTTCCTGCGGAAGCGGCATTGTATAGCCACCAGCTGGTCCTGTAGGTATTATAGATATGCTATGCACTGGATCCATCTCTGGCAATATGTGATGTAGTATAGCATGCCCCGCTTCATGGTAAGCTGTGTTCTTCTTTTCCTTATCTGTTAATACCCTGCTTTTCTTTTCTGTTCCTATCCCGATTTTTACAAATGCCTTATTTATATGCTCCATCCATATTTCTTTTTTATTATCCTTAGCCGCAATTATAGCTGATTCGTTTAATAGATTTTCAAGATCGGCACCCGTAAAACCTGCTGTTGTTTTAGCTATAACATCTAGCTTAACATCCTCTGATAATGCCTTGCCTTTTGCATGTACCTTTAATATGTCTTCTCTTCCGCGTACATCTGGCTTTCCTACATAAACTCTCCTGTCAAAACGCCCTGGTCTAAGTATCGCTGGGTCTAAAATATCTGCTCTATTCGTAGCTGCAATAACAATAACACCCTGATTAGCCTCAAACCCGTCCATTTCAACTAAAAGCTGATTTAATGTTTGCTCTCTTTCGTCATGTCCTCCGCCGAGTCCTGCTCCTCTTTTACGTCCGACAGCGTCTATCTCATCAATAAATATTATACAAGGTGAGTTTTTCTTTCCTTGTTCAAATAAATCTCTTACACGTGATGCTCCAACTCCAACAAACATCTCAACAAAGTCAGAACCAGATATACTAAAGAAAGGTACTCCTGCTTCACCTGATATAGCTTTGGCAAGTAGTGTTTTACCAGTTCCTGGAGGTCCTACAAGTAAGATTCCTTTAGGTATTCGAGCTCCTATATCTATAAATTTCTTTGGCTCCTTCAAAAACTCAACCACTTCTTTTACTTCTTCTTTTTCTTCGTCAAGACCTGCAACATTTGTAAAGTTTATTTTATTTTTATCCCCTACAACCATCTTTGCACGACTTTTTCCAAATGACATAACACGGTTTCCACCACCACCGCCACCAGCTTGCCCAAAAAACAAAGATATTATTATTATGAAGGCTATTATTATAACTGTATACATCAGAACCTGAAACAAAGCGTCAGAATTCTCTGGTTCCTTAGATTCTATTTTCAAGTTAGGTTGCTTAGGTTGAATAGTTCCTGTCACATACTCCATAAAAGCCTGTGAATTTGGTACAGTTACCTCAAGCTTTAAATCAGCTTCTTTCCCAACCCCACTTGAAGTATATGCCTTTACCCTAGCCATTCCAGCTTTTTCAGATGGTACAATTACTAGCCTCTGTATTTCACCTTTCTCAAGTTTTGCAATAAGTACATCATAACGTGCATCTTCAGTTTTTATATTTGGTCCTAATTGTGACATATACGAGACTAACAAGATTATAATAAATATTATTATGTACAATCCATATCCTCTAAAATGTTTTTTCAAATTTATCCCCCCGATATTAAAATTACAAATTTTAAAGTACAAATTTCAAACTAAGTACTATGTAATTTCGTTTATAATGTGATACTTAAATAATATACCATAACTTAAATTAAAAATCAACTTTTTTTCTTATAATTTATAATTTTTTATCTATTAGATTAATTTTGATCTATCATTTTTTCTATCCTAACCACTTTTCTCGCCTTTTCTGCTGGTGCAAAAAAAGGACTAACCTTATATCCTACAATCCATAACACATTATTATTCTGAACTAAAATAGGTAATTTATTTCTTTCTTCTTTAGATATTTTATTATTTATAAAAAATTTCTTTAACTTTTGCCTCTCTTTATCTGATTTAAGATAAATATAGTCACCTTCCCTTCTATTTCTAATACGCAAGTCATCTATATTTATTTTATCGAAATCAAAATATTTTACATTATCAGTATTAATTATATTCTCTAAATTATCAATAAGTTCTAAAGTAAATTTATTTTCTTCTATATTTATACTACATGGAAATTTATTTATTTTGTACTCATATTCCTCTTCTTTATAAGTATTTTCCAAAGAAATTTTTAGTACATCAAAACTTCTCTCTACTACAATATTATTAGGTAAATTTATTTTTTTACCTGATTGCTTATAAATCAAATTAAATATATCATTTATGTGTTCATAATTTATATCCTTTAACCTATTAGCCGCTATTTCATACAATGCCTTTCGCACAACCCGCTTTGCTATAACTTCATCGCATAATATTAACTTTTTTAAATCTATATCTACATAATATTCTCTGCACTTTTTTATAGCTTCCGCGTATACTCTAAACGCCTCTTTATCTAGATAGGTATCTTCTTTTGAAAGCACAGTAGTCATCCTAAAAATATTATCAATAACTCTTTGACTTAAGTTTTCTTTTATATATGGGATAAGTTCATTTCTTATTTTATTTCTGGTATAAATATTCTCATTATTTGTACTATCAACTATATAATCTATGTTATTTTGAGTGCAATACAACTCAATTTCATGTCTATCACACTCAATCAACGGACGTATTATATCTCCATTAACTACACCTATCCCAAGTAAACCTTTAAGACCTGTACCTCTAATCATATTTATAAATACAGTTTCTACGCTATCATTTTTATTATGAGCTATAGCTATCTTATTCGCATTTTCTTTTTTTAGTATTTCTTTAAATTTTTCATATCGCAGTTCTCTACCTGCTTCTTCAATTGTTATATGTAATTTATTAGCATGTTCTGCCACATTAGTCTTGAAAATGTAAACTAAAATATCATTATCATCACAATATTTTTTAACCAAATGTTCATCCCTATCCGCCTCACTCCCTCGTATCCCATGGTTTATGTGCACAACGATTATTTCAATATTGTACTCATTTTTAAACTTAATCAAAAGATTTAATAAACTCATTGAGTCAGCCCCACCTGATACACCTACAACTATTTTATCACCTTTTTTAATCATGGTATATTTCTGTATTGTCCTTTTAACCTTATCTATCATGTTAAAGCCTCCTCATATTATAAATCTAGCTCCTTATTTTAAATAAAAATCTATTTCTCCTTTCTCCACTAATCATTGCATATAACAACTCTAAAAGAAACATAATGATCATAAGAACCAACATTGCCATATAGGGCAAAAATACCTGCGGCAAAACTAGTAGAAATACTTCCTCCACGGCGAAAAAACGGACGGTTTTTCCAGCTACCATAAGTTCGATCTTCATACCAATCATTTGTAACTGTTCCTTGCCATTCTGCTGCTGTTTCATTATATCCTGATACCCCACTTAATACTTCATATAATGCATCTCCTGTCTTGTTTGCCGATTTCGTTAGATTCAAACTTGCTACTGCTTGTGCATTTTCACTATCTCCCCATGTTCCATTTGGTGCTGCTTCATTATCGTCTATTGCATCTGCTTCATACTCATCTACATATTTTTCATTATCTGTATTTGTTAATATTGCTCCATTTATATTTACATTGCCACTCCCCATGCTACTTACTCCACTCGTTAGCGTGTGGTCTCCGTTATTTAGATATGCAGCTACAACTTCCCAACTTCCTCCACTTATGTCATATATTCCATATATATTTCCCGTTGTGCTTGCTTTAGCTCC
>MGOW01000012.1:0-758 GCA_001797255.1 Clostridiales bacterium GWE2_32_10
TGCGTGGCAATCTGTTTTTTAGTCTTATACACAGATCGCCACCCCAGGAAAAACGCCCTCCTCACTACCTAAATCCCTATCTTCCTAAAATCACAAATCCGCTCAAGTCTCTCAGCTACCCTCCACAGCATAGCCAGTCTATTCTCCCTAATCCCTTCATCTTCTACATATATCATAACATTATCCAAAAACTCATTTACCGGATTAATCAATGTATATAGTAATGTAATAGCATCTTCGTAAAGTCCTATCTCCAAGCTTTTATAAAATTTCTCATCTATACTACCAATGTTTCTATATAAGCTATATTCTGATTCGTTTTCAAAAAGCTGCTCATTTACTTCTGTTGTAGGGATATCGTTAATTATATTTAAAACCCTATTTGCAAGGTTTACAAGTCCAATAAAATCATTCCTATCTTTAGCCAATTTTGAAATAATCTTTATTCTATTTACTACATCTAATAAATTACTTCCCCCATTTTCTAAAACAGAATCTATAATATCATGTCTAAAATTTTTTTCTAAAAGATTTACTTTAAGTCTTTGTTTTATAAAAGATATCACTGTTGTTCTCAGTGTTGTTTCGTCTACCTCTATTTTATTTTGCAATAAGCTTATTGAATAATCTACAACCTCTTCTAAATCTATGCCTAAATTTTTATCTAGGATTATCGCTATTATTCCTAGTGCTTGACGTCTTAATCCATATGGGTCATTTGATGCATAGAGGGTGGCACCTATCCCAAACGTACCTAC
>MGOW01000012.1:787-16342 GCA_001797255.1 Clostridiales bacterium GWE2_32_10
TGAAAATCTTGGTAAGTAGTATGTCCTGAGTGCTTCCGCTACCTCTTTATCTTCTCCGTCATGAAGTGCATAATATTTTCCCATTACACCTTGAAGCTCATTAAATTCATTTACCAAGTTTGTCATCATGTCAGCTTTACATAAATAAGCTGCTCTTTTTAGTTTTAAAATCATTTCCTCCGATAAATTTATATTCTTTGCAATATAACTCGCAAGCTCTTTTACTCGTATGGTTTTATCATAGATCGTTCCTAGCTTTTCTTGATATACTATGCTTGTAAGCTTACAAACCCGACCTTCTAATGTTTCCTTTAAATCCTCAAGATAAAAGAATTGTGCATCCTTTAGTCTCGCCCTTAAAACCTTCTGGTTTCCTATTTTTACAATGTCTAAATGTTCTGTTCCTCCATTACGTACTGCGATAAAGTAAGGTAACAATTCTCCTTCATTCTCTACTGGAAAGTATCTTTGATGCTCCTTCATAGGTGTTATTATAGCCTCTTTTGGCAGTGACAAGAACTCTTCTTCAAAATTCCCTATCAATGCTGTTGGATATTCCACTAAAAATGTTACTTCTGTAAGTAATTCTTCATCTATAACTACATTTCCACCTTTAGATAATGCTAACTCATAAATTTGGTTAAGTATAATACTTTTCCTTTCATCTGGGTCTACAAGCACATAATTTTTTCGCATTGTTTCTATATACTCTTCTGCATTATTTATAAATATCTTCTTATCTGAAAGGGTTCTATGACCTCTAGTCTCTTTAGAGGCTGTAACACCTTCAATGGAAATTTCTATAGCTTCTTCTCCAAATAGTGCTACTAACCATCTTATAGGTCTTGCAAATCTTAGGTCATATTCTTTCCATTTCATTGTTTTTGGTGTTTTAATTGAAGTTATAATATTAGGTAATATTTTTTTCAATATTTCTTTTGTATTTTGACCATTTGCGTGCTTCTTTACAAATATATAGTCCACGTCACCTACTTTATCTATATAAACACATGATTTGTCAACTTCATTTTTTCTCAAAAAACCAATTGCTGCCTTAGATAACTCTCCCTCTTCATTATAAAACATTTGCTTAGATGGTCCCTTTACTACTTCATCTAAATCTGCTTGCTTTTCCTCTATACCTTCTATTATCAAAGCAATACGTCTTGGTGTACCATAGGTTGAAATCTTTTTAAACCCTAGTCTATTTCCATTAAGCTTATTCTTTGCAATATTTTTTATATCAACAAGCATTTGCCCGATATAATTTGCTGGTAATTCTTCTGTACCTATCTCAAATAATAAGGTTCTACTCATCTATTTTCCCTCCTTTCGATAAAAGTGGAAATCCAAGTTCTTTTCTCTGCTCAACATAAGCATCCGCTACAATCTTCGCTAAGTTTCTTATCCTGCCTATATATCTCGCCCTTTCTGTAACACTAATAGCACCTCGAGCTGTAAGCAAATTGAAGGTATGTGAACATTTCAGTATATATTCATATGACGGCAGGATTAAATTTTTATTTATAAGTCTCTTTGATTCTTTCTCATAAATATTAAACAGCTCAAATAACATGTCAGGTTCTGATTCTTCAAAGTTATATTTTGAATGTTCATACTCTGCTTTTTGAAATATGTCACCATATGTTATATCTTTATTCCACAAAATATCATACACATTATCCTTTTCTTGCAAATACATAGCTATTCGCTCTAGTCCATATGTTATTTCTGCAGTGACGGGTTTACAATCAAGCCCTCCTACCTGCTGAAAGTATGTAAACTGTGTGACCTCCATCCCATCAAGCCATACCTCCCAGCCAAGCCCCCACGCACCTAAGGTTGGTGATTCCCAGTTATCCTCTACAAACCTTATATCATGCTTTTCTTTTTCTATCCCTAGCTTTTCTAAGCTTTTCAAATAAAGCTCTATTACATCGTCTGGTGATGGCTTCAAAATAACTTGAAACTGATGGTGTTGATATAGCCTATTAGGGTTTTCACCATATCTACCGTCATTGGGTCTCCTTGATGGCTCGACATAGGCTACCTTCCACGGCTCTGGTCCTAATGCTTTTAGGAATGTAAGCGGGTTCATAGTCCCTGCACCTTTTTCTGTGTCATATGGATTTGCGACTATACATCCATATTCCCCCCAGTACTGTTTTAATGTCATTATCAAATCCTGAAAATACATAAAATCCACCTCTCTATATTAAATTTGTCCAAAATAAAAAAACTCTCATCCTCAAATAAAAGGACGAAAGTTTTTCCGCGGTTCCACCTTAATAGCAACGACTTTGCAAGTCATTACCTCTCTATGCATTTAACGCATGCTCACGTATATCTCTACTATATTCAAGAATCACTCATGGATGCCGTTCATTAGCCCATTACTCTAAGAAGCTCTCAATCAATGACTTCTCTCCCTGTAAAGACAAACTAACTACTCCTTCCAATCACTGCTTTTTTATATTTAGTTTTGTATATGATAACATAGGATTTGAGATGTGTCAAGTAGGTTTGTGGGGATTTTGCAATATTACATACCTCTTTGTTACAGGGTAGAGGTATATATGAATACTTTACACAATTAAACCCTTCCATATGCAATAATCCTCCCGTGTCTAGCTACAATTCTATATTAGTTTTATCTTCCTGTTCCTTGAGCATGTCTTTAGCATAGCCATTGACAGCGTCTATTAATTCAGAACCTTCTGTTAACCCAACACCTCTATTATGACCATAGTTTGCAGCCCTTATTCTTGCATTCTTTTTAGACTTTTTCTGTATCTCTGAGGTTATTACAACGCAATTTTCATCAAATATGAAAGTAAATTTTGGTGTTTCTTCTTTTGGTGTATCATCACATGTAAATACTATTGAGTTTATATCTTGCAATTGTAGATTCATAGCATATCCCATTGGGTTATGGTTATACACTTTTTTTAACTCTCTCACTTTTGTTAAAGCTTCTTCTCTTTTTTCAAAAATATAATTTTCCAAATCATAATCAAAGCCTTCATATTCGCCTTTATCATTTTTTAAAATTTGCATGCCTACGTTTTTAGCCTCTAATTTTAGTCTACTATCTTCTATGAACGTTTTAAAAAAATTATATACTTTAATATCCTTATCACTTTTAATAACTAACTCACACTTATCTTCATACTCACTATCATATACACTAATGTGAAAATCACCGTCATTAGCTCTTAAAAACTTAAGAATTCTTACTCCATTTGTTTCAGTAAAATATTTTATTTCAAATCGTCCTTCGTTACTTATAATAACCGGGGTATCAGAATCAAAAGCTGTATTATCTGCATTTAGTCCCTCCATACTTAAATATACCTTGCCATTGTAACTATAATTAGTTCTTCCCTTTTCCATTATGCTTACCCCCATTTATTATACCATTCAATCTACACTAACTTTTTAACTTAATCACTCTCTGGCTCACTTACTGTTGCAGTACTTTGTTCTATAGTCGCCGGTGCATATTCCGGCTCAAGCATTTCGCTAGCACTTACCTCTGGTTTTTTAATCAATCCTGATTCTTGCAAATATCCTTCGAATGCATTTACTTTAGTTATCATTCCATCTACTTGTGATGTAAAGGGTGTTAAATTTAGGTTCCCACCAATAAACATTCCTCGACTATGTGCTGCATTATAATCTTTAATACTTGCATTTTTATATTTACCGCCCTCATCAAACTCTATTTGTGCAATATCATTCTCTATAGTTATTACACCATCTTTCTTTTGTATAATACCTCCTTCAGTCTCGGTGCTATATACTTTCAACTCTCCCTTTTCAACTAATATATTATTTCCTCTACCGTCACTCACTTGAAGTTTATTTATATCTTCAAAATATTCTTTTCCTATTTTATCAACTAATTCTTTAAATACAGTTTCTTTATCAATAAGCTCCTCTTTTCCCAATGACAATACATATGCCTTAATTACATTCAATTCGTCTATTGATAAGCCCTTATCCTGTTGTCTTCCATTCTTATTTACATGCAAACCTATTTTATGTGCCAGTAATCTGTTATTATATTCTTCTTCCATTATAACCTTTAACGAAAAAAAATCTCTATATGAATTTTCAAATTCTATCTCTATACCTATTCCACTTTCATCTTCATTTCTTTTTCTTTTAAATTGGAACCCTGTTAAAGTTTCTTCATTCAAATTAACACTTTGTGGTCCACAATAAGAATCATCATGTACCTGAAAAATAAAGGTAGGTACTCGATCTCCTCCTTCACCAACACAACCGTTTTGTACATCTTTCCAATCTTGAAACCTTCCATCTACAGTAAATATCCTACCTTTACTATCAACAACTACTGCACGTTTACCTTTAATACTTACAACTTTTATATCATTATAGCCCGCCAATGCTAATGCTCCTATAACATTTTGCTCTGCAATTCTTTTCTTTCCTCCAAATATGTTCATACTAAATCCTCCATTTTTCCCTATATTATGTAATTTTGTAAATTTATTTTAGCACAATAGTGTCTCTATGTCAATGGTATTATAAAAATTTATACATCCAATTCATCCTCAACGGCAACTATTTAAACCTGCTCTGTCACTCTTTAGCCTGATTTTTGGCGTGGCGATCTGTTTTTTGTTTTAAAAACAGATCGCCACGTCGGGAAAAACACCCTCCTCGCGATGACAGGGCAAAGAGATATATTTCTTTATGACCTATTAATAATTACCCCTAACGTAGCTATTAACATTTACATTTTATCCTAATCTCCAGTTTAGATTTTTGAATGTTAAGTTTATTCTTCTCTTATAGAGCCATGACTCCTACAAAAATTAAATTATACAAAACTTTAAATACAATTATCGCTATAATCCAAATATACCAATACCTAACAAAACTTGACCACATAATTACACCTCCTGTTCCTCATCCCAGTTATGCCACACATTCTGTACATCCCCATCTACTCTTTTGTTTCAGCACAGCCATTTTATATTTCATGTTCTCATTATTCGGTTTTTGCTCTATCAGATATTCGCATATCCCTATTGCTTCTTTTGGTTTACCTAAATGTTCTCCCTTTGTTCTAGCAATCATATAGTAGGCATATATATTTTCCCTAGCTAGATTTACTGCATTTTCAAATATGTATATTGCTTCTTCATATTTGCCTGAATAAAATTTTAATTCACCTAAGTTTATTGTACATATATAATCCTTAAGTTTCATTCCCTCTTCCCACATATTTTCGGCTCTCTTTTTATCTCCCAGTCTATAATATACATCTCCCATTTTATTTATATTTATATAGTTTTTGTTATCTAACTTAAATGCTTTTTTTCTATAAAATATAGCTTTTTTTAATTCTCTAAATCCATCTTCATATAGCTTCGCTGTATTAATATATACCTCTGCATTATTTGGTCTTATTTTCTTCATTTTATTTATTGTCTTTAATGCATCTGTATACTTCCCATTATCATACTCTGTTATATATTGATTTTTAAGCTGCTGAAATTCTTTCAAAGTATCACCTCGCATTTACTAATTTCCCTAATATTCTGCTTTAATCTAGCAATTTACCTTCTTTATATGATAAATATAAATACTCAGGAGTTCTGAAATACACTGCTAGGTTGTAATTGTTTATCTTATCAGCTATCCACGAATTATATACTTCTATCAATTTTTCTATTTTATCCCCTTGTTGACTGCCTATCAAACTCATATATACATAAGCTATATCACCATAGAATGGTACTTTGTACTCGCACTTTTCTACATTATTATACGTGCCTCTTCTTATACCATATTTCTTTATATATTTATCAGCCACTGCTTCTATATTATCACTATGCAGTACATCCGAAAATTCATAAATGTGCTGTAATCCGTCATAGCCTATTTTATTTACTACTGTACTTCTTTCTGTCAATTGCTTACGCCCTATAAACTCTATAAGACAGCACACATATAGTAACTCATTATCATAGCTATATCCTTTCATTACCATACTTCTTCACTTCCTTTATATATATAACTTATATCTACTTTACCTATTACTCATTTATTATAACGATTTATATTCCTTAGGTCAATACTTACGAGAAAATTTATTAACACTACAAAAATTTATTGACTTTATTTTTATTATTTTATATAATTTCTATATTATAGATAAAACATTATACAAGGAGGTTTTTGTGTGGAAAATATTTTTGTGAAAGATCATTTAATACCTGGGCTTACAGACGAAGATTTGTCTTGTGTTGATTTGCCTTTGGAATATAAAGAGCTCCTTAAAATTCAGGATGGAGGATTTTTAAAGAATAATCATTTTAAAACAGAATCGGGTGATATTTATGTCTTTTCTCATTTATTTGGTCTAAAACATAACCACTTGATTATAGCTATGGATATAGGCATTTCTGAGTATAGTTTAGCATTTTGTGAAGAATCTGACGGTTTGGTTGTAATCTCCAAAACAGAATGGGATGAAACCATTTACTTAGACTACCGTGAAAATAAAGCTGTTCCAGCTGTTTCTTATAAAGAGGACCAGCGTTACGATATTATAAAAATCGCTGACTCATTTTCTGAGTTTGTAAATGGGCTGTATAGAAATTTAGAACTCGTGAAATTTGATGTTACAATTGTTTTTGATCCTATTGATGATAAGATAATCGAAAACATTAATACATGCTTTAACTCAAATCTATCTCATAAAGTAATCCCTGTTAACCCCAAATTATCTATAGATATCATCGATGGTTTTAGTAATGATGGCTATAAAATGTTCCTTGGGGATAACTCCAAAACTCACTCAAAGGATGAATATGTAAAATTTTATTTAGAGCTATCTGCTATTCCTTTGTCAAGGAGACCTTCTGTTTATGGAGGCATTAACAAATTGAGAGTTTTATATAATTTGCAGGTTTTTGATACAGAAGATTAATTTTTTAAACTAAAAAAGACTCTCATCTTCAAGAATCACTCATGGATGCCATTTCATTAGCCCATTACTCTAAGAAGCTCTCAATCGCCGACTCCTCTCCCTGTAAAGACAAACTAACTACTCCTTCCAATCACTGCTTTTTTTTATATTTAGTTTTGTGTATGATAACATAGGAATATTTTTTATTTCCAAATTATATTACCAGCTATCCGATGTAGCTTCTTCTCTAGAAGATTTTTATCAATAAGCTTTGTATATTCCGCTACCATCGTAGGACTTAAATATCTGAACTCTGTAACACCTTTCGGGCTTAAATCTGACCTCAGTATCAGTTATTATTTCTTCCATTTTTCTTATTTTTTCGTTATCTGTACCTTTTAAAAAACTTATTAAAATAGATGTATCTACCAAAATCATTTAATTACCCTCTCTCAACTTTTTATAGTCATAATCATCTGTAAATTTGATTTTTCCTTTTAGATCCATTAAATTTTTTCTATTTTTAGTCTTTATAAACTCTCTTAAAGCTATATTTATCAATTCCCTTTTAGTTTTTACCTTTGCTATCCTCATCCCTTCGCTTACTAGCTCGTCATCTAATACAATATTAGTTCTCATAATATACACCTCCATATACACATTATAATGCATACTATATTATATGTCAAATTAAATTTTTTAAAGCAAATTAAACTTCTATTTATTTTGCTTTAAATTCTCATTTATAAGGTTGACATTTTTTTACAATTAGTGTATAATATCTATATAGATATTAAGGGAGATGATGTTATGTTTTCTTTTATTAAATATCAATTAGCCGCCTTAAAGTTTAAATCACTTAGAAACTGTACTGATCCAAATATATTTTTTTCAGAATTAAATACAATAAAACTAATTCATCCAAATATAGATATAATAAAACTTACAAAAAAACTTAACATAAATTTAGAAACAGAAGCTATAAAAATGATAGATTCTTTAGACACTTTATATACTTCAGAGATTTTAAGCATTCCAGAACGCCTAAGTTTCCTTGGGGTAGACCTTTCTAAAATAGCGGGAAAATTTTTAGAAAAAACCAACTTTCCAAAATTACATATATTAAAAGAAACCTTTGAGAAATTAAATATTAATTTAGATGGAGAGATTAAACATTTTTCAAAAACACTAGATTTTAAGAATCAACTAACTAATTGCTCAAGCTTTGATATACTAGATTTTGCCAGAACATTAAAATCTTTAAATTTAGATATAAATTCAGTAAAATATGAACTAACTCAAAAATGTCCTCATAAAAATATATTAGAATTAGTAGATGAATTATTAGAAGCAAATGTTAATATTAATGATATATCCGAAGCGCTATATACTAAGTTTAATAGCACTTCTAATGGACAAGTTAATAAGGTTTTAAAAAAACAAAAACAACTCTTTTACAAAAATTTTTTAGGTATAGATATAACTGATCGCCGAAAAGTGTTAAACCCCTCTTTCTCTAAAGACATCAAATTTGGTGTAGAGATAGAAACTGTTGGAGTAAATAAAGATGATTTAACATTACTAAAATTAGACGACTTTGAAGCCGTAGATGATCTGAGTATAAAAGGCTATGATAAGGAATTAGATATAACAAAATATAACACCCCAAGCGCTGAACTAGTAAGTGATATATTAAATCCTCATGATGAAACAAACATTGATAATATATTTATGGCATGTGAACAACTAAATGACAAAGGCGCTAGAACAAATCACACCTGCGGATTACATTTTCACGTGAGTTCTCCTGATATAAAGGATGAACAACTTTTAGAAACTTTATACAATGATGTAACATTTTTTCAATATGTATTAATAGACAAGTTAAATATATACTCAAACAGATTAAGTTCACATACCAAACCAATACCTAAAATTGATAATACCTATGATTATAAACAGTTTCGTGATCTTATTAATATTGATAATGCTACTGACATTGATAATAGTAATGGTAGTAATCGTAATATCAATAGATATTATATGCTAAATCTTTGTAGTTTAAACAAGCATGGTACAGGCGAGTTCAGATTTCCAAATTTGCCCGACGAAATAGATGAAAACGTTTTATTAGCATTAGCTGATCTTTCAGTTGGTATGATTGATAGTATACGTAAAAATGGGAGCATATGTGAAAGGGTGTTTCAAAAATATGATACCCTAGATACTGATAAAGATTTAACTCTATCAGAAGCGTCTGATTGGATATATAATGAATTTTTAGATCAGACAGGAGTTACAGAAACAAGTAAAATAGTATTAAATAATATGGATAGCATATTTGAATTTTACGGAGCAAAAGAGCCTTCTATCCCTAATAGAACAACTATAGACTTTTATAAAAGAACCTCAGAATCTATAGCAGTTGACAATTTACCAGAAGAAGACTTTTCATGTTCTTTGTAAAAAACTATCAGTTCTTTGGTATGGCAATCTATCTTTTAGTTTTATACACAGCTCTCCGCGTTTGGAAAAACACCCTCCTCACTTATCAATCCATCCTGTATCAGTATAATCCTACTTGCATTTTTCGCTACATTCAAATCATGTGTTATAAGCACTATTGTGTGTCCTTTTTTATGTAGCTCTTTAAATAGGTTTATAACGTCTGCTCCTGATTTCGAGTCTAGGTTTCCTGTTGGTTCATCTGCTAGGAGAAGCTCTGGTTCGCCGACTAGGGCTCTTGCTATGGCTACTCTTTGTTGTTGTCCGCCTGATAGCTCATTTGGTTTATGTTTCATTCGGTCTTCAAGTCCAACTACGGCAAGTGCTCGTTTTGCATCGTCTACTACATCTTTAAAATGCTTTCCTCTTGTGAGTAATGGAAGTGCTACATTATATAGGGCATCGTATCTGGGTAGTAGGTTGAATTTTTGAAATATGAACCCTATTTTTTTATTTCGTATTTCCGTTAAGTTATCCTCATCCGAAGTGGTTATATTTTCGCCGTCAAGATAATAATCGCCTGATGAGAGTGTGTCAATGCAGCCTATTATATTCATGAGTGTACTTTTTCCTGAGCCACTCGGACCTAGTATGCAGACAAATTCCCCTTGACCTATATTAATCGAAACGCCTTTTAATACATCAACACTCTCATTTCCCATCTTATAAGTTTTCACAACATCATTCATTTCTATAACCAAATCTGCCGTCATCTAATCATCACTCTCTTCGCAGTCTTATACTCTGCCGTATCAGTTTTGTCAACAAATACTGTAATAATTGTATCGGTTGTTATATCAGATAATTGTGCACCATCTGTTCCACTTTGGCTTCTCATTCCCATTTTATTTATTTCAAGTCCTACAGGTATCATTACATTCTCTGTTTCACCAGTCAATTTTAAATCTTGAACAGTAGTTTTAGTCCTAGCACTGCCTGAGCTTTCACCTGGTCTACTAAAACCGCCAGTTCCTCCAAAGCCACCCATGCCGCCTTCTCTAAAGGATGTTCTTTCACTACTCTCCCTATTGTTGCTTCCATCTTGAGTGTTATTAGCTTGATTTATTCTCTCCTGCATTGGATTTTCTGCCACTGCAATTGCGATTTGATTACCTACTATTTTGGTAACTTTTCCATATATACTTTTACTACTTTCATCCTGCATCATTCCACGATTTGGTCTATCTTGCCCATTCCAGTCATTTTTCTGATTTCCCCTAATTCCCTTAAATGTTTCATCTTCTTGATTACTTGCAAACCAAAAAGCTACTCCACTAATTAATACTACTGCCACTACAGCCAAAATAATCATAACATACTTTTTATTAAGCTTTTTAAAATCTAATTTCATAAAAATTCTCCCCTTTCTTAATAATTTTATTTTATTGTACCTGCAACCCTCACCCTGACCCTCTCCCTTCTAAGGAGAGGGGAACTTCACATTAATCTACATTTTTATCAAATTTTAACACTTGGGTCTTGTAGCTATGTAATTCCTGTACATATTTTAGCTTAGCATTTTGGTAATCTAGCTCCGCTGATATCATATCCATTTCCGAGATTAAACCTGCTGCATATTTTTGCTTAGCTACATCTAAGGTAAGCTTCGATATATCTATTAACTGCTTATCTAGTGTAATATTCCTTGCTGCTATGTTTAAATTTATAATATCGAAGATTAAATTATATTCCATTGTTTCATAATAATGCTTATCATTTATTTGATTTTGTTGCTCTGAAAGTAGTAATTGTTTGTATTGATCTGAACTACCACCATAATATGTCTTTGTAAGCCTTTTTTCGGATTCAAACAATTCTGCGTCTAGCATGTTTTGAACATATGTGCTATCAATTAGCTTTAGCTCATCTAGCTTTTCATCAAAGGTAGGCACATTATATGCAAAACCAGTAATCTCATCAGTTAATCTGACTTCCTGCATTAGTGGCAGTCCTAATACCTGATTAAAATCCATCATCGCCTTTTTATAATCTGATTCTGCACTCATAAGTGATATATCTGACGTACCTTTTTCCAGCTCTACCTTTTTATAGTTAAGCTCTGAAATATCACCTATAGCTAGCTTTTTCTTTGAAATTTCAAGATTATTATTTATTTGCTCACATGTGTTCTTTTTGATATCGTATGCCATCTTTTTTTCTGATAGATTATAATATGCTGTTTCAACAGATACCTCAAGAGAAAGCCCTTTTTGAGTATTTTTTAGGATTAACATCTTTTCTTGATTTTTCACTGATTGTGTATTATAACCAGCTCTAGTTTTGTAACTAGAAAAATTATCGTTATTTTTATTTTCCTTATACCAATCCTTTGCTGCACTTTCCGCATCCTTAGCACTATTTTTACTAGTTTTCATATTTTTCTCATCAATCTGTGCTAGGAGTATTTCATAGTTATGCTCCTTTGCATAGGCTATCGCCTCGGCAATACTAAACTTTAACGGTGTTACCTCATTAGTTAAAACCTCATCAGCTGCAAAAGCTATGTTTGCAAATACAAATGTAAAACACAAAACCATCGCAATTATCTTCTTCATTTACACATCCTCCTTTTCTCTTCAACTTTCTAGTCCCCCTCTCTTTTAGAGAGGGGTTAGGGGTGAGTCCTATTCATACCTCAATGCATCTATAGGCTTCAAGTCCGATGCCTTTTTTGCAGGGTAATATCCAAAAAATACCCCTGTAATCAGTGAAAATGCAACTGCAATAAAGAAATCATCTGAGCTATTTACCACTCCTATCCCAAAGCCAGCTAAGACAGGAACTAGAATTAATGATATGCATACCCCTATTACAGCTCCTCCAACACTTATAAATATTGCTTCTATTAAAAATATTTTTAATATATCCTTTTTTCTTGTGCCTATAGCTTTAAGTATACCTATTTCTTTAGTTCTTTCCCTTACTGAAACTAGCAATACATTCATTATACCTATACCACCAACTATGAGCACTATCACCGCAACAGACATTAGCATAAGCGTCATTGTATTGGCGGACTCTATAGCTGATGTAACCCGGCTCCCTGCATCTCTCACATTAAGCGTATTTGAGTCGTATTTCGTTCCTAGCTTTGTTAGTATTTCTTCTTTAGCCTGCTCTACATTTTTTACATCTGTTGCAAATGCTATAATTCTAGTCATGCCACCTCGGCTACCTACTATGTACTTTTTACATGTCTCATATGGTATATACACCGCTTCATCAATAGTTGTTTCGCCTTTTCTAGTTAAAACTCCTATTACCTCAAATTTTTTTCCACTTAAGGTTATATCTGTACCTGTGATGTCAGCAAAGTTTTCACCAAAGAAGTATTCTGCAGTATCATATCCCAACACAACAACCTTTGATTTCTTAGCATCATCTTCCGCTGATATAAATCTACCATATTGCATTTCGTAGTTATTCATTTCAGCATATTTGTCCATAACTCCATATAGCGAGTATGAGGCAGTTTCTTTATTATAGGTTATACTAGAGTTTTCAGTGAGTATTGCCTCTACATCATCTAAATACTCAGCATCCTGCATCAAGAATGTGGCATCATCCTTTGAAAACCTTACCTGCTTTGTACTAGGTCCGCCAAACATTCTTCCTCCCATCTGCATTACATTTATCATTTTGACATTCAGATTTTTATATTGCTCTTCTATATCCAAAGTACTTTTTTTCCCGATGCCGAGTACAAATATTATTGTAATAGCTCCTACTATTATACCTAATGCGGTAAGTACTACCCTCATTTTATTCTCACGCATATTTATTAGCACTGTTTTTATAATCTCAGAAAATAACAATTAATCACCCCCCATACATAGGCGGCATATTACTACTTGTAGACTTACTACTTGACGATTTGCTGCTTGATGATTTCGTACTTGTAGATTTAGTACTTGATGATGTTGCTGCAATCGTTACAGTATCGCCTTCATTTAATCCTTCTATTACCTCTGAATCTGTGCCGTCAGTAAAGCCTGTTGTTATTTTTTTTGCTGTGACCTTGTTATCACTACCTAAAACTTTAACATATTGAGAACCATTTTCCATATATACAGCTTTATTAGGAATTTTAATACAATCCTTTTTTTGCTGTATTATAAAGCTAATATTGCAAGTCATGTTGTCTTTTATTTGCTCATAATCCTTATCTAAAAGCATATCTACCTCATACGAAACAGTATTTTCTGAGTCTGTAGCTACATTTGATATTTTAGTAACTTTCCCAGTAAATATTTGCCCTTCTAGATTATCAGAGGTAACCTCTACATCCATTCCTACTGTTACATTGCCAATATCTGATTCTGCCACATTAGATATAACCATAGGATTTTCGTTCTTTCTTACCTGCATAACAACAGTATCTTTGGTAACATCATCACCAGCTTTTACTGCTATATTGAGTATCCTGCAGTCATACGGTGCTACAAGCTTCGTATCGTTTAATTCGTCTTTTGAAGTTTTATAATCAAGAATAGCTTTATCAAGGCTTAATTTATTTAATTTTTCATCGTAATTCATATTCTTTTCTATATTATAATCACTCACAGCTTTATTATAGTCTGAAACAGTGGAGTCATAATTTGATTTCGCTTCTTTTAGCTCTGATATTGCGTTATTTATAGAAGTATTATAATTTGATTTTGCATTTTCGTATGATATCTCCTTATTTTTTATTTCATTTTGTGAATATGCACTAGGAGAAGCAAGCATAGAGTTGTACTCTAGTTCAATTGTCTTTAAATTACTATCGTCAACCTTGACAGTGTTATAAGCCTCACCTTCTACTTTATATTCTACAAGTAAATCTTCATACTTATCTTTTGCTAAATCTAACTTTGTTTTTGCATCATCTACTTGGCTTTTAAGCGTAGTCAAAGTTGTTTGCAAGCTTACCTTTGATTTTTCATATGATATTTTAGAGTTCTGATATGATATATCTGCTTGTTTACTGCTTGTTACATAATCTTTATCATCAATAGTCATTAGCACGGTGCCTTTTTTTACAACATCATTTTCCTTTACTTTTATTTCATTTATTGTACCGTCTATTGTAAATTTTAATTCTTTAATACCTATATCCGCACTACCTTCGTCTGTGTACTCTATTTTCAGGTCACCTTTTACTGCTGTAGCTGTTGTATATGTACTTTCAGTTTTTGAAGTAGCCTTTTTATTATTTATATACCAAAAGGCTCCCACTCCTATCACAATAATTACAATTATCAATAAAACTAATTTCTTCTTTGACTTTTTCATTATTTCCCTCCTAGTTTTTCGTACTCACCCCCGGCCCCTCTCTAAAAGAGAGGGGAGCTGTTCACATTAGTCTTATACCACCGTGACGCTCATATCTTACGTCCCCCTCTCTTTTAGAGAGGGGTTAGGGGTGAGTACGTTTTTATATACAAGAGTAAAACACCCTTCTGGTGTTTACTATCACTGATGTTTTACTCTTGTATACTAGCAGATTATAAATCTGCTAGTATATCTTGTAAAGCTTTTATCTTTTCATTTTGTTTTGTTACTATATTATCTATGTCAGCCAACATTTTTTCAGCTCTTTCTTCTGTAGTTAAAGATTTACCCACTGTCCTATCAGCAATACCACAAATTGACCCTTTAACTGCTTGCATTTTTTCTTTTTGCTCATCTGTTAGATTAGCCATATTTCCTCTGAAACCTCTTCTATTTCCTGTAATATTTTGCTTTTTAGAAGCTTTTTCTCTTATCTTTTCTCTTAACTCTTTTATAGTTGTTTCATTTGCCTTTACTGTTTCCACTTTGGCCTTTTGTACATCTGTTAACTCTTTACCCTCTAAACAATTAGCTATAGATTTTTCTCCAAAACCTCTTCCACCCATTTTGCCTTCAAAATGCATTTGAGATCTATTACATCTTTCAAATTTTGCTGTACTATCTGTTGTTACTGTGCTATCTGCTGCGTAACATATACTTGATGCTAGCATTACTGTTGCAAGTGCAACACTTAGAATTTTTTTCATAAAATCCCTCCTATTTTTAAATTGAGCCTTCTCGGAAAGTCCGAGGCTCCTTTTTTATTTATTTTATAGCCAGTGCCATTTTTA
>MGOW01000013.1:0-6579 GCA_001797255.1 Clostridiales bacterium GWE2_32_10
TAACCGAAAAAATAGCAGTACTATCACAAACATCAGGAGGCTGGACAAAGGAGCTAAACCTAGTCAGCTGGAACGACAAGCCTGCCAAATACGACCTGCGAGACTGGTCGCCTGAACATGAGAAGATGGGCAAGGGGATAACCTTGAGCGAGGAAGAGATGCAGGAATTGAAGAAAGTACTTGGTGGGATGAAATAAAATGATAATGATGTAAAGTTTAACTGAGGGGGGATGTGGAGTGTGGAATATAATATAGCCGAATATAAAAATTTATTGAATGAAATAAAAACTCAAATATCAGTATCAAAATATAATGCGTTGAAGTCAGTTAATCGAGAAATGATAATTTTGTACTACAATATAGGTAAGATGATTCTTTCTAATATTGAGTGGGGTAATAAATTCATAGATAAGCTAGCAAAAGATTTGAAGTCAGACTTTCCAGGTGTAAAAGGATTTTCAGTGAGAAATCTTAAGTATATGAGAAAATTTGCTGAAGAATATACTGATTTTGAATTTGTGCAACAGGTTGTTGCACAAATTCCGTGGGGGCATAACATAATCTTAATGGATAAGGTAGAAAATATAGAGTATAGAAAGTGGTATATTCATAAAGCTATAGAAAATGGATGGTCAAGAAATATTTTAGCTCATCAAATCGAAACTAATTTATATAGCAGGCAAGCTGTCTCAGAAAAATTAAATAATTTTAGTGAGTTGCTACCGTCAATACAAAGTGATCTTGCTAATGAAACGATGAAAGATCCCTATGTCTTTGATTTCATATCCATAAAAGAAGAGATAAAAGAAGCAGAACTCGAAAAGCAACTTATAAATAAAATAACAAAATTTTTACTCGAACTCGGATCTGGATTTGCTTTTATAGGTAATCAGTATCATTTAGAAGTTGGGGATGAAGATTTTTATATAGATTTATTATTCTATCATACAAAATTAAAGTGTTATGTGGTGATAGAACTAAAAACAGGCAAATTTAAGCCAGAATATGCGGGTAAACTTAATTTCTATCTTTCAGTAGTGGACGACAAACTGAAATCAAAAGAAGACAGCCCGAGCATAGGAATGATATTATGTAGAGAAAAAAATAGATTTATAGCAGAATACTCACTAAAAGATATGACAAAACCAATAGGTATAAGTGAGTATAAATTATCGAAATATATACCGAAAGAATACAAAGATAAATTGCCAAAGATAGAAGAATTAGAAAAAGAAATAGCAGATATTATTGAAGAAGCGGAGTAAACACATGGTAGAAATAAAATATGAAATAACCGAAAAAATTGCAGTACTATCACAAACATCAGGAGGCTGGACAAAGGAGCTAAACCTAGTCAGCTGGAACGACAAGCCAGCCAAATACGACCTGCGAGACTGGTCGCCTGAACATGAGAAGATGGGCAAGGGGATAACCTTGAGCGAGGAAGAGATGCAGGAATTGAAGAAAGTACTTGGTGGGATGAAGTGAAAAAATGACTAGTTATTATGAAAAATGTATGTTATAATAATACAATACAAGGACAAGGGAGTGGTGTGCTAATGATAGGTTTGGATATTAATGGTTTTGAAATAAGCGAGTACATAGATAAAGGTAATTTTGGAACAGTATATAAATGTCTTAAGGAGCACAAAGAATATGCTATAAAAATATTTAATTTAGAATATGTTTATGAGGAATACAGAAAAAATGGAGAAAAGAATAGGATTATCAGAGAAATCCAAGCATTAAAAATTGTAAAGCATATAAATGTTGCAGATTATATTGAGGATGGAACGTTTGAACTTAATAACCAAACTTATGTTTACGTTGTTATGGAATATATAAAAGGAAGTACATTGAAGGAAATTATAAGCAATAAGAATGAAGGACTTGAAAATACAGAAGAGATTTTCAAGGGGGTATTAAATGGTTTAGACGCAATTCATAAAAAAGGTATTGTGCATAGGGATCTAAAGCCAGCAAATATATTTATAAACAAAGATGGAGTTATAAAAATTTTAGATTTTGGATTATCTAAATTTATTGATCTTACATCTATTACAACAACAGGTTCACAGCTAGGAAGCCCTATCTATATGTCCCCAGAGCAAATAAGAGATAGCAAAAACATTGACTATCGCTCCGATTACTACGCTATAGGGGTTATATTATTTGAATACATTACTAAGAAATATCCTTATGGAGATGTAGATTCAAGGGAGCAGTTATACTATAAGATAATACATGAAAAAAGTATGTCAGCACAAATATACTTTCCAAAGATTCCTATACATATAGATAATTTGATAATGTGTATGTTGGAAAAACAAAATTTCAAAAGACCTAATAGTGTTAATGAGATAAAAAATATACTTGATAGAAAAGATGAGTCATATAATTTTGAAAATAAATTAATAGAAGAGTTTTCACCTAGCTTTTATTTAAGAACATGGAATGAAAAGAGTGTGCTCCAAGAATTTTATAAAGATGGAAATCAAGTTGAAAATGTAATTTTTCCAATAAATCATCAAAATATGCAGAAAAATTTATTAAATAATATTGAACATAACAAAATAAATTATTTTTTCGATCCTTCGACCATTAGATTAGCATATAATACATATGCAGATGTTAAAGGGCTTGTGGAGCTTCCATACGCTCCAGACAATTTTAATAAGATAGAATTAGAATACTTTGAAGAAAGGGAATTTGTTATAGATTATGTAGAAAAAGTTATTGGGGAGCAAATGAAATATAATCCTAATTATATCATGTCACCATTTCACTATAGTAATAATTCAACCAATAATACGATAAAAAATGAAACTAAAGAGAACTGGTTTTCGGTAGATATAAAGTTACTAAAAGAAGCTAAGGAATATATGACCAACAATAATATAAATAAAAAGTTAGTCGGTGGATTTTCAATAAAAGCAGATATTCTTACAACAAAGACAGAAAAAGAGTACTTTATTAATGTTTTATCGGGATTACCATGTGATGTTTTTTTAATATATGTAGATTGTATTGATTATAATTCTAATACTAGTGAAATATATAATTATGCATCTACACTACTAAATATTCAAAAGTCTACAAATAAACCTGTAATTGCAGGAAGAGTTGGTACGATTGGATTATTATTGTTGGCATTTGGGTTATATGGATTTGAGTCAGGGGCAGCAAGATTTGAATCTTTTTATGAGGATTTATATAAAGAAGATAATAGTAATTTTAATATGAATGTATCATACTATATTCCTGAATTATTAAAGAACATTTCAATAAAAAGGAAGGATCCATCTAAATTATTATCTATACATCAGCAACATAATGAAATCAAATGTAACTGTATGTACTGCAAAGATAAGACTTCGGTTGAGTTTTTGCAGGAAGCAAATACAAAAAAACATTTTTTATATAGAAGAAATGAAGAAGTTTCAAAGATGAAGAAATTAGATATATCAGATAGAATAGACTACTTTGAGGAAAGAATACATAGAGCAATTGAAATTTATAAAACGTCAAAACCAGTCTTTACAGGAACTGATTATACATATTTGAAAAACTGGCTAAATGTAATTCCAAAATTAAGAGAGGAGTTTGAAGTCTAATATGAAGGAAAGAATGGTAGTTCAAATGGTTAATAAATATTTAATTGATAATAATATTATTTTTGGAAATGAAATTAAAATGGGAATAGGAATTCCTGATATTTCAATTGGGGTTGACATTCCTAATGGAACACCATTTTTAGACGATTATAATATATTAAAATTATATGATGAAATTATGTCAAAAAAAGTTGTAAGTATTGATGATGTGTATGGGTTATATAATATTGATAAAAGTATATTAAAAAGATATTTGAAAAAATTGATAGAGGAAAGGATAATAGAAATAAAAGGAGAAGAAGTGTTTATAAAAAATAAAATAAATATGAATAATAGAAGTAAGTTAATATCAATAGAAGTTAAAGTTAAAGACTGGCGTAGTGGATTGCTTCAAGCAAGAAGATATTTGAATTTTTCAGATTATTCATACTTAGGATTGTATGTTGAAAGTGTTGAAAAAGTAGATACGCAAGATTTTATTGATAGCGGTATAGGTCTTTTATCTATTTCAGAAACTGAAGTAACGGAAATTATAAAGCCAAAGAAATCGAAAAGCTGTGATTACATTTTAAAACATATATCAATATCAAATTTAATGAAGAATAAAGAATTAAAGAATATTGTAGCAACTACTTTGGAAAATACCCCAATAAATAAAATATGGAAATTAAAATTTGCACAGTAATAGATAGTATGAAAAAAATATTCAGTTTTTGAATTTGTGCAGACAGTGTCTGCACAAATTACATGAAATACCGAACGCTATGGTTTGCTTGAGGATTGGTATAGGTATAGAGATGAGTATAGAAAGAGGCAGGCTATAGAATGGTGTGAGGAAAATGAAGTTGAGTGGGAATAAAATTATCTATGTAGGAGGTAGGACTTAAATGAGTGATAAAGAAAATTTCAAAGGCTTTAAAGTAGAAAGTAAAGGGGTAAATTATAATTTCGATTATTTATATATATTTATAGATGGTCTGGCTCTTGTATTAAAGGATAAGAAGTACGGATTTATAAATCCATATGGGCAGGAAGTTATTCCGTGCATTTATGAGAATATGGAAATATTTGAGAGTGATGTTGCACGAGCCTGTATAGATGGGAAATGTGGACTTATAAATAGAAAAGGTGAACACGTCATAGATTTTATTTATGATGAAATAGCAAAGTTTAGTGATGGATGTGCAGTAGTAAGAAAAGGTGAAAAGAAAGGAGCTATCAACCAAGAAGGAGAAGGGATTATACCGTGTATGTATGAAAATCTTTTTGACTCTAAGTATGGTATGATTCGCACTAAGTTAGACGGAAAGTATGGTTATATCAATTCAGATGGAAATTTGGCAATTCCTTTTATATATAAAGATGCTACTGATTTTTTCGAGGAATACGCCATTGTTCAAGATGAAATAGGCATCGGTGGTATCAATAAAAAAGGAGAAAAAGTATCTGAATTTAATAAATATGATTTTGTTGGTGTTCTAAAAAATGGTTATAGAAAAGTAAATAAAGATGATAAATGGGGATTTATAAATGTAGCAGGAAAAGTAACAGTACCAATAATATATGATTTCGTGTGGCCGTATGCAAAAGCAAATGGATATATACCCGTAAAGAAGGATGGAAAATACGGATGTGTGGATGTCAATGGAAATATTATTGAACCTTTAATACACGATGAAGAGGTGCATGTAGTTAATGAATCTATAGTAGAAACAAACAAAGTATTTGCAAAATTAGTTGATAACGAAATAATACCTTGCATATATGAAATGGCTGGAGACTTTAATCATAAAATAGCACCAGTGCAAAAGGATGGGAAGGTAGGATTTATTGATAAACAGGGAAACGAAGTAATACCATTTATGTACGATGCATTTCATTTTTCGTTTAGAGATTAAATAACAATATAAGTTTTATATTACAAAATAAAAGACAAGGAGAGTGTCGAAAATGCTGGTAGCAGAAGTTAGGGAGCAGCTAAAGAAATATAAAGGTAATGAGCTTAGAACTATTATCACTGAAATCTATAAATCTATACCGAAAGGTATAAGAGAAGATAAGGGTATAGATACAATAATAACAGATATTAATGGGTATATGAATATTGGAAAGATTGATAAATCGAAAGAAATTAAAATGAATATTAATGAACTCAAGATAGAGATAGAAACATTTCTATATAATGCATATGGGCAAAATTATTATGCTCCTAATAGGGATTGTGCACAAAAAAGAAAGGTCGAATTGGAGATTTACAGTAAAAAGATACCTAAAAGCTTTGGAAAATGATGATAGTGATATAGCTACGGATTTATATAAAAAGATATATGAAGTGTTATCATATGCAGCTGGAAATTATATATTTGCTAGTCAAGATCCTTTTTGGGCTATAGGAACACAACAAACAATTCTAATCGATAAAGTTATAGCTAGGAAATTCAAGAATGGTGTACATGAAGCTGTTGTACGTGAAATGGTGCTGTTGGTATTAGAAAGCAATGTAGATAGGGAGACACTAGATTCATACTTAATAGATGAGCTAATAGAAAATCTAAAGACTGTTGATTCGAAGATGATGGCTATAGAGGAAAGTAAAAAAATGATAAAAGAAGTAGATAAGGAAAAGATAGATAGATATTATAGAGAAGAAAAGAATAACAAACTTGCAGAGTTAATTTTGAAATTATACATAGAGTTATGTGAGTATGAAAAAGGCATACAATATTTTAATGAAAGTTATGTAGAGCGAGATAAAGAAATAACGCTATATGTGTTACTTAGAATTTTATTTGTTTTAGACTTAGATGAGTGGTGGGTTTATGCATATGATTTGGCTGTAAAAAAGGGAGTAAAACCAAGAGAAAGATTGCAGAAGATGTATGAGTTCGTAAAAGAAAATGGCAAGCTGCCAGAGCATATGTAGGAAAAGTATTTATGTAGGAAAAGTATTTAGGGGTCAGGCTTG
>MGOW01000013.1:6625-22059 GCA_001797255.1 Clostridiales bacterium GWE2_32_10
TAGATGAAAATATTGTCAGAAAATCAATTTACGTGTATAATGTAGGTTAGAGTAAGTTTATAAGGGCGGTGTTAGTGTGAGACAACCTAAGATGCTGGATAATAAGGGTAATAGGAAGGTATATGAGGAATTAAAGCAAAGCTTAAATAAGGGCTCTAGGGTTTCAGTTATTTCTGGTAATGAGTTTGAAATACGATTACGGAACGAATTGAATCAATCACATATAGCTAAAGAATGTGCGGAGTGGATTAAGGAGAAGGTACAGATTAAATCATTGAAGAGACCTAATCCAGCACAGCCACGACTAGTTTATATAGAAAACACTGATGATAATATTTCTATAAATGGGACGGTTGATTTTACAACTGATGGACTGGGTATAACTCATTCAAATCGGATAGAATGATGATACTACGGTAGAGGATGTTATAGATAAGGTGTTAGAACAGATGCAGATTATCTATAAAGAAAATACACCGGATACACTGAAATCTAGTTAGGATTATACAAAGATTTGGGCGTATAGACTGTATTGGATCTATAAACGATGATATACAGCTTGTGAATTTTTGACCCAATATGGAGCTTGACGAGTACATAAACCTTGAAAATAGAATCAAGGGCAAGATGGTCATGCTTGATACATCAGCAACAGAGAGAAGCTAGAGCAAGCCCCAATGGGAATGTATGCGAATGTGTTCAGGTAAAAGAGAAGTTATACATGAAGTGGCTACGATTTTCAATCAAGAGACAAATGACGGCAAGGATATGAGCAAGTACTCTATGCACTTAGAAACCGCTATATCTAATATATACGGTAAAGAGGTAGACAAGGGAATTTCTAGCTTGTTTACAAAGGGGGATTCCCTATCCAGTAATCCTGATAGCTACTTATGAGAATAGGACTTTATTGAATGTAGTACATAAAAGGACAAACCTAGTAGATGATACAAAAAATACTATAGAGGAAATGATTATAACAGATTGGTTTACAGAAGAAGATATGTCAGAAATGCAAGGTAAGTTTTTGGCAAGTATAGATGTTAAAGGCTTATCGTATAGCAATTTTTATAGATTTTATGCTGATATAGTTGATAGGGGGTATAAAATAGGTGGAATATAATATATATTGTGATGAAAGTTGTCACTTAGAAAATGATAAGAATAGGTATATGGTTATCGGTTGTGTATATTGTCCGAAAAATAAAGTTAAAGAGATATCATTAAGGTTAAAAAAACTGAAAAAAGAATATGGACTTGAGAATGAGAATGAAATAAAGTGGACTAAGATAATGAGTACTAAAATGGATTTATATAGAAAAATTATAGATTTGTTTTTTTATGAAAGTAGTATAAAATTTAGAGCTGTTGTTGTTGATAAATTCAAATTAAATCATAGTCAATATAATCAAACCCATGATGAGTTTTATCATAAAATATATTTTGATATGTTAAAATATATAATTAGCAATGAGAATAGTTACAATATTTATGTAGATATTAAAGATACTAATTCAAAAAGAAACTTCCAAAAGGTTCATAAATATCTAGGTAACAAGATATATGATGTTGATAACAGAACAATGAAAAAAATACAAATGACACGTTCTCATGAGGTTGTAATGATTCAATTCGCAGATTTATTTATTGGTGCAATGAGTTATTATTATAGAAAAATAGGTACTAGTAATAATAAAAATCAATTGATACACGATATACAGCGGAGATTAAATCATTCACTTGATAAAAACACACCATTTTATGAAAATAAATTTAATATACTTTTATGGGAAGGTGGTAAAATTGAATAATGAATGTTTATGGTTACCACCATTGAAAAGATGTGAAGATTTAAATAAATATGCTGAATATGAAGATGAACTATATGAAATATTTAAGAGAGATTTTATAAATAATCAAATATATTTTGAATCTAAAGTGTTACGTATAAGAAAACATCCTATTACATATGGCAGAGAAGAAGCATTTTATCATATTATTTGTAAAGACCTACTTAAAAATAGAGACAGAACTCCAGATATAGCAAGATGTGAAAGGATAGAGTGGCCAAGAAAGATAATTGATAATTGCAAATGTGACAATAATTGTATTTGGTGTAGTAAAATAAAAATTTACAAAAAAATATTTAAAAATAATAATTATAGATACCATATATTATTTGAGGAGTATAGTTATATAGTAATAGTAGAAGAAAGAAAAGAGTATATGCTTTTTATAACAGGATATGTTATTGATGAAGACAATGAAATGGATAAAAAGCTAAAAGATTTTGGAAATTACAAAATTACATAGTATTGAATAAAACAAGAAACGCCCTACATAATAGTATGACGTCTCTAGAAACTCCTTCTACAAAGTAGATGAGTAATTATAATATAACATATTTTTAAAAAATGTCAACACTTTCTTTAATATTATATTCAAAATGTAAAATAATATTTTAAGAAAATATAGAAAAACATAAAATATATTTTAGAGTAGGGTGAAATTTAATAGAGGAATTGAGGAGCGATAAAAAACGGGAGGTGCATTTTAACAGGAGAATGGATATAGATGTGAGGGTGAAGAGGTTTGAGGAACAAAAGAAAAAAGGGAGGCTTTGAATATGGAAATTATTAATGTTGTAGCAATAACCATATCACCGATAATAGCGGTTATGATTACTAGAAATTTAATAAATGATAAAATATTGAAGCAAGAAATTACACAGCTACAAGATAGCAAAGGAGTGACTGTATAAAATGACAAACCTAACAGGTAACACAAAAGACCTAGTAGCAGAAAACATAAGCAAAATAAAAGAAATCTTTCCAGAAGTCTTCTGCGAGGACAAGATAGATTTTGATAGGCTACAAGAGGTGCTAGGTAGATATGTAGAGGATAAAGAGGAGAGGTATAGATTTGAGTGGAATGGGAAGTCAAGGTCTATCAAGCTAGCTCAGACTCCGTCTACTGGGACTCTACGACCTTGCAAAGAAGAAAGTAAAAACTGGGATACAACGGGGAATTTGTATATAGAGGGAGATAATCTAGAGGTGCTGAAGCTACTACAAAAAACATATCACAACAAGGTTAAAATGATTTACATAGATCCACCTTATAATACAGGTAAAGACTTTATTTATCCAGATAACTATAGAGATAATCTGCAAAATTATTTAGAAATGACTAGACAAATAGATGATAATGGGAAAAAGATAAGTACAAACTCAGAAGCAAGTGGGCGATATCATACTGACTGGCTGAATATGATGTATCCTAGATTGAGATTGGCTAGGAATTTATTGACGGATGATGGGGTTATATTTATTAGTATTGATGATAATGAAGTTGATAATTTGAAGAAAATTTGTAATGAAGTTTTTGGGGAAGAGAATTTTGTTGGAAATATTATATGGCAAACAGCAACGGATAACAATCCTAGTCAGATATCAATTGAACATGAATATATTTTATGTTATGCAAAATCATTAATACATCAAAATAAATGGTCAATTGAATCAGAAAAAGCTTATAAGATAAATAAAAAATATATAGAATTAAAAAAAAGATATAAAGACGATTTAAATAAAATACAAGATGAATTCAGAGCATTTTAAGCTCATCTACAAAAATGTCATATTCAAAGCAAATGAATACAAGTCTCAAAATATCGAAAATATAAGAGAATTTGCTACAAGTGATCATATACGTATTATGGTCATGACAGTACAATCCTTCAACAAGGATAGCAATGTCATCAATAAAGACCACGAAAGAACCAATGGATATAAGCCACTAGAATTTATAAAAGATACAAACCCTATAATCATAATAGATGAACCGCAAACAACAGTTAGCACCCAAAAAGCTAATGAGGCCATCATGTCCTTGAATCCACTGTGTACGCTTAGATATTCGGCAACTCATAAGGACAAGCATAATCTAATGTATAGACTTGATGCCATAGATGCCTACGAAAGAAAGCTGGTCAAACAAATAGAGGTGGCTAGTATTATGACTAAAGATAATAATAATGATGCATATTTAAAGCTGGTAAGTGTAGATAATAAAAAAACACCTATAACAGCAAAAATAGAGATAGATAAAAAAGAAAACGGTAAAATAAAAAGAGGCGTAGTTACAGTAAAAAATGGAGATGACTTATTTGAAAAATCAGGAGGTAGAGAACAATACAGTGGCTACATAGTCAGTGAAATTTATGCAGCCGCTGGAGCTGAATATGTGGATTTTACCTCTAAAGACTACATACAGCTAGGGGAGGTTCGTGGTGAAGTTAGTGATGATGTGATTAAACGAATGCAGATAAAAAAGACTATCGAGGAGCATTTGGATAAGGAGGCTAGACTTACAGAGAAAGGTATCAAGGTACTGTCGCTTTTCTTTATAGATAAGGTGTCTAATTATAGATACTATGATGAAGATGGCAATCCTCAAAAAGGCAAATATGCAATTTGGTTTGAGGAAGAGTACAAAAAAATCATTGCAAAACCAAAATACAATAATCTATTTAAGGATGTAGACATTGATACAGAAGCCGAATTTGTGCATAATGGTTACTTTGCCCAAGATAAAAAGGGAAAGCTAAAGGATACAACTGGTAATACTATAGCCGACGAAGATGTGTACAGTCTGATTATGAAGGATAAAGAAAGATTGCTAAGCTTTGAGTCTAAGCTGAAATTTATATTTTCTCACAGTGCATTAAAAGAAGGCTGGGACAACCCTAATGTATTTCAAATATGTACCTTAAATGAGACTAAGTCTGAGATGAAAAAAAGACAAGAAATAGGTCGAGGACTCAGAATAGCTGTAGACCAAGATGGAAAAAGAAGATATGGATTTGAGATAAATACTCTAACTGTAATGGCGAATGAATCGTATGAGGATTTTACAAAAGCTTTGCAAAAAGAAATCGAAGAAGATGAGGGAATCAAATTTGGAATTATAGAAACGCATACCTTTGCTAATATAAAGATAAAAACAGATGCTGGAGGCGAAGAATACCTAAAACAAGAAAGAACAGAGGGAATATGGGAATATTTAAGAGAACAAACATATATTGAAGACAACGGAAAAGTTACAGATAAGCTTAAATCTGATTTGAAGGATGGAAGATTAAAGCTACCAGAGGAGTACAAAGAAATAGAATTACAAATAATCGGAATTATCAAAAAAATAGCAGGAAGCTTAAATATTAAAAATGCTGATCAAAAGCAGAAAGTGAAGATAAATAAAAGGAGATTTTTAAGTCCTGAGTTTAAAGAGCTGTGGGATAGGATCAAATACAAAACAACATTTTCTATACAATTTGACACAGAAAGGCTAGTAAAAGAATGTTCAGAAGAAATAATGAAAACACTTAGAATAGACAAAGGCAAAATGATTTATACAAAGGCTAATATTGAGATTAATAAAGGTGAAGTTTTAGCTGATGAAATCGACAGAAATATCTTCGTTATGGAGAATATGAAAGATTAGGCGATGATGAATTTTATGCCCAAGAGCTGTTTGAAAACGAAGAGCTAAGCGGATATTTATCAAAAAATATGATTGAGAGTGAAAAATCGGTTTATGATTATGTAGTTTATGATTCAAACATAGAAGAAGAATTTGCAAAAAAGCTAGAAAAAAATCAAAGTGTCAAGGTATACGCAAAGCTCCCAGACTGGTTTAAAATAGAAACCCCTATAGGCGACTATAACCCAGACTGGGCAGTGCTAATAGAGAAAGATGGAGAAGAAAAGCTCTACTTTGTAGTAGAGACAAAAGGCAATACACTATCAGAAGAGCTAAGACTAAGAGAAATAGTGAAGATGCAATGCGGAGAGAAGCATTTTGAGACACTAAATAACGAAGTGAAATTTGAAAAGCATGATAACTTTGAGAAATTTATAGAAGGTGTGATGAAATATAGGGAAATGTATAGTAATGCTAGAGATTAAAGACTTTTGAGTGATTCTAAAGTCTTTTTTATTGTGGAAGCATCAATAAAATACAAAATATGTAAAAAATGTTGACAAATGTAAAAAAAAGTGTATAATTTTGATAAATTTAAATATTTGGAGGATGATAACATGTTTGAAGAATTAACTAATTTACCGTATATAGACGTTATTGAAGAAATAGAACGACGAGGATTAACTAAGCTACCCTTAATTGGCAGAGATAAGGAAATGTTGAAATTGATACAAATGATTTCAAGTAAGGAAATTAGAAATGTTGTTATAACTGGCATGGCAGGATGTGGCAAAAGTTCGTTTGCTGATGCAATTGCAATGATAATCTCGGATAAAGAAACTAGCAAGCAATTACCCAAAGTATTACAAGAAAAGGATAGGATTAGTAAAAATATACTTAAAATATCTGGGGCTGATTTTAAAGCAGGCTCTATACTTAATGGACAAATGGAGGGGAAAGTAAAGAAGATTATTGAAGTGGCAATAAGAAATAACGCTATAATATTTATTGATGAGATTCATTCTTTACCTAAAGAAGTGCTTAATGTATTTAAACCTTATCTTGATGGGAGTCAAGATGTTTGTATTATTGGTACATCAACCGCTGGAGAATATAATAAATTTATTCATCAGGACCATGCATTTAAAAGAAGATTTCAAGAACTTAAGCTTCCGGAATTAGATAAGGAGGACACTAAAGCAATAATTATAGAAGAGGCGCTTAAAGATGAAGTATATATACCGACAGAGGTAGCGGATTATTTAGTAAATGCAGCAGGAAAGCATATAAAAGATTCAACATCTCCAGCAAGAGAATTAAAAGTATTTCATAATGCTGTAGCAATGCAGGTAGGGGTTGACTTGAGTGGAATTAAGAATAAATATGAGCAATCAAGTAGAAACTCTGAAAGTAGTGGACCTACAAAAAACAATAAAAAAACTCGTGTTGAAATAAATGATGAAAAGTACGATTACAATAAAAATAAATTTTTAGACTGTATCAATGAGTATGATGGTGTAAAGCAAGATATAAATGAAAATATTTTAAAAGAATTTAGAAAACCCATTGTAAAAAATAGACTTGCAAATTATGAAGTGGATGGGTTTTACCTCGAAAATATGGATAAACATATAAAAAATGAAAAACCTGAAGAAGAGTTACCTGTTATAGAGGATATATTGAAATTTTTTGTGTCAAGATATCAAAATAGTAAAGATGAGAAGTATCTCCAAAAGTTAAAAGAAGTAGGTATAACAATAAAGGAAGGGCTTGGTTTTAATAAAAGAAATTTAGAAACACTGATTGTCTATTATGCTATTAAAAAAGAAAAGATGGAGAAGATGTTACCTAAACAGATTAATATGAGTTCAAATGAAGAAAGTGATAATTTGGTTGAATCCAAAAATGCTGAGTTAGCATCTAATGTTGGCATAAGCATATCAAAAGAAGACATTATAACTGTTATTTCTAATATAACAAATCTACCTAGAGTTTTTTTAGATAAAGATCCTAAAAAAACAAGAGAATTTAAAAACCAAGTTATGAGAAAAATAAATGAAAGAGTAATAGGGCAAGAACATGTAACAGATATTGTAGTAAAAAAAATTGTTAGTTATATGATGGGTATGAAAGACGATAATAAACCTATACTTACTGGGCTTTTTGCTGGTCCAACAGGCGTTGGTAAAACAGAAATGGCAAAAGCAATAGCAGAAAATATTTTTGGTAGTGAGAAATCTATGATAAGAATTGATATGTCTGAATATACAGAGGAACATTCTGTTTCAAAAATTATTGGAGCACCTCCTGGATATGTTGGGCACGGTGAAACTGAAACATTGGCAGATAAAATAAGACAAACTCCTAATGCGGTAGTATTATTTGATGAAATGGAAAAGGCACATCCTAATGTGCTGAAAATATTATTACAGCTTTTGGATGAAGGCAGACTCACAGACTCTAAAGGAGATACTGTAGACTTCACTAGTTCAATAGTATTACTAACTACTAACCTTATGTTTGAACAAGAACAAGGAAAAGCAAAAAAGCGCATGGGATTCACGATGGATAATACTGAAGATAAGTCAAAGCAAGCAAGCAATCATGAATTACTTGCTAAAATAATTTCACCAGAGTATGCAAATAGGATAGATATAATAGAAAAATTTAACAGTATGGATCTTGAGATGGCTTTAAATATATTAGAGAAGTATATTAAATTAGAACAGAAAAAATTTGCAGAAAGTGGTATCAATGTTACAGTATCTGATATAGCTAAAGCTGAAATAATAGCAGGTAGTAATATAGAAGCTTTTGGTGGACGTGAATTACATAGAAGCTTGTCTAGTTGTACTCAAAATATGCTGGAAATGTATATAGATGGAGATATAGAAGGAGAAAACATACATATAGATTGTGAGCCTAAAAGTGGGAAATATGTTTACAGCAAACCCGTAGTAGTGCAAGAAGAGATGCCTGAATAATAAAAAAATTGACTAAACTCTAGTATAGAGGAAGTCAATTTTTTTATAAGTTTACATGAAAATTCCAACATAAGTATATACAAAGCACCTCTTGTTTGATATAATAAATTCAAATAAGAGTAGGAGGGAATAAACACATGAATGTAAACAGTACACTAACAGTCTATCACGCATCAATAAATATAGTTAAAGACCCTAAATGGAATTATGTACTACATACTAAAGAAGAGTATAAAACATCTGACTTTGGAGTAGGGTTTTACACAAGCACCGATACAGAACAGCCTATAAAATTACTATGCTCGAATGAAAGGGGGATAAGGGTGTGAGTGACTATGGGGTTGATAAAGAATTGAGTGAATTCGAAACAGCAGTTTGTCGCAATCAAGCACTATTATTTCAAGAATGTCAGTGGGATTTTGATGTAGACTCAAAGGATTTTATAGCTAAATTTATGAATGGCAACATAGCAGCAAGTATGGATAAACAGCTCTCACCGTTCCATAATACGGGCATAAAGCAAATAGGAGAGGCAATGCTAGATGAATATGAAATCGATAGGTTTAATGGAAATGAGCATAACCAAGAGGTTCTGTATTGGATGGGGTATATATATAGATATTGGAATATGTGGCTAGGTGAGAGTAGTAAAGAAATATATGAGATAGCAGATTACGATTATATGTCTACAGTGTACAACTATTTTCACACACTATCACCAGAGACTGCTATAATGAGAATAAAGAATAAAAAATGATAAGCATACGAAAGGGGAATGAATAATGGCTTTATACGTAGTTAGACATGGTGAAACAGATTGGAATGTTCAACATAGGAAAAGCTTTATATAATTTATATAAATTGTTGGAGGGGTAGGTTTAAAAGGGGGCGGATGCATGAAGGATACTACAGGCTTTAAAATAAGATTTGATATTATATTGGATGGGGCGTCTAATAAAATAGTTGTCGAAGATTTGAATAATATAAAATATATTATAAAATTTCCTAAAGAAAAAGCGGGGATACGAATAAATGATCATGTGACGGAATTTGTAGCATGCAAGATAGCCAAGAAACTAGATTTTGTTGTACAAGAAGTGGATTTGGGTATTTATGACCAAAGAGAATGTGTTGTAATTAAAATGTTTGATATAATACCAGAAACATTTGCAGGATTTGGTTCAACGACACTTGAGGGAGATTGCTTTGAGTACAATTTAGATAGCCTATTGAGTTTAAAAATAAACAAAAGCTTTGGTGTGTCAAAAGCTGGATATAAAGAGTGGGTATGGGATGTGTTTATGTTAGATATGTTGCTAGGAAATTTTGATAGGCATGAGAGAAATTGGGGATTTATAAAGGACGATATAGGCAGATACATGCCTTCACCTTTATATGATTTTGGGTCTTCATTGTCACCTAGATTGATAGGTGAGGATACAGATACATATACAGATTTACATATACGAGCATTAATAGAAAAACAACAAAAATCCGGAATAATTGTACATGGAGAAAAAAGGTTATATATGGACATTATTAAAGAATACAAAAATAATAATGGACTTACTCAAAGTATATTAAAATTAATACGTAAATATGAAAATATAGATATAGACGATATATTAAATTACGTTAGTAATTATAATAAGGAATATGAAGAACATATGAGGTTTTTAAAAAGGATATTGAATCTAAAGATAGATATGATAAAGGAAGTGATAGCCGAATGAGTATGAAGCTGCTTAACAAAGGGTATATAGCCTATGAGGTAGAGGAAGACAAAACATATATTGTGATAGGCGAATTACGTGAGGAAATGGATGAGAACTTTAAAAGACTTTATATCATAGATGTAAAAGAAGAAAAGGTGATGCAGTTAGTAGATTCAGGCTATATACAGCATGATTTTAACATATTACCAGTAATGAATATAGAGCATGGGTACTATCAAAGACACGTAAGACTACCAGCATTTATAACAATGAGGGTGCCTGATAGGAGAAGAACGGATATTAATGAAATACTACAAAGGTTTGATTTAGAGTACTATGATGCCTTTGAGATATTGCTTAGGAACAAAGGCAGGAGCTTAGATAAATGGAGGGTATTAAGAGATTTGGAGGGGTATAGGTTAGTATAGAAGCATAAAAGAGAGGGATAAGTTATGGCTAGGATAAAGAATGTTTTTAATTTTTTGAAGGAATATAATGAGCTTACAAACCCAGTTATCACAGAAATAAATAAGCAGGAATGGAGTATGGATATAATAAATTTACCCCAAATAAAAGAAGTATGGTCTATTTATAATGCCCCAAAAGTAGACGAAATCATTATTTTAGAGGTATCAAGACCTATTATGCAGGCTTGTCCAGAGCCTAGCATGATAATTGCCGAATGGATATATGGAAGATGGAATGATGTTGGGGTTAAGCAGGTAAGCTATAAAAATAAAATTGTGAAAGAAATAAAGCTAGAGGATGGTACAGTATCGCAAGAAGAAGAGAGGTTTCAGGATTCTGCAGAAAGAGTAGAAGCCTTTCTGCAATGGAGAGAAAAGAGAAATAATTGGTTAACTGTAGAGACACCTAAAAAGGAAGGATTAGACCTGTATAATAAGCTTTTTGCTCTTTATTCTGATATGAAGAAGGAATCAGAGAGCTTTGAGCTTATTTTGGGAGATGGGCATATCAGATGGAATGCAAATGAAAGGCTGCTTGATCACCCTGTGCTACTACAGAAGGTTGAGCTAGTATTTGATCCTGAAAAGCCTTCGTTTACTGTAAAGTGTGAAGAGCTAAAAACAGAGCTATACACACCGATGCTAAGGGTTATTCCTTCCATAAATCAGATAATGCTTGCTGATATGATTAAAGAGGTGGAAGAAAATCAATATCATATTGCAGATATAAATAATACAAGCGGATTTTTCCAAAGGCTAGCAAGTATACTAGACGAAAAAGGAAAATGGGTTGAAAAGGAAGAGGAGATAAGTAATAATCCTACAATTATGAATCGACCTATTATCTTTTTGAGAAAAAGAACATTGGGCTTTTCTAATCTTATTAATGAAATCATTGCAGATATTGAGAATACAAATGGTGATACAGTACCACCCTTTTTCAAACCAATAGTAGGAGAATATCCAGACGATAACCATACAGAGGTGAGCGAAGAAAATTGGAACTATAGCGGTATTGATGAGGAAGTCCTTTTGACATTGCCCGCTAATAATGAACAACTGAAAATTATAAAATATTTGAATAGATACAATGCAGTTCTAGTTCAAGGACCACCGGGAACAGGAAAGACACATACCATTTCAAATTTAATAGGACATCTATTAAGCGAAGGTAATAGTGTACTTGTAACAAGTCATACAGAGAAGGCACTAACCGTATTAAAGGATAAAGTATATAAGGATCTACAAAGCTTATGTATTAGCTTATTAAGCTCAAGCTCTCAAAAGAAAGAAATGGACGCAACCCTCTTTGAAATTGCTGAAAAGGGGACAGCACTAGATTTGAATATGTCACTTAAAAGGATCGAGAGGTTAAAGGAAGAAAGAAAACAGTATGTAGAGGATTATAAAGCCAAGCAAAAAGAGCTACTTCAAATAAGAAGCCTGGAATATAAGGACATAGTATATGATAATAAAACACTAACACCAATAGAAGCCGCAAAATACATTAAGCAGGGTGTTGGAAGGCTTGATTACATACCAGGAGGCACTAAGGATGACACCTTAGGACTTCCAATTGACTTAAATGAGCTAAATAAATTATACCAATCAAACGATAAGATAACAGTTGAAGAGGAAGCGATGTTAAGTAAAGAATTGCCAGCAGTTGATGAGATATGGAGCACAAAAGAATTCAGCTCTAAAAAAGATAGCTATTTAGATTTGAAAAACAAATTAGAGAATTGGAACCCAAATGTAGCATTTAGTGAAAACTCAAAAAATATAGGAAAGGAAGCCTTGGTAGAACTAATGGATGAAGCAGTTAACATGCACGATAGCCTATCTAATATAGATGAGTTTCAAGCATTATTGATTGCACAAACTATAAAGGATAGCATATGCATAGAGTTTTGGAAATCTATATTTAAAGAGTACGACGAGCTCATGGATAAATATAAGGAATATAGGAGTCACAAATTTGAAAATGAATTCAAAATATCAGACGAAATTATTTGTGAGGAATATTTATGCATAATAAATGAAATTGTAGAGTCAAAAAAGGACGAACCATTAACCGGAATAACCCTACTATTCAAGCCAAAATGGAAAAAAATAAAAGAGAGTATATATGTAAATAACAATTTAATCGAAAAAAGAACAGATCTAGAAAAAGCAAGCCTGATAATTGAGTATGATTTAAGTAAGATAGCTTTACACTCTAAAGCTAGTAAGCTAATAAAAGGGGTTACATCAGATGTAAGTATTAGTATAGAACGCTTCGAAATAGAAGTTGAACAGCTAAGAAAGAAAGTATTATTGTCACTAAACTGGTTTGAACAAAGCTGGTTGAGGTTAAAAGAAAAAGTGTTAGCAATTGCAGAAAACAAAGAAAAATTAGATATTACGTTAATGCTTAATAATGATAATCTTATTGGTGAAATGATAAAAAAATTAGAAGAGGTTATAATCAAAGATATAAGCCAACAAATTAATAAGATATCTTTGCACGAAGCAAAGGAGGAATTAAGCAGCTACCTGTCAAAACTAAAAGCATATCTATTATGTGGAAATCCTTTTGAAGGATTAATTTGTGCTATAGAAAACAAAGATGATAATTTATATGAAGCTAATTATAATAGATTAATAGATATATACGGAAAAAGTGATATTTATAAGGTAAGACAAGAAGGTCTAAAAAGGCTAGGAGAATATGCACCAATGTGGGCAAATGCAATAATCGAAAGGCAAGGAATACATGGGGAACCGAAAGTGCCCGATGACATTGAGGCTGCTTGGAAATGGCTACAGCTAGATAGTCAAATAAAACGTATAGATTGCTATGATCCTAATAAAATACAGCATGAGATAGAAAAAATAAATGATTCATTGATAAAAAATGCACAAAGATTAGCATATGAAAAAGCATGGTATAGTAAAATTAGAAATAAGACAATACAGCAAACGCAAGCGATAGAGGGATGGCGTACAACTATCAAACAGATAGGAAAAGGGAAAGGGAAGACCGCCCCGATGCTATTTAAAAAAGCAAGGGAGCTTATGCCGTTATGTCAGTCTGCGATACCAGTATGGATTATGCCTCTTAATCGTGTTGCCGAGAATTTTGATCCCCAGAAAAATAAATTTGATGTGGTTATAATAGATGAAGCAAGTCAAGCAGGAATTCTCGCATTATCTGCCTTATATTTAGGCAAGAAGGTAATAATTGTAGGTGATGATGAACAGGTTAGCCCTAATACTGTGGGATTAAAGGTTGATGAGATAAATGCACTTATAAAACAACATTTAGTCGGTGTGCCTAATAATCATTTGTTCAATGATAAGACATCAATTTATGATATTGCAAAATCATCTGGATTTAAGCCGCTAATGCTAACTGAGCATTTTAGATGCCTACCTGAAATAATAGGATTTAGCAATCAGCTCTCTTATAACGGAAAAATAAAACCACTAAGGGATTCGTCAGGAATAAATATAACGCCAGCAGTAATTGAATATCGTGTACCCAACTCGATTGAAGAAAATAAAATTAATATAAATGAATCTAAACATATAGCATCTTTGATTATGGCTTGTATTCAAAATGAAGAATACGCTAAGAAAACAATAGGGGTTATATCCCTAAAAGGTACTGAGCAAGCACTTGAAATAGATAAAATATTGCAAAAAAGCATTGAGCCTGTAGAATATGAAAAAAGGAAAATCCAGTGTGGCACAGCCTCGCAGTTTCAAGGAGATGAAAGGGATATTATATTTCTAAGTATAGTAGCAGCTCCTAACGATAATGGTGGACCTGCGAGATTGATGGATGAAGAGGGTAGGAATGATTTATATAGAAAGACTTATAATGTCGCAGCAAGTAGGGCAAAGGAGCAGATGTGGGTAGTTCATTCTTTTAATCCAGAGATAGATTTAAAGCCTCACGACATAAGATTAAAGCTTATTAAATATGCCAAAGACCCTAATGTAAGCAAAAGTGAAGAAAATTTAAGGACAACCGAATCAGATTTTGAAAAGCAAGTTATGATTTTACTATTAAACAAAGGATATCAAGTTAAGAGTCAATGGAAGGTAGGAGCATATAAAATTGATATGGTTGTAGAGGATGATAATAGAAGGGTTGCAATAGAATGTGACGGAGAAAAGTGGCATACACAGGATGACCTGCCTAATGACTTGAAGAGACAAGCTATATTGGAAAGACTAGGCTGGAAATTTATAAGAATAAGAGGTAGTGCTTTCTATAGGAATCCTGATGAAGCTATGGAAAAGGTTTACCTAGAGTTAGAGAAGTATAGGATATATCCAAATTATTCAGGTATAAACGATGATAGCGAGCTTGAAGATAATAGGCTACTAGAAAGCATAAAACGAATGGCAACTCAGATCAGGGCTGAATGGGAAGAAGTGTCTTAATATTTAGAAAAAAAGCAAGGATATGCATAATATCGTTGCTTTTTTAGTATAAATTTATAATAAAGTAATTACAAATAACTACAATGGAGGTTTTGTTATGAAAGTATATGTATTAAATAAAGGTGATATAATAAGATATTTTTTAATATTTTTAATAACCATAAGTGCAGCTATCGGTTCAAAGGATTATATAGTGGAGGTCTCAAAGGTTGTAAAAAGAGAATTACCTATATACTGTGTAGAAAGGGATGATAAAAAGATTGCACTCACATTTGATAGTGCTTGGGAAAATAAAGATATACCTAGCATACTTGCTACACTTAAAAAACATAATGCTAAGGCGACTTTTTATA
>MGOW01000014.1 GCA_001797255.1 Clostridiales bacterium GWE2_32_10
AGATAGTCACACCCTCTATCTTTCCTATTCCTTCGCCTTCCGTTCCCATATCTATTATCGTTACTTCATATTCTTCATTCAATTTTATATTCATTTTCACCAGTCCTAATATAAGATATTAGTTGTTTAAACTAATCCGGATCGTGTTATTATTTTGCTCTTATTTTATCTAATAATTTCATAAAATACTCCGGCAGTTCCGACTCAAAAACCATATATTCGTTAGTTTTAGGGTGTATAAATCCTAACAACTTTGCATGCAAGGTTTGTCCACGCAAATTATATGGTTGTTTTGATGGTCCATATACCTCATCTCCAAGCAATGGGTGCTTTTTGTGTGCCATGTGTGCCCTTATTTGATGAGTTCTTCCAGTTTCTAGCTTGCATTCTATATATGTAAAATCTCCAAATCGCTCCAGTACCTTATAGTGAGTAACCGCATGTCTGCTGTTACGATCTGTTACTGTCATTTTTATTCTGTCAACTGGATGCCTTCCTATTGGCAGATTTATAATTCCCTTATCCTCTATAAAATTATTATATACTATTGCGTGGTATTTTCTGTTTATTGTATGTTCCTTAAATTGTTCTGCCAATTTAGTATGTGCTACATTATTTTTAGCAACTACCATCACTCCGGAAGTCTCTTTATCTATTCTGTGGACTATTCCAGGTCTTAGCACCCCGTTAATCTGTGACAAATTTCCCTTGCAATGATATAGTAAGGCATTAACAAGTGTTCCTGTATAGTTTCCGGGTGCTGGATGAACAACCATTCCTTGTGCCTTGTTTATAACTATAATGTCGTCATCCTCGTAAATGATATCAAGATGTATATCCTCTGGCAAAATCTCAAGTTCTGTTGGTTCTGGTACATTCATGAATATTTCATCGTTAAGCTTCACCTTGTAGTTTTGTTTTATATCTTTGTCGTTTACTTTCACCTTACCGTTTATTATTAACTTTTTTATATATTCTCTTGAATATTCCTCAAACTGCTCTGATATGTACTTGTCTATCCTTTCACCCTCGCCATATTCTTGAACTACTAATCTATATTCTTGCATTATTTCCCCCTATCTAAAACTAATATCTGCCATCCAAGCAATACGCATCCTATGCACACAAAGCTATCTGCAACATTAAATACAGGATAATTTATAGTATAAAAATCGATAAAATCAACGACATATCTATTTAAAATTCTGTCAATTAAATTTCCGATTGCTCCTGCTATAATAAGTATATATATGATATTATAAATTTTATTTCTTTGTATTTTAACTTTCTTTTCATAGTATATTGAAGCTACAACTATAAATACTAATGTAACCGTTATAAATATCCATTGGCTATTTCTCATTATACCAAATGCTGCTCCTGTATTTTCTACATAATTAAATCTAAGTATATCTGGTATAACTTCAATACTTTCCTTATCTTTCAAATTAATAACAGCTAGATATTTTGAAAGTTGGTCAAGTATAATTAATATTAAAATTATTACATATCTCATAATATATCATCCTTTCTATAAAAATAAATGACCCCTTCTAAATCAGAAGAGGGTGATTTATTCCCCTCTCTGCAGAGTAGGAGGGAGCTAACTATTACATTGCACTTATTAAGTATATAATTACGTTTTCTAGAAAGTGTAGGAAAAACAATGCCAATATCGGTGAAAAATCAATCATAGTATTTGATTGCCACCTATCAAGTAACTTCCTAAAAGGTTCAAGCACTGGATCAGTCACATCATATAGAAGCTTTATTCGTTTATCGGTATTCGAATACCCAACCCACGATAAAATAACTCGTATAAAAATCAGAGTGCTTAAAACAGTAAAAAAGATATCAACAGCTCTTATCATAATATTTATCATATAATCACCTATTTAGTGGCCTTCATCCACGGTAATATACCAGATTTTTCGTTAAGTTGTCCTGTAATCTCTGAGTCTATATTCACATTATCTGGAGCTAGCACAAAAATATTTTTTGTAACTCTTCTAATATCCCCATTTAAAGAATAACATGATCCACTCAAAAAATCCATTACTCTTTGCGCTATCTGGTGGTCCATACTTTCAAGATTTACAACAACAGGCTTTCTGGCCTTTATATAGTCACAAACTTCACGAGCTTCCTCATAAGAATGTGGACTCACAACAACCATTCTCATCTGAACATTGTTATGTATATTAACTATTTTAGAATTATTTGTAGCAAAAGTCTTTATGCTACTTTCGTCATTATTCATAGAACTACTATATCCAAAATTTATAGGTTCTTTCTTTTGATCAGCATGCTTACTTTCATTAGTGTCAAACTCTTCATCTTCATACTCTACCATCCCCATTGCCCCCATAATTTTATCAAGCATTTTTTTCATTAAATATACCTCCATCTATTAATTTTAGCTACAACACATGTGCTTTATTATTTATTAATATTTTTATTTATTTTAACCTTTCTATATTTTACTACACTTTTTAAAATTTTACAAGTATTAATTTGTAAATTAATTAATATATTTTATTATTTAAATATAAAAACAGATGCAAGCGCATCCACTTTTATAAATTATGTTCTTTTATAATAGTATCTACTTCCCTTGAATCATTAGGTAATAGCCTTTCAGGACATTTTCCAGCCTTATCTTTAACTAAATACCTTTTACATTTTTTGCATCCTTCATCTCCTGCTTCACAAAAATGTTTTTTATAGTATGATGCAGTACTTGGCATTTCTTTTAATGTTTCATTATAAATTGGACATTTCTCATAATTCTTACAAATATTATCCATGTTATTCTCCCCTTACCAGTCGATTTTATAGTTTAATTATAATGTAAAAAAATACTTCAAATGTCACAATACCATTATCTTATTTTTTTACATTATACAAAACCTTTCGACTAAAGTCAAGATTTTTTTATTATTTCAATTTCACATTACATTCTACAACTTTAAACTTTGAAACATAATCTACTAGCATATCTACATTTTTATTTACATTATTTATTTCTTCTATAACTTCTTCAGATTCCTTATTTATACTTTCAATTTTACCTAAAACATTTTTACTACTATTTGCATTTTGATTATTCAGGTTGGTTAATTCAGTTATAGATTTAAGCACATCTTGAGCAGAAGAATTTAGTTGTTCTGAGGTTACACTAAAATTAGTCGCCATATCATTTATAACTACGGAATCATTGCTATATTGTTTACTACTTTCTACAAATAAATCATAATCCTTTATAACATTTTTATTTATAAACTCAAGTACTTCATTTGAACTATTTGACAAGTTATCTACAGCACAAAATACTTTATTCGTCACATCCTGTATTTCCTCTATTGTATTTTTAGAATCTTCTGCAAGTTTTCTTATTTCATCTGCCACTACCGCAAATCCTTTACCCTGTTCCCCAGACCTTGCAGCTTCTATAGCAGCATTAAGTGCAAGCAAATTAGTTTTTGATACAATATTTAAAATAGATTCTGATAATACTTTAATTTTTTCAACTATTTTTGATTGTTCTATTGCTTGCATCAGCTTTTCTTGTGATTCGCTATATAGAACTTCTGTTTTAGTTTTTGACGTCATAGCAGTTTCTTTCATTTTGTTAGCCCTATCACTTATCTCGTTTGATTTTGCAGCTGTTTCTTGTGCTTTACTAGATATGAGTTCTATGGACGTAACAATTTGCTTAGTTATTTCCTTCATTTTTTCCGAAGTCTCTGCTGTTATTTCGCTACCGTCTGCAAGTTTTTCCGTTATTGTTTTAACATACTTTATGTTTTCTATAAGACTTTTTATGTTTTTATCTATAATTTGTGTAGTTTCATTTGTATTCCAAGTAAGATTTACTATTATAGCTATTAACTTACCTAGATTCTCAAAACATTCGCCCAATTCAGATAATTCATCTTTTCTCTTATCCTTATTATCAAACTTTATACTAAAATCTCCCTTAGAAATTTTATCTACAGAGTCTTTAGCAAAATCAATATAATTTATGATTGATTTACTTATAATGTTAAAAAGTAAGTATGTTACTGTGATAACTATCAATATTAGTATTATTACAAATATTGTACTTTTTTTTATTATATCTTTAGTATTTTTTTCAATAATTATATTTTGCTCATTTGTTAATTTAACTATTTGATCTATCTTTTCTCTATGGTTATCATATGCACTTGTAATTTCCTTATAATATACTTCTACCATATCCACATCCTTACTTAATATCGCTGGTATAAATTTTATATCCCTAATGTTGTAAAACTCAATTGCATATTTATATGCCTCATCAACCATTAGTGTTCTTATTTCACCGTTTGGTAATGTTTCATCCCATACTTCATGTCTTATATTAAATTCATTTTTTAACTTTTCTCCATAAGCTATGTAATCGTTTATCTTATTTTTATCCGTTTCAGCTGTCATTTGTAAACATGTCAAATACGATTCTATTATGTATTCAGGTGGCGGTAGTATGTCAGCAACAAGATCCTTTCCTTCTATAATATCATTATAAATTTCCCCATTGACCTTCGTTTTATTGAGTATACCAAATATAAATATTGCAAATAATAAAAAACTAATTAAAAATGTAACAATTATCAATCTAAATTTTTGTCTAATACTTAAGCTTAAAAATAAATTCATTATGTAGATCCCCCTTTATAATAAATCATCGATAAGCTTATTATACACAATATCTTGTATTTTGTCAATTATAATTCTTGTATTTACGTAATGATTTTATTTGTTCTCATTTGCCAATAAAATCATTACTCCCCCTCTTTTACTATCCCGTATACTCACATAAACATCCTCGGCACCCGCACTTTTCACCACCATACTATCTTTGCCCAAAATATCATCAACTAGCTTTCTGTCAATTTCAACTCCAATGCTCTCTAGTTCATTTTTCCATATTTTAAATTCGCATCCGTTTTTATAATTGCTACAGTAGAATGCTTTGCTATTTTCTTGTATTTCGCCGTTACAGCATTTGCATTTTCCCTTTGTAATATTCCTTGGGATGTTTAATATTTGGTTAAAAATCATTTTATGATCTTTTTTTAGCTTTAGTTTATTTATGTTCTTCTCTATGTACCCCGTTAGTTTTTGCATATAATCGCCTTTTTCTATCACTCCATGCTCTATCATGGATAGCCCCTTTTCCCAGCTTGCTGTAAACTCTGGTTCGAGTAGTGTTGGCATGGAGCATTTCACTATATCGTATATTATCTCGCCTGTTAAGGTTGGTGTTAGTATCTGTGTTTTTTTGTTCAGATTTATGTATTCTATTCGTTCAAGCTTACTTAAAATCTCTGCTCTTGTAGCACTTGTTCCTATTCCGCTACCTTTTATTTGCTCACGTAAATCCTCGTCCTCTATTAGCTTTCCTGCATTTTCCATTGCAAGTATTATAGTTCCGGAGTTATACCTTTTCGGCGGCGTCGTCTCTCCCTCTTTTATTTCAAAGTCGTCTACTAAGATTTCCTGCCCTTTTTTAAAGCTGCTAAAATTATTATCTAAATTATTTTCGTCCTCGTCATCATTACTACTATCATCTAATATATCTAGATACCCTCGTTTAACACATGCTTTTGAATTAAGATAAAAGCTTTCTGTTTTTATCTTGATTTTTATAGTTATTTTCTTGTATTCTGCACTTTCAAAAAAAATAGCTAAAAATCTTCTAACTATTAGCTCAAATACTATCCTTTGCTGTTCTCCTAGTCTGTCAACCCCGCCTATACCAAATCCCGTAGGTATTATTGCGTAGTGATCCGTTATTTTTTTATCATCTACATATTTAGTCCTGCTCAGCTTTTCGTATTTTTTTTCATCTAATATCTTGCCAACCTCTTCTTTGAATTTATAGTTTATAAGCCCTTTTAGGTTTTTGTCTATCTCCTTTGCAACTGAGGTAGATAGCACCCTAGCATCTGTCCTTGGGTATGTTATCAGCTTTTTTTCGTACAGCTCTTGTACTATTTTCAAGGTTTCGTCAGGAGATATTTTCATCTTTTTTGAACAATCATTTTGAAGCTCTGCTAAATTATACAGCAAAGGTGGATTTCTTGCTTCTTTTGTCTTTTTTATTTCTTCTATCATGGCTTTAACAGGTTCGTTATCTTCTTTTAGATATTTTATAAGCTCATGTGCATATTCTTCTTTATTAAAACCTGATTCATTAAATAGCTTTGGTGAAGCGAAATAAATCGACTCAGTATCTACTTTATATTTGAAGCTATTTCCACACGACACTGCATTTACCTTATAATAGACACTTTTTACAAAGTTTCTTATCTCACGTTCTCTCTGCACTATCATACCAAGCACGCACGTCATAACTCTACCTACGGCAATCACTGAATATTTTGTATTCAATATATTACTTATAAGATTTCCATAGATAATGGTAAATATCCTTGAGCAATTTATCCCTATCAAATAGTCCTCTATAGCCCTCAAATACGCCGCACTCGACAGATTATCATACTCCCCCAAGTCCTTCGCTTCTCGTATCCCCCTCAGTATCTCATCCTCCGTCTGGGAATCTATCCATACCCGCTTTTTCACTTTCCCATTTGTCACAACCATCATGTCTACTAATCTATATATATACTCCCCCTCACGTCCTGAGTCAGTACACACATATATAGTCTCCACATCTTTCCTCTCTAGCTGCCCTTTCACAGCCTCAAACTGATTCTTCACATTTTCGATTACCTCATACCTAAACTCATCCGGTATAAAAGGTAAAGTCTCCACTTTCCACTTCTTCAGCTCCACATCATACTTCTCCGGATAAGACATATTCACCAAATGCCCCACACACCAAGTGACCACCGAATCCTCCGACTCTATATACCCATTCCTCTTCATACCCTTTATCCCAAGCACCCTAGCAAACTCCATAGCCACACTAGGTTTCTCCGCTATATACAAATTCTTCCCCAAAAATATCACTCCGTTCGATTTTTTTATGTATGGTATGATTTTAACATATTATTAGTGAAAAATCAAATATATTTTTGCAAAATAAAAAAACACTCATGTGAGTGTTTTTTTATTTTGCTTTAGCTACAATTTTCTTAATTTATATCTTTATACAAAATATAATCTCTTCCTGAAAATGCTTTATAAACTTTATTAATTGCTCTTGCCCATAATACATTTGTAACTTGTCTTACTGGATATTCTTGCAAATTAAATCTTCTTAATAGTATGTCAGTTTCTACCCTTAAATAAAATTTTTCTTCTTCATTCAAAACAATTATTTCCTTTAATGCAACACCTTCTATATCTACTTCTAATGTTGTATCTTTTACTTTTCTAGTTCTTCCATAGTATGCTAGTACTCCCGAAATGCTTTCTGCAAAATCTTTAAGATATTCCTCTTTGATAGCTTCGTAATTTTCTACATAATTTTTATGTTCTTTTCCGCTGCAACATTTATAAATTTTATTGAATGCACTCATCTGATTAGGATTCTGCCACTTACCTTGCTTATATTCAATTCCTCTTAATATACTATTCATTTCTTCACCTAGATAAAAAGCTTCTTCTATTGTTAGTTTAATCGGTATAGGTGTTCCTATTTCACCTATTATTCCCTCTTCTAAAAAATATTCTGTCGTATTTAATAATTCATTCATCTTTTGTATCGCTCCTTTATTGCAATTTCAATGATTAGACCTTGTCAAATATTCTATATAGATTAGTTTAAAAAGTCTTTTCTACTTCCGTTTGTGTTATAATTTTACGTGTTATTTAGTTAATTTAGCACTAATGCCCAGTTTTTCATAGGCTTGAACCATTTTTTGCTGATGTCTCTCATCTTTAAGTAAAGCGATTTAATTAGCGGATCTTTGCTTTAGACTGCTACTTTTACTGCATCTAAACTTGAGGTTTTGTATATCATAGCTAGGTTTTTTGTAAAATCTTTTTATTATTTCGATAGTCTTTTTATGCCATTCCTACATCTCCTGCTGTCTCTGTTTATAAGCTTCTAGTATTTTATTGTCATAGTTCTATATGGATTATGCAATACATTCTGATTACCTGTATTGTTATTCCTCCAATTGTAAATATTACTTTTTATCAATTTACACACTTAATATACACCATCGATTATCGATTATTATATCCCATTTTTTTCCATATGTCAATATAATTTTCCATTTTTTTACTTTTGTCTAATTCCTACAACATAAAAATGATAAGACAATAAATCATCTTATCAAAACTTTTTTCAAACCACTTCCATCACTCCAACATCCCAACATACCTATCCAACATCTCCACCACATACTCAGCTACCATCCCTATCATTTTCCCAGCATCACCTGTTTCATAATAGCTGTTAAAGCAGTCGTAATATCTCCTTCGATCAATGTATTTTATATTTATAGCCGGAAATCCCTCTTTCATCAACTCAAGATTTAAAATTAATCTACCTGTACGCCCATTTCCATCAATAAAAGGATGAACACCTTCAAATAGCAAGTGAAATAAAGCTATTCGTTCTATTATGTGTGTTATTGTCCTCATTTCTTCATATTTTACAATCAACTGCTCCATTTGAATAGGTACAAGATATGGTTGTGGTGGTGTGTAAGCTGCACCCATAATACGAACAGGCACAGAACGGTAGACACCTTTATCCTGCGGCTTATCCATTAAAACAAGGCTATGTATTTCTTTAATAATCCGCTCACTAAATGGCACTTTGTCATGTACCAAATGTAGCACATACTCAAATGCATCTTTGTGACCAATGACCTCTAGATGCTCTTTGAGTGGCTTTTTATCAATAGTAATACCCTCTAGAACCATTGCCGTTTCCTGAATTGTAAGTGTATTTCCCTCTATAGCATTAGAATTATAAGTAAACTCTACCAAAAATTCTTCTCGTAGCCTTTCAACCTCACCAGCAGTTAAGGGTCTTAGGCTGTCGAGTTTTTTCTTTTTCTCATCAATAACATAAAAAATATCTGTATTACCTTTTGTATTCTTATATTCCATACCACAAATCACCTCGCCACTTTTTTATTTATCATTAACAGCAAATTTACTCACCATACTCCTATATTTATCCTGCATACTTAAGCATGTATCTGTCAAATAGCCATTCTCTTTTTCATATTCCTTCAATCCTCTATAATAAAATGCTTTATACTCATCTTCAATGATAAAAGGTACTATATTATTCTTTAGACATTCTTTAAACATAATTATCCGCCCTACTCGTCCGTTTCCGTCTTGAAAGGGGTGAATGTTCTCAAACACATGATGAAAGCTAATAATATCTTCTAACCCAACGTTCTCGATTTCATTATACCATAAAAGTAGCCTCTGCATATCACTAGCAACATTCTCTGGCAGAGTAGTATCCTTGCCACCTACTTCATTAGGGAGCTTCTTATATTCTCCAATATTAAACCAGTCTTTTCTCTCATACGTTGTCCCACGCTTCAATATTGCATGAAAGCTTTTTATAAGAGATTCATTCAGTATTTCATTTAACTTGTCTAACATAAAATCAAACAAGAAAAAATGATTTACCGTTTCTACTATATCATCTACATTAGTTTGCTTGTTATCAGTTAGAATAGTATTCGTTTCATATATATACCTCGTTTCTTCCTCTGTAAGCTTACTACCTTCAATCCTATTGGTATTATATGCTAGCTTTATTTGTGTATTATGATATATATTCCCTTTTAACTTTACTTTCTTTTGTTCTAATAACATTTCGAGCAAATTCATAATCTCCCACCCCTATCTATTTTCTGAGGACTTTATTTCTATTGGTATAACCATATCGTCCTTGTTTATATCAAAACCCACCTCATGTCAATAAAAATATACTTTTCCCCATTTTAATGTCCGTATTTATTTAATTTTTTATACTTTTTTAGACTTAGGCACATCATTCTCCTAAAACCATTCCTGACTCGACTCGATATGGCTAGGTACTATCGCGACTATTATATTATTTTCTTTCATTACATAATCAGCCTCTGGTGATATTATCATTTCACCTTCGTTGCTTTTTATCGCTATAACATTCATGCTATATTTTTTTCTTAACCCAAGAGCACGCAAGTCTTTTCCTATCCACTCTTGTTTTACAGCGATTTCTAGGATTTTATAATCCTTTGAGAATTCCATAACATCTAAAATATTATTATTGATTAAATTGGCAGCTATTCTTAAGCCCATTTCATGCTCTGGAAATACTACCTTATCGGCTCCAATCTTCTCTAATATTTTTTTATGGATTTCATTTTGAGCTTTAGCAACGATATACTCCACGCCGAGCTCCTTTAATAAAACTGTTGACAATATGCTAGACTCCATGTCATCACCAACAGCAACTATCCCTACATCAAAATTTGCTATGCCTAGCTCTTTTAGTGCCTCTTTATCAGTAATATCAGCTTGTACAGCATAAGTCGCATTGTCAGAAAAATATTTTACTATCTCCTCATTTCTATCAACGGCTAACACTTCATAACCGCTATCGACTAAAGCCTTCGCAATGCTTGTACCAAACTTCCCCAGCCCTAAAACTACAAATTGTTTTGATTTTTTAGACATTTTCATCCCCCATCTCATTATCCTATTATCACTTTTTCTTCTGGATAATTAATCATACTATTTTTTATACGCTTATTTCTTAACAAGAGTGCTAATGCTATTGTCATAGGTCCGAGTCTACCTATAAACATTACGGTTATAAGTATCACTTTTCCTATATCAGTTAAACCTCCTGTAACGCCTAATGTAAGCCCAACAGTGGCAAATGCAGAAACTGACTCGAATAATAACTCTATAAAACTAAGCTTTTCGGTGATTGTAAGAAGCAATGTAGATATAGTCACTATAATTAAGCTTATACAAACAACTGTCAATGCCCTTTTTATAACTCTAGTGGAAATAGCTTTATTAAATGCCTCTACCTTCTCTCTACCCTTTATCTCTGATATTACAGCAAAAATCAATATTGCTAATGTTACTGTTTTTATACCACCTGCCGTACTTGCTGGCGAGCCTCCTATAAACATAAGAATGATCATAATAAGTTTGGATGCATTGCTCATTGTATCTAATGGTATAGTATTAAATCCAGCCGTTCTAGTAGAAACTGATTGAAACACCGAGCTTAAAATTTTATCTTGTGTAGATAATTGTCCTATTGTCTGTGAATTATTACATTCTAATATATATATAAGTATAGCTCCAGATAATATCAGTATTACAGTTACAGTTAGAACTAATTTTGTATGTAATGTTAGTTTTTTCATCATTATTTTAAATGAATATCCCTTAGCTAGCTTTAATCTTATATTCGTTCCTAAATCGGTCCAAACTGTAAATCCTAAGCCACCTAAGACCACCAAAATAATTACCGTCAAATTTATAAGTATATTTCCAACATAAGGGATAAGACTACTACTGCCAATAATATCAAAGCCAGCATTACAAAATGATGATACAGAGTGAAAAACAGCTTTATATATCCCTTGTCTAAAGCCATATTCCGGAATCATTACAAAACATAAAATAAAAGCTCCTACTATCTCTATAAAAAATGTTAGTTTTACTATATTTTTTATTACATTTACAATTCCTTGCATATTATTTTGATTTAGAGCCTCTTTCATAATCAGTCTTTCATTAAAGGTTATCTTCTTTCCTATTAACACAAAAAACAGTGCTAAAAAAGTCATAAATCCAAGCCCACCTATTTGTATAAGCATCAATATAACTAACTGACCAAAAATGCTAAAATGTTCTAATGTATTTACAACAGCAAGTCCAGTAACACATACTGCAGAAGTCGAAGTAAATAACGCATCTAAAAACTTAGTGCTATCGCCAGTATTAGCAGAAATAGGTAAACTTAAAAGCATCGCTCCAACAAAAATTATACTCAAAAACCCTAAAACCAGGGTTTGAGTTGGTGAATATTGTAGGATACTTTTTAGTTTTAAATATTTTCTATTTTCTTTGTATTTTGTACGGATTATCTCTCTCATTTTTATATACCTCTATTTTCCACATTTCTTAATACTCAAGCTTATTCTATTTCGCTTCTCGTCTACTCCTGTAACCATAACCTTTACTATATCGCCTACAGATAATACCTCCATTGGGTGTTTTATGTATCGATCGATTATCTCTGATAAATGTACTAGCCCGTCTTGGTGAACACCTATGTCTACGAATACTCCGAAGTCTACTAGGTTTCGTACTGTGCCGTTTAGTATCATACCTTCTTTTAAATCCTTCATTTCAAGTACATCACTTCTTAGTATTGGTTTTGGCATATCTTCACGTGGGTCTCTACCTGGTTTCTTTAGGTCGTTTATTATATCTGTTAGAGTTGGTAATCCTATATTTATTTCTTGTGCTAGGCTCTCTTTTTCTTCTTCGGTTAGGTCTATATTTATGCGTTTATTTCTTAAATCATTTTCTGTGTATTCTAGTTTCTTTATAAGTAGTTGTGCATGCTTGTATGATTCTGGGTGGATACCTGTGTTGTCAAATGGATTTTTTCCATCTAGTATACGCAAAAATCCCGCACATTGTTCGTATGTCTTTCCTCCGAGTTTTTTAACTTTGAGGAGTTCGGCTCTTGAATTGAATCTTGAATTGGTCTCTCTATAATCTACTATGTTATTTGCTATCTGCTCTGATATTCCAGAAACATATTTTAGTAAAGATGCTGAAGCTGTGTTTAAATCAACACCTACAGTATTAACTGTGTCCTCAACAACAGCACTTAGGTTTTCCTTTAGCTTCTTTTGGTTCATGTCGTGCTGATACTGCCCTACCCCTATTGATTTTGGATCTATTTTAACAAGCTCTGATAGCGGATCTTGCAGTCTTCTTGCTATTGATATTGCACTTCTTTGTGCTACATCAAAGTCTGGGAATTCCTTTGTGGCAAGCTCTGACGCTGAGTATACAGAGGCTCCTGCCTCGTTTACTATTACATAAAACACTTGTTTATCAACTTCTTTTAGTAGGTCTACCACAAATTGTTCTGACTCTCTTGAGGCAGTACCATTTCCTATAGCTATGACCTCTACATCATGTTTATTTATTAGCTTCTTTAGCACCTCTTTTGCTTCCTCTGTTTTACTTTGCGGTGGCGTTGGATATATTACTACAGTATCTAGTGCCTTTCCTGTTGCATCAACTACTGCTATTTTACAGCCTGTTCTATATGCTGGGTCAAGCCCTAGCACGGTTTTGCCTACTATAGGTGGTTGCATAAGAATCTGCTTTAGGTTTTTTGCAAATACCACTATAGCACCATCCTCTGCCTTTTCTGTAAGCTCTGATCTTATTTCACGCTCCACACTTGGGAATATAAGCCGTTTATAAGAATCCTCTATCACAGCCTTTAATATATCTGTTGTAAATATATTATTCCTTTTTATAATATTTCTAATTAACATTTCATATATTCTATCTACATCTACATCTATTTTAACTGATAGCTGCTTTTCATTTTCCCCTCTATTTATAGCTAATACTCTATGCCCTGGTATCTTCAAAACCGCCTCATTATATTCAAAATACATCTCATATACCTTTTCACTCTCTCCTCCTGTAGCTTTTGATACAAGGATTCCATTTCTAAATATATGATTTCTAATCCATTTTCTATAAACTGGCTCATCCGATACCCTTTCAGCTAAAATATCTTTAGCGCCAGATATTGCCTCCTCTACTGTATTTACACCCTTCTCTTCATTTATATATTCCTTTGCATACTCTTCTACTGGTTTATCTACCTGCTGTAGCCAAATAAGCTCCGCAAGTGGTGCAAGCCCACGTTCAATCGCCTTTGTAGCACGTGTCTGTCTCTTTTGCTTGTATGGTCTATAAAGATCCTCCACCTCTACCAATGTTTCTGCCTTTTGTATACTCGCCTTTAGTTCATCTGTTAACTTCCCCTGCTCCTCTATAATCTTTATAACCTGAGTTTTTCTATCCTCAAGATTTCGCAAATATTTCAAACGCTCATCAAATTTTCTTAGAACTTCATCATCTAGTGAACCAGTCATCTCTTTTCTATACCGTGATATAAAAGGTATTGTATTCCCCTCATCTATAAGACCTATAACATTTTCAACCTGCCACTTACTAATCCCTAATTCTCTCTCCAACTTCAAAATTATATCCATAAATACCTCCATTTAGTAAATATTATCAGCTAACTGTATTTAATTTTACTACAACAACCTAAAAAAATCAAATGTTTTTTGAAATTTATTTTGAATATTTGTTTTCAATAAAAAAAAAGCTCCGCCGAGCCGTCGGATTGGTATCTGTTATCTAATGACCACCTTACTGTGGTTGTCTTCCTTTATACTAAGTATTCCACCCCTTGCAATTTGTGGCATATACCGTGTATAAAGAGATTAGATTCCCTCGTGCAAATATGGGTTAGGTAGAAGATACGTTTCCATTTCGTACTCAGCAGAACATGTTTTATATTTTTTATTTAC
>MGOW01000015.1 GCA_001797255.1 Clostridiales bacterium GWE2_32_10
AGTAAAGACAGCAATAGGAGAAGAAAGAGTAGATTATTCAATAAAAATTGCAAAAGAATACCTTGAGTATGTAGAATATGGAATAGATTATGAAAAACTATTAGAAGACCCGAACGAATGGAAGCTTCATTATGATAGTACAATGGGTAATGGTGATATACTAGACGAAGGCACGCAATACACAGCAGAAGAATATAAAAACAAACTAATACAAAAGTTTATAGATAACAAAGCAACAAGTGAAGCAAAACTTGTAACAAATGAAGACCTCGTATACGTATCAGACACAGGAACAATAATGGTAAGAGGGATATTAACCTATGATACAGGGACTATAGAAAAAGAGGTAGATATAGAAGTAGAAGTAGTAAGTAACGGAGCAAAAATACTAGTAATAAACCAATACATGGAATTGAAATAAATGCAGAATAAAAGAAAGGAGAGTGAAACAATGAAAAGTATAATAAGTAAAATAATGATAATGATGTTAATAATAAATATGTTATTGTTAACTATGTCACAAGTATCAAATGCAGTTCAAGTGGTAATAGGACCAGGAGATTCAGGAGGTGCATCTTCCTCAACAAGAGATGCTGGTATTAGCTCGGTAAAATTGGAACTTTTGTTTAGACCAGACTCATCAAATGGAGCCGAAAACTATATATTAAAGTCTATGAATATAGGGTTTGATGCATATATGGAATATGACTTTAGTCAGCATCTAGACGAATGGACATTTACAACAGAAGAAATAAAAAAGACAATCAAAGATAAAGATGGTGTAGATGTAAATGTAGGCTTTAATTCAATAGGATTTACGAGAACTTTAATAACATATAATGGTGGCACATATGACAATATATATAGAGTAGGTTTAGGCGAAGGCTCAATGTCAGAGGATTATAAAAAATTCTATGAAGGAGCAACAACAAATTATGGAGAAGTAAGACAAAAATATTCTTTAGATAAGATAAGAGAAATGACTAGTTACAAGGTAGGGTTGAATGAGAATGACCAAGTAGATAATTTACCGAAAACCGAAGTACGTGCAGGATGGGAAAGTTCTACGGATGGATTTTGTAGGACAGGAAAGTCACAATGCTCTATAGATTTTTTCCCTGATATTACAAAAAAACTAAATGTATATCATGTAGATAACGCTGGTAATGTTTTACTTGATGATAGTGGAGTTGGGAGAAAGAAGATAAATGTACAATTAGACAGTGTAGGGAATTTTGCACAAACAAATACAAATGAAAAGACTAATGCCCCCCCAACAGATAAATATACATATTTAGGATATAAGGTAATATATAATGATGGTACTGAAATATATTATGAGGATACTGCGTTAAGAGATGATTTTAAAAATGTAGAATTAAAAACCGCTACATCAATAACTGATAAAATACCTAATAATTTCACTACAGCATGGTTATGCTTTATATGGGATACCTCTAATAGTAATAACACTGCCACAATAAATGTAAGACATTTAGATGAGAATGGTGTAATATTTGGCACGGTTACTAAAGAGGTAACTACAATGCCTTATACTGTACAGATACCTTATAATGGTACAGATTATGGTTATACGTCTGCATTATTAGGATACCAAAATACAGGTTATGCTGAAATTAAAACTAAAACTAATGAAAGACCGTTATCTACTGCCATGACGAAATATGAGCAACCAACTGATGTAAATAAAACAGTAACGGTAAGTTTTGCAGTAGATGATCCGAATAAAAATTACTGGTTAGATTTTTATTGGAAAAGCGACATAGAGATTAATGGTAAGCCTACCCTAAGAATAATACATGAAGATGTAGATTCTAAAGAACTATTAGGTACAAAGGATGTAAATTATACTTTAAACGAAGATTTAAATATTACAAACACAGATATATCCTATAATCCGCCAGATACTACAAAATACAGCTATGTTGGATATTCTGTATATACTTCACCAAATAGTATAGTTAATGGCGTCACTACTGTAACGGTAGATACATCTAAAAGCTCTAATTTAATATATTTTTGGTGGAAAAAAGCAGTGCCACCTACAAATACAGATTGCAAAATATTATTTGCGCCCCCAAACTCTTATGACTTAAATAGTGATGGTGTGAATGAAAATAATGATAGAGACGGATGGACAAACAAAAATGAAGTAAAAGTGTACTATGAAGAAAAATGTGAACCATACAGAAGAGACCCGATGCCTAATAATGAAAAAAATCCATATTCAACTATAACAGCAAATCCAGAAAAAGATGGCTTAGAGAAGGGCTCATATAAAGGAAGTGCAACACTATCCTATAAATGGAGTTGGAAAGCATCGCATACAGAAACGGAAACTGATGAAGATGGAAATACGTCAACAAAAATTGTTTATGATGATAAATCTAGTACAGTAGATGTAAATTGTACATATGCTGGATATTGGCAGTTAGATAATATAACAGTTGCAGGAAATGCATTGAGAAGCAGTGGAGATATAAAACATAATGATAATGTTGAGTTAAATGAAGGTAAGCAAATAAAACTAAGTGCAAAACCAGGCAGTTGGGGTGGTACTGCCTGGTGGGTAGAGAAAAAGGTTCCGGATGCACCACAATTACTTGAAAATGAAAGTGGTTTAAGTGGAGAATGGGCTAGTGATACAGATGCTAATACTTATTTTGAATCAGGATGCCCACACCCAAATGAGCCGCTATGGACTGGAGAACTTGACCAATGGGAACAAAAACAAGGGCTATATAATGAGGATTATACTGTACCCACAACAAATATATATGCAGATATTGGTAATGAATCAAATTCGGGTAAAATACTACAAATAAGTCAAAATAAATGGTATGGAGGACCTGGATATGAAAAGATTACAATAACAGGAGAAGTCTCTGATAAAAATACATCAATTTATAATGTGACAGATAAATTAACTGATGAATCAGGTATATGGGATGAAAAATTAGTTGATGACACAAGAGTGTTTGATGAAAACTTTGAGTTAAATACTAGTTCAGGTGCATCTATATCAGCTAATAATGATCATTATGGAACGTCACAAGTATTAGGACCAGAAACGCTATCGGTAACATCAACAGATACAGGAGAACACATGTCACAATTAGATGTACAAGATTTTGCCACTAATATGAATTATCAAACAAATATATATTTACTTGATAATTTGAAGCCTACGATAACATATGCAGCAGGAGAAGGATCAGATGTATGGTATAATACTCCGCCTGTCATAGGTATAACATTTAAGGATAAGGATTCTGGATTAAATAAAATAGACTTTAGACTAAAAAATGAAGATTTTTATGATACTACTAAAGGAACTAAGAAAGAGAGAGATACAACGACTGATGAATATGAAGGTAAGAATCAAGTAATAAAATCAATAGATATGAGTAGAGAAGGACAGGGAAATGTAAGTAGGGATGATGAGGTTAAAAAGATTGATACAACTATAAATATTAATATGGATGGAGAGTATTATCTATACATAGATAATGTAATCGATCCAGTAGGAAATAATTTATGTGCAGATAGTACAGGAGTAGTAACTACTATAGAAAAAGGTCCATATAAATATGATGGAACAAGACCAAGTTTAGATTTGGAGTTTAATGGACGAGCGTATTTTGCGAGCGAAAAGAACAGGTTAGAATTTACAGCAGATAGAGATAATAAGGTTCATATAGACACATGGGATAACATATCGGGTTTAGCTAAAGTAGAGTATGCAATAATAAAAACCAATGTAGATAAAACAAATGATGGATCAGATCAAGGAGAAAACGGTTGGCAGTCTATTCCACTTGATTTAAATAATAAATATATAAATATAGGTGTAGAGGGGACTGCAGTTAATTTTACAGAAGGAAATAATCAATTTAAGAAGGATGTCATGTTAGATACCACAGATATTTGGAAGGATATGAAAAGTGGATTATATTATCTACATTTCAGGATAACAGATAGGGCTGGAAATGTAACCCTTATAACAGGAACAGGTGGTACTCCAATAAGTAATTTTAATATACGAAGACCAACTGATTCGAGATATAATGCAATACCAATCTTTATAAATAAGATTGTAACAAAAGAACATCCAGATGGTTTTAGAATAACAGACATAGCAGACCAAAAATGGAAAGCAACCTTAGAAGGAGATAAGTATATACCAGTAAGAGAAATGCCAGCATACAATAATCAAATACCAAGCAAAATTAAACTAGGATATAGAGCTAATTTTGAATTATATAGTGCAGGGTATGGATCTTCAAATGGTGATAAGATAGTAATAAGTGATAGGCTTTTTGTAAATACACCAGATGGATATAAAGAGGTAAACATGTACTTGCCACAAGATAAATATGCAAGCAAGTATGTAAAAACAGTTTGGACGAAGACATTGACAAGAACAACAAATGATAGTACTGAGGTAGGAGTGCTTACAGTTATTGATCCTATAAAAGAAGAATATATGTGGATATATGATTATTATATAAGACCGGATGCAAAATTTGTAAGAGTAGATAAAAATGCAGCTGCTACACTTGATGTATCTATAGGAAGTCAAGCGAATAATTTTATAGATACTAGATTAAGTCCAGATTTGCTTGTACTATTTCAAATAGATGCATATAAAACACCACTAATTAATGAGAATACACAATTAAATTATACACTACAGGAAGATACTTGGGGAAAGGGAGATGGAATAGATAGCACAAGCTATGGAAATAAAAAACCGACAGGAAAGAATTTAATGGGTTATCCATCAAATGTAGATACATATTCCAACTTAAGCCATGGAGAAACATTCTGGTATGATCTGCAGAATACATTGATAGATGATTTAGAACGGTATATAAACTAAAAATAGTAGGTGCTACCTAAAAAGTAGCAATTCTGTATACAGAATTGCTACTTTTTCAACTTGTTATTCTTCCGCTGCTGTTGTTTCAGTGGGATGAGGCACAGTATTTGTATTAGAACCAGTATTTTCAGGTGCTATAGGTTGTATAGGTGTAGTTGTTTCGGTAGGCTCAGGTGTTTTAGCTTTTGTATGTATATTGCAATTTGACTTAGGCTCAGTTCCTTGTACAAAGTATTCAGTTCGTGTTGTAGGGCATGCTCCAGAAACTGCAAGCTTGCCTGATTTTGTACAAATCTGTCTTGTGACTATAGTTGCAGGTTTTACAAAATCTTTTTTCGGAAGCTTTGCGTGAATACGTTCCATTACCTTTGACCAAAGTGTTTTATGAAATGAAGTAGCACCACTAGGTAGGTCTTCGGGTTTATCATAACCTGCCCATATACCAGCTGTATAATAAGGTGTATATCCGACAAATAAAATATCTTTATTGTCAGAAGTTGTACCTGTTTTTCCTGCTACAGGCATGCTTATACTCTTGAATCTAGCAGGAGTACCTGTACCAGAACTTACAACGTCCTTCATTGCACTTGTAAGCAGATAGCTAGTAGATGGTTTTAAAACCTTCCTCTTTTCTTGATGCTTTTCTAAAAGAACATTACCTTCATGACTTAAAACTTTAGTATAAAATATTGGTTGTATATATGTTCCGCCGTTTGAGATTGCAGCATATGCAGTTGTTAATTCAAGTAATGATACACCATGAGTGATACCACCTAGTGCAAGACCTGGTGTTTTATCTGTATAGGTTTGATTATTTTTAACTTCTTTATCTACAAGTGTTGTAAATCCAAAAGTTTTTAGATAATTAAAGCTTTTGGCAATACCTATATCCATTAGAGTTTTTACAGCAATTATATTCATCGAGTCTCTAATTGCTACACGAATAGTAGAAGGTCCTCTATACCCATTATACCAGTTCTTATATTCTTTGTACTGATACGCTTTTCCTAAATGATAAGGAGCATCGTTTACAATGCTAGAAAGTGTGTACTTACCAGAATCTATAGCAGGTGCAAAGGATGCTAAAACCTTGAATGTAGATCCAGGTTGACGTACGCTTTGGGTTGCTCTATTTAAACCTAAACTCATAGTTTTTTCGCCTCTACCACCAACAATAGCTTTTACTTCTCCTGTGCTTTGTTCTATTATAACCATAGCTGATTGAGGTTGTGGTATTAAGGAATAACTATCTTTAAGAAATTCTTCATCTTCTTTTAAAAGCTGATTTTTTAATTTTTCAATAGTGCTATCTATTTCACCAGTATTTTTAATAATTACGCGTTTTTCGTAATGATTTTCTTTTTTAGTATCTTTATTCTTTGTAGATAATGCATAAACAAGCTCATATTTTAAACCGGTTTTCGGGAAATTCTTTTCATTTGTATATTCTTCTTCGAGAATAGCCTGCATTTTAGGGTCTACAGTTGTATATATGCTGAGACCGCCACCGTAAATAAGATTATCGGCTTGATTTTTGTTTAACCCTTTTTCCGCAACTAGGTCAGCACTTACTTGGCGTATAACTTCATCAGCAAAATAGTTAGTGTGTTCAGTTGTTTGTTTATAATTTTTGGCAGTAGTTGCAATTTTAGGATAGATATCGTCAGATATTGCTTTGTCATAATCTTCTTTAGTAATTTTCTTTTGATCGAGCATTTTTTTCAAAATTAAATGTTGTCTTTTTTTGTTGTTATCAGGGTTACGAGCAGGGTCATAGAAGCTAGGGTTACGAGTTATGCCTGCAATAGCTGTTGATTCAGCTAGTGTAAGAGATGATACATCTTTATTAAAATATTTATTAGCAGCAGCTTGAACTCCGTAACAATTACTAGCCCCTAAGTTTATTGTATTTAGATACAATTCTAATATATCTTTTTTAGGTAATTTTTTTTCTAGTTCAAGTGCTAAAAACTGTTCTCTGATTTTACGGTCAAATTTCTTATCAAGAGTAAGCATATTATTTCTAATTAATTGTTGGGTAATCGTACTAGCACCTTCGGATAGAGAAAGATGAGTTACATTGACCCAAACGGATCTAAGTATTCCTTTATAATCGACACCATGATGGTCATAAAATCGTTCATCCTCAACTGATATAAAAGCCTCTTGTAAATAAGTGGGGATTTTATCAAGACTAACGTAGATCCTATTTTGATTTCCATGAAGTCTGTAAACCTCTTTACTACCTTTAGTAGTATATAGTATGGTTGTATAACCTTTTGGTGCAACCATAATAGAGTTTATATCTGGTGACGAGTTTATTACATATACGACATAACCTGTTATACCTCCTAAAATACCAACAAAAGCAAAAAACAGAAGCATAAATGAAAGAACAAAAAATGCCTTTCCTTTTTTTACACGCTTTATTCTCCTACCGTTATATTCATTATCAAGCATATATTACATCCTCCCTAGTTTTAAATAATCATGTTATATTATATCAAATATTTTTATAAAAATAAAGTATATTGCATTAAAAAAATAAAATAGTTACAAGAAGGGATTGGTTCGTTTCTCGCAATGACAATCTTTTGCTACTAAGTCGCATATATATAAGAAAAAACACAAATATTAAACCAAATGCATAGTTATTATCATAAATTACAACCCTAAAAAATTTTTCTGTCAATCATTCAATAAAAATTACAGTTAACTTAATCTTTGTAGATTTTTGTAAATTTATATGGTAAAGTATAGAAAAAGGAGGCTTTATATATATGGATAGATTGAATATTGTTTTAGCAGATAAGCACAAAGCTTATAGAGAGGCACTAGCTGGATATATAATGGAGATGGAAAATGAACGGATAAAGATAGTGTCGTTTAGCAATCAGGAATTGCTTGAAAACTATATAATAGCGAATACCGGAAATATAGATATGATAGTTGCAGAGGTAGACTTTATGAATGAAACAGTTCTCACACGGGTACCAAATTTTGTTATATTATCTGAAACCGAAGTTATAGAGGATATAATAAATTACGAGTATATTTTTAAATATCAATTAGGTGAAAAAATTGTAGCCAAAATACTAGATGTATATTATTCAGACCCTCGAAATAATAAAGCTAGGAGCAACAAAGATACCAACGTATATGCGATCTATTCCATAGGAGATACCACTGCAAAAACTAATTTATCGCTTGATATGTGTAAATCACTTGCACGGGAGGGTAAACGTGTGTTCTACCTTTCATTTGATTCTTTATCAGATATAGATATACATAAGGAAGTTGAGAAAAAGGGATTATCAAATATTTTACTAGATCTAAAGACAAGGATAATATTAGAGAAAATCAAAGAATATATATCAAAAAATAAAGAAGATAGTATAGATTTTTTTGTACCATTTCAAAATTTTTTAGAGTACTATGAGTTAGGTGGGGAGGATGCAGAAAAGATAGTTAATGCATTAAAGGAGTTAAAAGAATATGATTATATAGTAGTAGAGCTAGGCATGGATTTTGGAATAGTAACGAGTACAGTATTAAAACAGGCAGACAGAAAATTTGTAATATATGGCGAAGATAGTAAGGGAAAGGCTGTTAGGTTAAAAAATGATCTAGAACTCGATACTGAAAAAAGGGAACTAACCAAAAACATGGAACTTATTTCTGAAACAATGCGAGCAGAGGAAGCTCTAAAAGGCAGGGTTAGTTAATGACAGAGATAATAAATATTATAAAGAATGAAGTAGCAGATACACTTCAAAATAATTTAAATATAGATGATCGTGAGATACATGAAATTATAACGAACAAAGTTTTTGAAAAAAGTAAAGATGTGTATATGAAAGTAAATCAAAAACAATTTGTAATAGAGCAGATATACAATTCACTAAAGAAACTCGATGTACTACAACCGTATATAGAGAATCCGGAGATATCTGAAATAATGATAAATGGGATAGAAAATGTTTTTATAGAAAAAAGTGGAGAGGTAACCAAAACTAATATTAACTTTGGAGATAACGAAAAACTAGAACATATAATACAAAAGATAGTTTCCAAAGTAAATAGATTAGTAAACGAAGCAAACCCGATAGTCGATGCAAGGCTTGAAGATGGCTCAAGAGTAAGTATAGTAATGCCACCTATAGCATTAAATGGACCTATAGTAACGATAAGAAAATTTAGTAAGCAAGCTATGACAATTGAGGATTTAGTAAGTAATAGTGCAATAACCGAAGATATGGCAAAGTTTCTAGAGGATATAGTTAAAGCAAGGTATAATATATTTATTTCAGGTGGTACAAGCAGTGGAAAAACAACATTTTTAAATGCATTATCAAACTTTATACCTAGTGAAGAAAGGGTAATAACAATAGAAGACTCCGCAGAGTTAAAAATAAACGGGATAGATAATTTAGTAAGGCTAGAGACAAGAAATAAAAATATAGAAGGAAAAGGTGAGGTAACAATAAAAGACCTAATAAAGACAAGCCTTAGAATGAGACCAGATAGAATAATAGTTGGAGAAGTAAGAGGAGCAGAAGCACTAGACATGCTACAAGCCATGAATACAGGACACGATGGCTCTCTTTCAACAGGGCATGCAAATTCTACAAAGGATGCCCTAACCAGACTAGAAACAATGGTGTTAATGGGCGTGGATATGCCTATTGTAGCAATAAAACAACAAATAACCTCCGCTATTGATATAGTAATACATATAGCAAAACTAAAAGATAAATCAAGGAGAGTGCTAGAAATATCTGAGGTAGAAGGCTTTGAAAATGAGGAAATTGTGCTGAATAAGATTTATGAATATACCTTAGGGAAAGATGGTACTGGAGAGATTATTAAGGTAGGGAATTTGGTAAATGACTTTAAGATGAGGATGAATAGCTAGGAGCATTGAGAAAAGAGGGATGATTATTGCATGACTGATTATAACATATACATCATGACTAAAGATGAAAAGATAAAATATTTTGTAGGTGCATATTTGTTTATTTTTGCTGTATCTTATTTATTTTATGCAAATGTAGTTATATCGGCAGGGGTTTCTTGTTTGGCTTATTATTATCTAGATATAAAAAAACGGGAAATAATAAAAATTAGGAAATGTGAGCTGCTGAGGGAGTTTAAGGATGCTATATACTTATTATCTACTGCATTTTCGGCAGGGCACTCGGTGGAAAATGCGTTTAAAAAGACATTTGAGGGTTTGAATGATTTATATCAAGGTAGGGAAGCTGATATACTAAAAGAGTTTGAACATATAGTGAAGCAGGCTAGTTTCAATAAAAGCATAAATATACTTTTGCATAGCTTGGCTGAAAGAGCTGATATAGAGGATATAACAAATTTTGTAGATGTATTTATAGCATGCGATAGTACTGGAGGAAATCTAAATGAGGTTATAAGAAATACAAGTAGTGTAATAAATGAAAAAATGGAAATAGAAGAAGAAATAGAGGTGCTTGTAACCAATAAAAAACTAGAACAAAAGGTGATAAGTATAATACCGATATGTATAATGCTTATTTTATCTTTAACAGCCAGCGACTATATAGACCCTTTACATAATAGTCTCGGAGGGTATATTGTTACTTCGATTGTACTTGGGTTAATCTTTGCTGCAAGTACGGTTGCAAAAAAGATTATGGAAATAGAGGTGTGAGGTATGTATAGATTTTTCATAAGGTTGGCTAGAAGGACAATTGATAAGATTGATTACAAATACAGAGATAAGATATTTATAAATATATATACAAAATATAAGAAACTATATTTTGATAAAGAAGCACAGGAATATGCAGAGAAATTTATAGAAAAGATGGTTGCAAATATTTATATTGGGGTTGTATGTTTAGGGATTTTAATCTTATTTGCAGCACCAACTACAAAAGTAAATAAAACGAAGTTTGAGATAAAGGGAAATAAAATAGAGAAGCAGGAGTTTAAAGAGGGAAAAATAGCTGGATATATAGAAGCAAATATAGATAACGAAAAAGGTATATATAGAATAAATGTAGGCGAAAAATCACCTACCGATAAACAGGTTGTAGACAGAATTATAAATGTACTAAATCAAGATTTTATAAAAGGTGATAACGAGTCATTAAGTGAAGTTAGTAAAAAGTTAAAACTGATAACTGAAAATGACTATGGAGCAATCGTCACATGGACGACAAACTCAGAAAATATAGATATTACAACAGGTGAAGTACTACGCAAACCGAAAGGCGAGGGAAATATAAATGCAAGATTAACGCTAAAGGTAAGCAAAAACAAGGTCATAAAGCAAAAAGTTTTTCAACTATGTATACTAGAGGATACTAAAATTAAGCAACAAAGGGAAATAGACGAAGCATATAAAAGCTTGGATAAAATTATGAAAAAGGTAAATAAAGCAGGGGATACAGACTATATAGAGCTACCCGATAAAGTAAATAAACTAGCAGTTAGCTGGGATACATATAAAGTGACACAAAAGGAAAAGGACGATAGAGTAGGAATATTCATAATAGGTATGATTGTGATATTTGGTATAGTATATAAAAAATATAAGCAAATAGATGAGAAGATAATAAAACGTAAACAGCAAATAGAACTTGAGTTTTGCGAGTTTCTAAATAAATTTGTACTTTTTATAGAAGCAGGGCTAACTATAAGTGGCACTTTAGATAAAATAACTAAGAATGCTACAAAAAATGATTATTTATATCTAGAGTTAAAAAGACTGCATAATGATATAAATAGTGGGGTTTATGAGATAGATGCATATAATAATTTTGCTAAACGCTGCAATAGTATATACATAAATAAATTTGTTTCCAATGTAACACAAAGTATAAAAAAGGGAAACAGTGGGCTTAAGAGCTCGCTAAAAGAAATCCTTAAGGAAACATGGGAAAATAGAAAGAATATGGCAAAAAAGCGAGGAGAGGAAGCCTCAACAAAGCTTATATTCCCGCTTGTCATAATATTTTTGGCAATAATGCTACTCATTATATATCCAGCAATAATTAGCATAAAGATTTAACTTAAAAAGGAGATGATTTTTATCATGGAAAGACTAAAGAAGTTTTGGAAGGATAAGAGAGGGATAAATACTGTAGAAATAGTTGTTATACTCGCTATAGTTGTAGGACTTGCATTAATATTTCGGGATCAGATGTTTGGATTTGTGACTAATCTAATTGCCAGTGTAACAGGCGGAGAAACAGATGTATCATCAGACGCTATAAGAAATGCAGGGAATGCAGTAATAGACTAATGGAATGCAAGAAAGGCTCTGTTACAGTTGAGTTAGCAATAATTTTTCCAATAATGATATATATATTGTTTTTATTAATATATATTGTAGTTCTAATGTATCAACAAGCATATGCAAAAAATGTATGCGAAGATACAATAAATAAAGCTGGGAACTGGTGGGTGAATACATATAAGGATTTAGAAACAGGGAGAATACAGTTAGACAATATTTCGCGTGAGAATGTATATGTAAATTTATATGATATGGATGAAGATTCTAAGAAACAAATACTAAAGAAGTACATATATAATGGGCTAAATAGTGGCACAATACTAAAACCTAGTAAATTTGATATTGATAATGATATAAATATAGAAGTGGCAAACTCTATAATTTTTAAAAGGCTTTACTTAAACGCATCCATAACATATAAACTACCAGTTCCAAAGCTTGTTAGACTTTTTAAGCTACAAGATGATTACACCTTTGAAGTAACAAGCAGTACATTAGTAAAAGATTATGCTGGATATATAAATGATATAAATTTTATGTTTTATGCTTATGATAGGGCAAAAGAAGATAACGTCTTTATCAAAAAGATAGACGAAGCTATCACCTCTATAAAAAAGAAGGTGTTATATTGAGGAAAAATCAAGGAGTAGTCACAATATTTATACTACTAGTTTTGATTGTATTTGTTATATTTGCTTGCGTAATAGTTGATCTAGCTAGAATTAAGCTATTTGAGTCAGATGCAAATAAAGTAGTCGAGACTTCATTTACAAGCGTTCTCGCAAGCTATACGAAAGAGATGATGGAGCAATACGGGCTTTTTGCAAACTATGATGATGGATATATAGGAGGCTTATTTGCTGAATATTTAGAAAAAAACATATCAGAGGAGCAGAAGGAAGGATTTTTAAGGTTATATGATATTAAAATAGAAAATATAGAAGTAACGCCAGTATATACACTAAATAATGATGAGGTAATAAGACAACAGATTTATAAATACATGCGATATAGAGCTCCAGTGAATATTGCCAAATTTTTATCAAAGCTGACAGAAATAAATAAATATGGAAGTACATCTAAGCTTTCTAAGCTAAAGCTAAATCTAGATAGAAAACTCGGGCAAGTTTCTAAAAAATATATGGATATAAATGATAAATTAAAGGAGCTTGATTTAAAGAGAGATAGCGTAGAAGAAAATTTAGAAAAATATGCCGAGTATATAACCGAAATAAATAATGCAGCAGATGATGAGGATATATCTAAGGTTGAGAAAAAAAGAGATAAAACACAAAATATAATAGAAGAGAATTTTGACGATTCAAAAGAATTGGCACAGGATATAATATCCGAATACTATGAGGTGGATAAAATAGAAGTAGGTCTTAAGGATAATATAAATGAAATAGATGAAATTATAAGGACTTCAAAGGATAAAATGATCGAGGATTATGTAGATAATGTAGAAAATGAAATTAGTAAAATCGATAATACAATTAATAAAGATAGCAAGACAAGTATAGATACACGGTTTAGTAGTAACCTAGATATAGTAAAAGATGCCTATGCCAAATTTAGAAATATGAATTCAAGTAAAGTAGATGAAATAATTACAGAACTTGAAAAATGCAATTTTACCCAGATTAAGTTCAGTAATACGAATACAGCCGATATGTCATATAAAAATCTCGACGATAGAGATAAACGGGCAGATGAGGTGACAGATGAACTAGATAATAAAGATACGAATAAAAAAGAAATACCAGATGAAGTATATAAAAACTTACCATCAAATAGTGAACCATATAACATAGAAAACAGGGTCGATTTTAGCGAAAACTCTGGTGAAAATATAAGCGATAATGCTTTTGAGCTCTCATCAAATATGGTATTTGAAATAACGAATGACTTGGTAAATGAGATATACATAAATGAGTACATAATGAGCATTTTTGATAATCAGACAAATCACAAAGAAGGAATAGGTAGAAAAGATCAGTTTTTTGACTATGAAATAGAATATATACTAAACGGTTGCAGAAAGCAGAGTGATAATGTAACATATGCAAACTCCAAAATATTTATGATAAGATTTGCAATAAATGCAATGCACGTATACACTAGCCAACCAAAGCTAGAACTTGCAACGATGATAGCCACAGCGGCAAGCAGTGTAACAGGCGGCTTAAGTATGCCGATTATTCAAAATATGATACTTTGCAGTTGGGCGGCAAGTGAAAGTATAGATGACCTTAACACCTTACTTAAGGGAAAAGAAATACCATTATTTAAAACAGAACAAAACTGGTCAACTAATATATCAGGACTTATTAAAAATAAAAATACAGAGGAGCGAGGAGTAAACATATATACTTCATACGATGATTATATGCGACTATTACTATTAATAACTAGTAGCAAAACAAAGATAGACAGGGTAAAAAATCTATTACAGTTAAATCTAGGGACAATAAAGAAAGATTTCGAACTTGAAAATTGTACCGTCATATACAAGGTAAAGGTGGATTTTAGTATAAATTATATGTTTATGACAGAAGGCTTTATGCCGAAGAAGTACAAGAAAGCTGGTAGGCATGTGTGTGAGATTGAGACTTATTTGGGGTATTAGCTGCCCTCACCCCTAACCCCTCTCCCGCCTCAGGCGAGGGGAAAAAGCTGAAAGGGATGTGCAAGGAATGAAGAAATGTGGTTATATAACGGTGGAGGCTAGTATTGTGATACCGTTTGTGGTTTGTATAGTCTTGAGTTTTGCTTATTTTATAAAGATACTTTATATAGAACAGATTGTAAAGGGGGCTATGTATGAAAGCGCGATCCAATTTGCTAGGGATACATATTTTTATAATAAGATAGAGGTTTATGATACAGGAGATAAGCTTTCTGATAAACTTCAAAGTATGCTTGATTTTATAGATAAATTCAGTGAGGACATGGGTGATGAAGCTAAGGATTTTGCTAGTGATAGAATAGACGATGGATATAATGATATCGGAATACTAGTTTATGAAAAATATTTCTATGATTATATAAATATAAAAGGGGATAAAAACGAGTACTTAAAAGATAAAGGGATACAAAATATAGATTTTTCCTCCTCTAAGATTTCAAAGGATGAGATATACATAAACATAACATATCAAATAAGAAATGAGCTACCTATAGATTTTATAGGGAGTATGAATATATCAGAAGGTGTTTACATAAAGACATTTGCAGAGGGAGAAAGTCTATATGCACTTTCAAATAACATAGAGAGAATTGAACTAGATTATGATGTTTGGGAGTTAAATAATCTTGAGAGAGGAAAAAAGATTGCTGAGATTTTAGGTAATAATCTTGGATATATGTACTATGGAATAGACAAACTCGAAAATGATGCACTGGAAAGTATAGTAAGTGTAGATACTAGAAAGAAAACGTATCTAACTCAAGAAAATCTATATGACAGGGCAAAAGAAAAAATAGACGAGCTTTATGAATTCCGGGAAGGTAATAAAAATGGTAAAATTGTAACTAAATCAGATTATAATAGAAAGCTTATAAACTTAGCATTACCATCTGAGGAACTGACAAACTCTCAAGAAGCTCAACTAGAATCAGCACGTAGGTATGCTAGGGAGAGGAATATATTGTTTAAGATAACGATTATCGAAAAGCAACGAAAGGAATGATAAAATATGGGCAAACTCAATTTTGAGTACAAAGATGATATGGCAAAAAGTTTGATGGAGTTAAAAATTAATAATATTTCTGAAATTATAGATTATCAGCTAAAGATGCTAATTCATAATAAAAGTAAATATCTTGTACCTATGAATGTAAAAGAGGAGGATATGAATTTAACATTGCAGTATGATATTACTGACAAAATGAGTGTTAAAAAGTATCTATCAAAAAATCTTTTGGATAAAAAAGATTTTATATATATAGTCGGACAAATAATCAAGAGCTTTAAGGAATGTAAAGAACTATTGCTTGACTATCATAACTTGTTTCTAGATATGGACAATATATACATAAAAAAAGATGGAAAAGAAATAAGTATGATGTATCTACCTTTAAAGGATTTGTATGAAAATAATAGAGAAAATCTTGTAAATATAATAAATAAACTAATTAGTAACATAAACAAGTCAGAAGATGATATAAGTGTGATGATTTCAAAAGTAGTCATGTACGTAAATAATGATAATTTCAATATATTTAAACTTGAAAATATGCTAGAAGAATTTCAAAATATAAAGGAACAGACACAAATGTCTGTTCATAAAATAGAAACGAGCGAAAATTTGGAGAAAGAAAATCTTGTAGAAGTAAACGCAGGAATTATAGAAAAACTAAAAACTCCTCAGGGTATAACTGTTCAACTAGTTTTTATAGCAATATTTATTGGTTTGGCATTGTGGCTAGAGGAGGTTGGAGTGCTAGTTCAAAATATAGATAAGCTTATAGGAGGATTAGTAATAGGAGCTGTTATTGATTATTTTTTAGTGGATAGGATTATAATAACTAAACAAGAAAATAAGATTGAAATGGATAAAGAAATAGAAATAGAAAGAGAAGAAGAAACTAATATAAATGAAGATGATAAAACAATAGTAATCCCTAACTATGCCTATCTAAAAAGCATTGACGGTATGCATGAGGATGTGATTATAAATAAAGAAAGATTTGAAATAGGCAAGATTCCAGATAAAGTGGATTTTTATATAAGCAATGCTACAATAAGCAGACATCAAGCTGAAATAGTAGAGTCAGATGGAGTTTACGGAATAAAGGATTTAGGATCAAGGAATGGTACATATGTGAATGATGAAAAACTTGAAAACGAACAAACCAGAAAGCTTGCAAATGGAGATATAATAACATTCTCGAATGAAAGCTTTAAATTTGTATGTAAGGAGTGAAGCTGACATTGAACGACAATAAAACAATATTTGTAAATGACCAGTGTCGTTGCGAGGTACGAAGCAATCCCTCTTTTAACGATGACAATACAATACTTATAAATAATCCTGCAAACATATTGATTGGTAAGGTTATAAATGATAAATATAAAATAATAAGCTTAGTAAATAGTGGAGCAAGTAGCAATGTTTATTTGTGTGAAAATATAAAAATAGGGAATACTGCAGTTGTGAAAATATTGAAAGTTGCAAATGAAAGGCAATTTGATTTTTCTTATGAAATAGACATTTTAGCAAAAATACATCATCCTAATATGCCATATATAATAGATTTTTTTAGAGATGACAAGTATGTATATATATTTGAAACTTATATAGAGGGTATTACATTAGAACAAAAACTGAAAACGGATATAATATTAAGCGAAAGTAAAGTTATGACATACTTTGAACAACTATTAGATCTAATGAGATATCTTCATGGATTAAAGCCAAATCCTATAATATATAAAGATATCAAACCATCAAATATCATTGTAGGCAAAAACGATAAGCTATATCTAATAGATTTTGGTATATCAAAGATATACGATGCTCTAAAGGGCAGTGATAAATTTATATCTGGAACAGAGAATTATGCAGCTCCTGAACAATGGGATGCAAATAAAAACATTGACATACGTGCTGATATATATAGCTTGGGGGCTCTTATATACAGGCTTGTAGAAGGCGAAGTATATAAAAGGAGCTTTGAAAGATTTGATATAAATATAAATATTTCTGATGAATTTAAAAGTATAGTAAAAAAATGCCTGAATGAAGAAGCAGATAAACGCTATCGGGATGTTGATGAAATCTTTGTTGAGCTTGAACAAATAAGAAGTAAAAAAACTATAATGCCAGCAGGCAAAAAAATATTTCTAGTAAATGGGGCTAATGGAGTAGGAAAGTCTACAATTATAAGCGGGGTCGCTAACATATACAGTAAAAATAAGATAAACACCACAATATTAGACATGTCAGATAAATTTGGGATAACATTATTTTGGGATGTACAAAAGACACAGATGATGCAATATGTGGTGGATTTAGACGACTATGATGCTATAAAAAGGATAGCAATAAAACCAAACAAACACCTGTTTATTTATAAAATGGGTAGGATAACAGAAGAAAATATAATACTTTTTATAAATAAGGTATTAAAATTTTCTGATATAGTTTTCATTGAATGTAACAAAGTATGTAGTAAAAAGCTATATGACTGTGCACACCAGATATTGCTTGTAGCAAAGCAAGAGGAAAAATATATGTTTGGGACAATGCAGATATTAAACAAATATGCTAAAAATAAGGTGTACACCGAAAACATAAAAATAATAATGAATGACTATAGTGATATAATGGAGGAAGAAGAATGCCTATTAAAGTTTATAAACTCTAGATTTAAAGCCTTAGGTTTAAAGACATATAGAAGATTCGAAAAGATACCAAACATAAAGAGAAAAAGCTATATAGAAAGATTACAAAAAGGCCAGCCTATATATAAAGGCGATGATGTTGCTTATAATAGTTTTCTAAATTTAACGAAGAGTTTATATGAGACACACAAAAAAGTAAGCAAAGCTGATAAACTAAAGGAGGCGGTACTAAAATGGCTTACACAAGAAAAAGCGAAAAAATAATCAATATAATGTTAGGGATATTAGTAGGTACGATAATCACAGCAAGCGTAATAGTAGCTTTTATATATATTAATAAACCTATTAAAAAGGTACAAAGTACTGGTATTAAAGTACAAAGTACAAATAACAAAGTACAAAATGAAGAGAAGAAAGTACAAAGTATTGTAGAGGAGACGGGGTTGGGTGATGATGAGAGAGTGCAGGATTATGATATGATAAAGTTGCCGTCAAATCTAAAGATAGGGGATTATGTGGATGTTAGGATAAAGGATGTAGGAAATTCGGATATGGTAGTTTTGGCAAAGAAGGAGGTATTGGAACTAAATGGGGGAATGGTATGGTTTAAAATAAATGGGAAGGAAAGAAGGCTTATGAATAAGGCTATGTTTGAGGTAAGTAATGATAAAAGCATATTGTATACAACCGTATACATAAATCCACAAAAGCAAATAAAAGCTGAAGTAGGATATGGAAAGTGAGAGGTGAAAGTGGATGAATAAGCAGGGTAGGATTATTGTTGTGTATGGGAGCTGTTTGCATGGGGCTGGGGCTAGTACTGTGGCATTTTCGCTCGGAGTGGTTATACAGCAGGTTACGAGTAAGAAAGTGTTAGTTGTCAATTTGGATAATGAAATGAGCTGTTTAGAACGATTTATAGAGGGGGATATTGAGATAAAACATTCTTTAGACAATATAAAAATATATGAAGAAAATCTCAAACCAGAAGTAATTGAAAATCATTCGGATATAATAAATGAAAATTTATACCTAATATCAAAGAGTAAAAAAGGGAAAACCTCAAACGAGTTTGTGGATAAATTAATACAAAGCGGCAAGAGAAAATTTGACTTTATAGTAATAGATGCAGGAAATAGTCCAAATGAAAAACTACTACAAGGTGCTGATATAAAGATGCATATTTCAGAGTACAATAAATTAATTCTGAGTGATGTAGTAAACAAAGTAAAAAACGATGATACGATAATTGTATTTAACAAATTTCCGCTTGAGTACAGCTCGGAAATGACTATAGCAAATGTAGTGAAAAAATATAATATTACAAACGAAATTTTTATAATAAATTATGATGTAGATATGTTTACAGATGCTTGTGAAAGGCGAAGCCTATACTCGTTCATTATAAAGAACATAGGTAGCAAAAATTTATTTATAAACAATATGTTAGAAATAGCGTTACACGTTGCTAGTAAGTGTAAGGTAAAGCTGCAGACAAAATACGAACGAAAAGGATTGATTGGTGGATGGAGATTAAAAATATTTTAAACATAGAAAGTTTGATTAGGCAGGTTGAGAAAAACATACAAGAATACCTTCATAAAATGCCTGAAACTAGGCAAGAACAAAACAAAATGAGAGGATTGCTTGATACGATAAATATTGCATTAAGTGGTGACGAAAAGTCACGGAAGATAGTGATAGAATACATAAAAAAGCTGATAACAAGCAGTTTTGATATATATAAACTAGATGAAGATTTGAAAGCTACTGAAGTAGTAGTTGATGAATATAGGGTAGATGAAAAAAATATAGACTATACTATAAATTTTAAAGAGATGGACATATCAGACAGAGATAAATTCGATATTGTGTTATATCACTTTGAAAGTAGGTATGCAAAAAATGCATTTTCAAGAATACGTGAAAAGTATGATTATGTAAAAAAAAGAAATGAAGGCATGTGTCAAAATATATGTTATGAGTATATCAGTGAAGATATAAATAAAATATACAATCAAGAAAATATAGTGCTCGCATATGAAGATAAGCTAAACATTGTGGCAACTAGGATATACGCTGAGATTTATGGATTATCAGAGATTGACGCTCTTGTATATCAGAATATAAATGAAGTAGGAATATCAGATGATTATGTGTATTGTTGGGATAAAGATAAGATAAGGCTAAGTTTTATGTGTATTACAGAAAACAGGATTGAGCTTATACAAAACAAGGCTATCTTATTTGACAAAAGTGCTAAACAGCTTGATTATAGCAATCCAGAGGTTCTAACGCATAGAATTGATGATTCGAGAGTAACTGTGGTGCAAAAACCATATTCCACAGAAAGGCATATAGCAATAAGAATATTCAACCAAAAGCAGGCTACGCTTGACGATTTATATGACGATGAAAGACAGAAGATATTGATAACTACTCTAGTAAAGACAGGACAGAGCATAATTTACCAAGGTGGTCTTGGAACAGGAAAAACAACTACAATGTCTACGCTAATAGGGCTAATAGATGATACGTTACATATCGGAACGATAGAAGATTATTTTGAGCAACACAACAGAAAAAAGTACGATAATAAAAGAATAGTAGAGCTTCAAAAAACAAACGATAAAACTCTCCTTGATGCGGTAAAGACACTCCTTAGAATGTCAATAGATGTGGCAGATGTTGGAGAAATAAGAGATGGGGAGGCGTTATTTTCTTTTATACAGCTACTACAGTCAGTCAGCGTTGGTGCATGGTGCACCACACACGTAGTTAATCCGGAGACAACAGTACCTAGACTAAAAAATATGCTAATGGGCACAGGAAAGTACTCTACTGAACAAAGTGCCGTAATGGATATAATCAGCTATATAAATTGTATATTTCAGCATGAAATATTAGACGGGAAAAGGATGATAACGAAGATAGTAGAAATAATACCGCTCATAAATGCAACAAATGATTTTGAAATAAGCGCGGACATGGAAAAAGAAAAACTTGAGAAGATGCTAATAGTGCAGCAATTAAAAAGCAACATTAACAATATGTATAGACTAAACTACATAATGGAATGTGATGAGACTGGAAAGCTAAATTTTGTGAACTATCCATCGATAAACATGGTAAAAAAAGCTTATAAAGCACAAAATGCATTTAATTATATGCGACAGCTGATAAGTTTGATTCAGGAAGAGACTAAGAAGAAAATACCAGAGGGGATAAAGAGGATGTTGTGACTTTAAGTAACATGTTGAAATATGAGGTAAAATGTGGTAGAATGTGGAGGAAGGGATAGGTATCAAGATAAGTTTGGTACTACCAAATTAATTTGAAGAAATGGGGAGAGATGAGTGATGAAAATAGGAACAGATTGTATTGGAGTAGGTGGATATGGTTTTATTGTAAATGGAGGGAAAGTATTGTTAATTAGGCGTGTGGGAAAGCAGATGTATGAATTGCCTGGTGGGACAGTTGAATTTGGAGAAAAAGTAGTAGATACGATAAGAAGGGAAGTAAAAGAAGAGACAGGGGTAGAGATTAGCGTAAAAGAAATCATGAGTGTGAAAGAAACTATAGAGGAAACTAAGCACTGGATTGGTTTTGGATATCGCTGTGAGTATGTATCAGGAGACGCAAAAAATATGGAGCCGAGTAAGCATGCTGAAGTGGGGTGGTTTGGTATTGATAGTATGCCAGAAGACATCAGTTATATGTGCAGAGAAGGTTTGAAATTAATAAGCAAAGAGGGTGTGATGTAACATATAATAGACTAATGATAGAGGTGTAAAAACGCCAAAGACGAGACAGGGGGAGTCGAAATGGAAAACGATGAATTAGATTTATTAAAAAAACAGATAAGAAAAGCATGGTTAGATGATGTTCTATACTTTTCCGTAGTGGATGTTATAGAAGTTTTAACAGAAAGCAATGATGCTAGAACATATTGGAAAGTACTTAAAAACAGGCTATCTGAGGAAGGTAGTGAACTGGTTACAAAATGTAACCAGTTGAAAATGATCGCTAAAGACGGTAAACTTAGAAAAACAGATGTACTTGATACAAAGGGGATTTTACGTCTCGTGCAATCTGTGCCATCACCAAATGCTGAGCCTTTTAAACAATGGCTTGCACAATTAGGTAAAGAGCGTATCGAAGAAATACAAAATCCTGAACTTGCTTTTGATAGAGCTAGGGAATTGTATAAAAAACAAGGTAGAGACGACAACTGGATTGATGGAAGATTAAAAAACAAAGCTATTCGTGATGAATTAACAAAAGAATGGAAAGATAGAGGAGCAAAAAACAATTTAGATTATGCCATTTTAACGAACGAAATATCAGAGGCTACATTTGGTTTAAAGGTTAACGAATATAAAGAATTAAAAGGATTAAGTAAACCTTACCAGAACTTACGTGATCATATGTCTACGCTTGAATTGGCTTTAGTTACATTGGGAGAAGCCACTACCGCAGAATTGCATAGAGTTAGAGATAGTCAAGGTATGAAATTATTAAAGGAAGATGCTAAAGATGGTGGAGATATAGCAAATAATGCCCGTAAAAATATAGAAGAAAAAACAGGTAAAAAAGTTGTTAATAAAAACAATTATTTAAAATAGTTTTTATTAGGCAGAACAGCATGAATATAGCAGTTTACTCAAGTAAGTCTGTATTTACTGTAAGGGTTATAAAAGTAAGCAAAAACAATATTTAATGAACATTACCGTGGTGCACCACACACGTAGTTAATCCAGAGACAACAGTGCCTAGACTAAAAAATATGCTAATGGGCACAGGAAAGTACTCTACTGAACAAAGTGCCGTAATGGATATAATAAGCTACATAAACTGCATATTCCAACACGAAATATTAAATGGCAAGCGAATGATAAGCAAAATAGTAGAAATAATACCACTTGTTAACTCTACAAATGATATGGATTTCGACATTAACATGGATAAAGAAAAGCTCGAAAAGATGGTACTAATAGAAAATCTAAAAGGAAATGTAAATAATATGTATAGACTTAACTATATAATGGAAGCAGATATAGATGGAAGGTTGAAATTTGTAAACTATCCATCCGAAAGGATGATAGAGAAGGCACGCAAAACAAGGGAAGGCGAGGAGCATATGAGTAGACTTGTGGAGCTGATAGATAGGGAGATAGGTGGGAAATAAAAGGAAAATAGGTGATGGCGTGATAAAAAATTTTAACTACAGAAAAAATACATACCCTAAATTACTCGGCGGAGTGGCTAGGCGGTTATCTAGGATAAATCAGCGAACTGAAAGAGAAAACATGCAAATGTCGTTGAAGATTACAATAGCTGCAATGATTGTAGGGTTTTTATATTTTGCATTTTGTATATCGATATTTCATGAGCTTTGGTATCATAAATTGATTGCCCTAGTAGCTGCATTGATAATAGCAAAGTCAACATTAGAGCTTATATTAGAATTAATAGAAAACAAGTTTAAAAAGAAATTGCCACAGATGATAAGAATTTTTGGATATTATTATAGACACTATAACGGAAATTTAAACAAGGCTTTAGATGACTCCATACATAGAATGAAGGATGAAAATAAAGTATATTTGCAAAAAATAAAGATAGCAATAAACAAAGAGAACTACATGCAGGAGATGGAATATCTAAAGAAAAATATGCCCTCAGTGTGGCTAAAGCTACTTTGCAACCTAGTATTATTCGCGAAACGAGATGGAGACAAGGATGCAATAGCACCTAATTTAAATAAGCTTACATATATAATAAACTTTGTAAATCTAACACAAGGATTAAATAATATGGAGTTTTTGTGGATAGAAGAGGGACTTCTGCTATTACCTCTAATTGTCATACCATTTACCCAGATTTACAACGGTATGATACTTGAAGCTATGGAATATGAGAATGTGTATCTAGGTCTTGAAGCTCAAACAAAAGCATCACTAATACTAATTACATCAATATTATCAGCAATGGTAGTAAACTGGATAAGAAGGGTAAAGTGATAAACTGGAGGTTGACATGCTAACAATAATAAATGTTCTAAATATATTAGTAATTACAATAATTTTTATAAATATAGTAATCATTTACTTAAAATATCGGTATTACAAAAAACTTTACGGCAAACATCATAAAAGCTTATTTCTAAAAGAGATCTACAAAAAGTTTGGATTTGTGCTACCAGAAGAAAAGACTAAGCAATATAAAAAGATAAAAAAGAAACTATTTGAAGCAGGTTGGGATATACCTGTTTATAAATATGTCTTTGCAAAATACATCTTACTTATTTTGAGTGCACTTCTTTTTGTAAATGTAGTAATTACAGATAAAGAAAGCAAGATTAATGAAATAGCCCAAAATATAAACTATGGCAAGCTCTCGACTGATGTAAGACTTAAAGCAACAGATGAGGACGAAACAAAGGAAAAGAAGATGTATGATAATCTCAAGACAAAGATAAATATAAACGAAGTAAATGATAGAAATATCGGCGAGTATGTTAAATGTACCAGTGAATATATTAAACAAAATCATTCTAGCATTACTGAAAGTAGTGAAATAACTGCAAAAAGGATAATTCAAAAACTAATAGACATTAATCTCATAGAGGAAGGCGTAGATGAATATATGTTAAGTCTATTCCTAGCCATACTAATATACTTCATACCAGATATACTTTGCTTTTTAAGACAATATTTAATAGAAGACAAAAAGCACTGGGAAACCATAATAAGCATATTTACATACTGCATATTTGCAAAAATACCCCCATATAGAACGAGTAATATAGTAGAGAATATAATAGAGGTTACAGATGTATATAAAAAAACATTTGAAAAGATAAACTACAGCATCAAAAACGGCAAAGGAGAGCAAGCCATAAACGAAATGATACGTGATAACAGCCTAGATGACGAGTTGCTAGAGCTGTTAGAAACTATAAAGCTCACAATTACCACAGGTGTAGAGACAACGGTACAAAACATGGAGGCACTAGCCGAAGGGGCAATAGAATGGCAAAAAATAAAACAAGCAGGCAAGAGGAATAAGAAATATATGATACTGATTCCGTTATTGCTTGCGATATTGATGTTGTGTTTTGATTATGTAATGTATGGATTGACGGAGATTATAGCTAATTTTAAGCTGGATATATAAGGGGCAAGAACAACTAGGGTCAGGTCTGAATTATTCACTTATTCAACCAAAGTTATTAAAAATAGGATAAAATATATTTAAAGAATTATGAGGTGATAATAGGTGGCAAGAAAACAGAGAATGCATTATAGTGGGGCGTTATACCATGTTATGGCAAGGGGGAATAATGGGGAATATGTCTTGAAAAAACCTGAGGATAAGAAGAAATACATAGAAACAATAAAGAAATATAAGGAAAGATATAAATTTTTGATTTATGCGTATTGTATAATGGATAACCATGTACATTTATTGATAGAAGTTAATGAAACACCATTATCTAAAATAATGCAAGGAATACAGCTGGTTTATACCCAAGACTATAATAGAAAATATAAGCGAACAGGGCATGTGTTTCAGCAAAGATATAAGGCGATAGTATGTAACAAAGACGGATACCTGCTACATCTAACAAAATACATACATAGAAATCCTGTAGAAGCAAATATAACGAAAGATGCTAATTATGAATGGAGTAGTTATAGTAAATATATAAGAGGAAAAGCGGATTTTGTTGATACTAGCTTTGTTCTAAATATATTATCGCACAATAAAGTGAAAGCAAGAGCGGAATATAAGAAATATATAGAGGAAGGAGCAGATGATATAGAAGAATGTGAATATGAGGTAGAAGAAGCACAAACTGGAAATATTCATAGGACAAAGAAGATGGGAATAGATACATTGATTGCTAAA